>NZ_BFBR01000003.1 GCF_003112735.1 Candidatus Phycosocius bacilliformis
CGCCGAAATCAGCTTTATCAACACCCAAATCGATAAGATCGAGCAACAGATCGCTGACCTTATAAAGTCCGATCCACGCATCAAAGTTCAAGAAAAGCGCCTGCGCGCCATCAAAGGCATCGGCCCCATCAGCGCCCATACCCTCATCGCCATGTTGCCCGAACTTGGTCATGCAACCCGCAAGCAAATCGCCTGTCTGGCAGGCCTTGCTCCCCACCCCGCTCAGTCAGGCAACAGCTTCAAGAAATATCCCATGACTGGTGGACGCGATCTCATCAGACGCACCCTCTTCATGGCCGCCTTGACCGCATCACGCTGCCACCCAGAGTTAAAACACTTCTACCAAAACCTTCTCAGCAACAAAAAACCCAAAAAACTCGCTCTCGCCGCCGTAGCACGAAAACTCGTAACCATCGCAAATGCCGTCCTCAAACCAATACAAATCTCAATTCCACAACTGACTTGATGACAGCGTGGTGGGGGTGGGGGATCGTTCCAATCTATCCCACAGCACAGCTTCCCAGCCATGATAGTGTGATGGCCTTCTCGCTTGCCCCCTTTGCCTTTGTGCTGTCCCTGGCCTTGCAGCTGCATAGCCATGTCTTGGCAAAGGATAATTTATGGGAACGGCCACACTTTGTGCGCAAGGCGGTGGCCGCACGTCTGCGGGCGGGTGTGCGCGCGCTTGAGGCCTTCTTGCGCCGGATATTGATCCTGATGGCGCTTGATCTGGAGCATGAATTGGTCGCCAAGCCGCAGGTTGAAAACCTGCGCCGCAAGAAGGCGCGCAAAGTGCGGGTATCTAGCCCAGGTTTTCGGGTGTTTCCGGCCCCGTTTCAGCCCCATCCTGACACGCTCTCCCAGCGGTTTGAGGCGCTATCTACCGCTGTCACAGGCCAAGCCCGGCCCTTTTACTTTGCCCCAGCCCCTGTACCCATCGGCCACTGGTTGCGGCGCTTGGACCTGCTGCAGGCCATCGCAGCCGACCCCCAAGCCAAGGCCAAACGCTTG
Organism: Candidatus Phycosocius bacilliformis; assembly: GCF_003112735.1. GTDB lineage: Bacteria > Pseudomonadota > Alphaproteobacteria > Caulobacterales > Aquidulcibacteraceae > Aquidulcibacter > Aquidulcibacter bacilliformis. The sequence continues at coordinate 1,012 of NZ_BFBR01000003.1, forward strand.
GCCTTCTCTCTCGCCCGCCGCAGACCCGGCCCCATGCTTGCCCCTGACGAGCGCCCCCGCATCATGGCCCGACGCGGCCATGAAATCAGCGCCACCTTCGATGCCATGGGCTTTCAAATCACCCAGAAGAGCCGAAGTCGCCCCCCGCCCTTACCCCCGCCGCGCCGCTGGCCAATACCCATGATCACCTTATTATAGCTGTGACCCTGCTTTGATGTGCAAGCGGGGGTGGGGGTGTTGGTTTCAGTCTGAGAAGTGTTTCGGTGAAAACATATAATCGGCTGTCATCCCGGACGGCGGTAGCCGATCCGGGATCGTGTGGTGCACATGCGCTTGGAGGTCCCCGCTCTGCGCTATCGCTCCGGCGGGGATGACATCGTTTAGTTAAATCGGCCAATAAAACGGGGTGTCATCCCGGACGGCGAAGCCGATCCGGGATCTCATGACGCAGAAAGCCCAAAAGGCCGCGCTGCGCTCCGGCAGGGATGACGCCTTCATGTCACCTCCCCGCCCCCGGTGGAGGAGATCAACACATCCACCACGCCGTCATCGACGATGGCGGTGCTGTCCAAGCCGCCTTAACGTCCGACGACGGGGCCCGGTGGCGGGTCACGGGGAGCTTCAACCCGCCCGCCAGTCGTTGGTCTGGCTACTGGTCGGGGTTGATTTTGCGCGCTGCGGGCTTGGGCGGTAGGGGTTGGTCGATTGGCCCGATTGGTTGGAGAGGCAGCTTTCGAAGGCGACCGCTGGGGTGGCAGGCTTGGCCGGACATCGGGCATCAAGGGTGCGGCCTCTGCCGCCCCATCATTGGGCTTTAAGGCAGTGGGCAGCGCCGACAAAATGGTGCGGGTCAGACGGCCGGTCGGATTGCCGTCCGTGGGTCCTTTGGCCACTGTCGCGGCCAGCGAGGTTTCTGCTTCACTTGGCGCATCAATCTGGTTCAGGCGGTCACGCAGGCGTCGCATCAGGCCTTCATAAGGTGACCCACCTGTGGCGACCTTAAGCGCACCTTGCAAAGCAGCCGTTGACGGAATGGCATTGTCGGTGACCACTTTGAAGGCCTCGGCAAAAGCACTCTTACTCATGGCGGGGCCATAGCTCCGCAACAGATTTCGGTTGAAATCATCCTCACGCGCCATGGCTTGGGCGACGGCAACCCTGAGCACTTCACCAGCATCTTCGGGCGACAAGGTTGGACGCGCTGGCGGCAGAGAGGCGCGCGCATTGGCCGCAGCATTTGGCCAATCCCCTGCCCGCATATAGATTTCTGTGCGAACGCGGGCAGCATCGCGGGAATCATCAAACTCAATGGTTTCCAGCGCATGATCCTTGCGGCCTAATTCTGCCAAGCTGGCAGCCTCGATCAGACGGCGTTGTTCATTGAGGGCTTCGGGCAATAAAGAGACACGGCTGTTCCAAATGGCCCGCAAGGCTTCTTCAGGTCGCCGATCCATCAGATAAATGGCGGCTAGATCCGTGGCGACTTGGGCCTTTGAAAAGCCCTCTAGGCGCTTGTCGACCTGATGTTGCAGCAATTGGGTCGCTTGAGGCAACAGATCCAAAGCGACCAAACGCTCCGCCAAGCCGCGCACCATCCGATCACCGTCCGGGCCAATCGGGGCCAGATGGCGGAAATCATAGAATAGGGCGAGGGCTTGGATCGGATCCATGCCGTCTGCGCCGCCCTCAAGGAACAGATATTTGAACTGCTCATACAAGGCATCGCGCAAGCGCCGCGCGGCGGGCAATTCAGGGCGCAAAGTCGAAGCGCTGGCCATGGTCGTCAGCCCCGAGCGAATGTCCCCGGCTGCGATGTAGAGACCGCCCAGACGACGCAGAACATCAAGCTCAAGGTCATCCCCGCGCCAGCTGTAACGCAAGCCATCAAGGGCGCGAATGGCTTCCACCAGCGGTACTTTGCCATTGGCTTCCCCCAGATTGGCGCGCTCATAAATTGCACGTGCGGCAACTTCGCGATCTGGTGCTGTGGCCAGCTTGGTCAACGCAACAAGCGCCTCATTCACCCGCCCTGTTGCCCCCATGGCACGGGCAGCCAGCAGCGCTGCCCGCAGTTGGGTCAGACTGTCTTGCGCATCACGCTGCGCCGAATTGGCTGACATGGCAGCCAGCGCCCCGTCACCGACTTCCAAAGCGGCATTGCCATTGGCAATTTGAAAGCGGGCTCGATATTCGGGATCAAAATTCTGCAACGCATTCTTGCCACGCTCAAAACGCACGCGGGCTTCGGTGGCATTGCCAATATTTTGCGCAGCAAGGCCTGCCCACAATTGCGAAGCTGGGTCTTCGGCAATTTCTGGCTCACTCAAAAGATCAAGGGCCGCCTTGTCGTGTCCAGCCATCAGGCTGGCGATGCCTTCAAGAGCCAGCAGTTCGGGCGAGCGCTCAAGGGCGGGAACATCGGCGCGCATTTGGCGCAGGACACCGGCTGCCTCTGCCCCCAAATCCCACGCGACCAGAAAGCGGGCCAGATCAAGTCGGGCAGCAATCTTGTTGGTCGTATCACCCAATTCAGTTGCAGCCTTGCGGCGCAACTTGTTGAGATTGACAGTAAAATCGGCTTTCGGGCCCAAGCGCCAGTTTTTGAAATCCACAAAGCCGGGTGACAGATTGGCCGCGGGAGTCATGTCTGCATTGCCACTCAACCCAGACAAGGCCATGCCATTGGGCCGTACCAGCACAAAACCGTCGATATCGCGTCGCAGCTCGAAATCATCTGTCCGCGGGATCACGACCAGACCATGATAGGTTTCGGGCACCACGGCTTCCAAATAGGACCGCTGGGCCGGTAAATTGCTGGCTGGCCCTAAAGCCATGCCCAGAAGCAATGTGTCGCCCACTTCCGGGTCAGTAATCATCCCCGTCGCCGCAGCATCAGGCACAATCGCCTTGACCCGTGATGTGCCATCCAAAGCCTGTTCGCGCTGCAAAGCGACCGAGCGGGTGGCTTGGGTCTTTTGGGGCGACAACACCACTTTCCATTTATTGCCAATCGCACTGGGGATGGCTTGAACTTCGGGTGGAGCAACCAGCCGAACACCGGCGACATCCTCGCCTTTGACCCGTTCAGCTCGGCTGACGAACTTGCCCGTCGGAATGCGGCCCAGATCGACTTCTGCCGCCGTGGCAAACAGCACGTAAATGGAATCACCCCGCCGATAGATGACAGCGGGTGCCGGACTTTGGAAATCAAACTCCAGCTGCAAATCCTTGCCGATCATGGCGCTGCTCATGCGGATTCGACCGCTGGGGGCAGGATCAGGCCGCTGGGTCAGAATGGCTTCGGCATCCATCGCGCTGGCTTGATCTTCTGGGGTCTGCGGACCAGGGAGCGCCTCCAGATCGGCTGCTTGTTTGGCGACCGGGCGAGCTGGCGATTTTGTGTCGCTGGGAGGTGGGGTTTTGCCTGCTGATCCTTTGCCGGGTTCAGCCACTGATCGGGGTTGGGTGGACCCAAACTTCAGGCCGGCCTCATCCTGCAAGGCTTGGATCGTATCAGGATTTGAGCCGGGCGGCAGGACGTCCAAAATGATCGTATTGCCCTCTCGGCTGTCCCGCACCACAGCGCCGGGCGCAACATCGAGCAAAAAGGCCGAATCGGTTGGACTATTGTAGCGCGCCGCGTCCTCAATCAGATTGGGCGGACGGTTACGAATGGCCGAGGTGTCAAAAGCGAATTTGCCGGGCAAAGCTATGGCCAATCGGTCGCCGCGACGGGCAAAACCATGCTCGGGCAATTGAAACTGGCTGCCGGCGCGCGACAGGCGCAAACGCGTGAATTCCTTCGATTCCAGCACTTCAACTTGAATGCGCGGTGCGCCGACGGGTGCCGGCCCATTGATCATCTTTTTCGGCTTACCGTCGGTGGCGGCTTCTTCATCGCCGCCACTTTCAGCCCCTGCTTGATCCTCGCCGCGATAGGGTGGTGGCGCACTTGCCCCGCTTAACACAAAGTCAAATGCCTGGACGCCGTCAATCTGGCTGGTTTCCACCCGTGTCGGACGCAGCAGAGCAAGGCGAATGGTTCGCTTATCGGCGCTCATGGCCGCTGAGGCGATAAAGTCTGGCGCGCCCTTCACAAAGGCGCTGGGGTCCGCATCAATCGGCCGGGGGAGCCTGATCATGGCCAGACCATTATTGGGCGTCGCAGCAATTGTGGCAGCCAAATTACTACCGGCTGGCCATTTGATCAGGAGACGGGCGAATGTGCCCTGTTGGCTGGACGACAATCCGACACCTTTAAGCCCGGGAACCGCCGGGGCTTGAGCCCGCCCGCCTGGCGCAGCATTTTGCCCATAGGCCATCGGTGGCGCAGCCAAAGCTGCGCAGACGACATAGGCAAGATACCGACGAAATTTGGCCATCAGATGTTTAGGTCAGAGTCAAACTGCTTCCATCCGGTCGGTCTGGACCGGATTTCGGAATGCTCTATGTATGACTGAAGGCGGTTAAGCTCGTCTTACCAGCACAGCCAAAGGCTTGACGACCAAAAGAATCACCACTCCCAACTGGAATCGTGTTAGGCTTTTGGCCGTGGCGCAGGATCAGCCGGTGCCTGACCACTGGCAGGGCGCGCTGCGGGCTGAGGTGTGGATGGGTTGTTCGGGGCTTTGGCGGTGGGCGCACGCGGTTGAGTTGGCCCTGCACCTGCAGGACCGGCACCTTTGGCATCAAGCGCAGCATTGGCAGCATTTGCGTTCCGATTTCCCGGCGCACCCGCCTTGGGCTGATTGCCGAGAGCGGCCTGTTGGCCCGGTGCCCGCGTCTGTTGACCAGGTGGATTATTCGCCGCTTTCGGAGCCGGGGCTTTTGTCGCAGGGGCTGGCGCTGCCGCAGGTGGGGGTGTGGCGGGTCCTGCAGGGGCACCCGGTCCTGCCATCACAGGCATTGCTGGCGCATCAATTTCAGCCAGACGACGGGTGATCTCACGGGCACGCTCTGGCGTCATTTTCGCCAGGATTAAGGACAATGGCTGTTCCTTCATCTTCTGGGCGATCTTCAGCAGGACTTCGGTATCAAGCCCTTCCCACACAGCGGCCGCATCCTTGGGCTTCATCTTTTCATAGACGCGCACCAATGAGGCGATCCGCTGGGTCTCAAGATCATCGACTTGCCCCAGCAGCTTTTGCAAATTGGTCTCAACCGCTCTGAGCGCCGCCATACGCTCTTGGATCTTCGTATCGGTATTGGCGAGCAGATTTTCGCGTGTAACAATATCACGTTCGCGCGCGTCAAGGGTTTGGCGGCGCTCTTGCAAGGTTTGCAGAAGACGGAACTCTGCCGCACTAATCCCGGCTTCTTTGGCCAAATCCACCGGCAAGCACATGGGTGGGCCGACCTTCTGCCCTGGCTTGTCGCCGCCCTCTGCCGGAGCAGCCGCGGCCCCAGTATCGGTGGCAGCAACTGCCTTTTCGGCAGCCTCACCGGCAGCGAATGCAGAAGTTGCATCAAAGGCCACACGACCAACTTGGGCTACGCCAACAAGGCCCAGTCCAATTGCCAATGCGGTCAAAGGCCGCAATTTAAAGCTCATCTCAAACCACCCCAGGTCTCATTCAGGGGGCGGCTGCGCCGGGCCAGACGAAAGTCTGCATCATCCTCCTCATCATCCCACCGCAAGTCCCGCCGCGGGCGCATTGGTTCGGCGGGCGGCGCAGCAACCGCGGGCGCGGGCTTGGCTTCAAGAGCGCGGGCTGTTGTCACCAGAAACTTCAAGGCTTCAGACGCAGCACGGGCTTCTTCGAGGCTTTTGTGCAAATCATCACTGGTCGTTTCGGTGGATAGCTTCAATGCCGCCACCGATGCCTCAGCGCGTGCCACTGCTTGGGAAAGTTCAGCCGCCGCAGCTGCCACACCATCCTTACCTTCACGCAAAGCGGTGATTTTGCGGTCAAGCCGCAGACACAGCACCGCCACGATCAGCATGGCAACCGCCAACAGAACTTGGGCTATGGGGATAAAAAGATCGGTCATTGCTTTATCAGTTCCCGTCGCGCCGAATTGCTCAAAGGCCCATCAAGACATAAGGCGATTGCCCGGCCCATCTTGCCCATCCGACCCTTGGTGAGCACGACCTGACCGCAGCGCAATTCAACACTGCCATCAGGGGGTTGGTTCAGAAAAACCGTCTCACCAACCCGCAAGTTCAACAACCGGCCGAGGGGTACGGGGAGCTCGTCGAGCACCGCTTCCACCTGCATGTCGGTCGACCAGAGTTCGGTGGCCAAGTGACCTTCCCAGATATTATCCCGGCCGAATTTCTCACCCATGAATTGCTGGATCAGCATTTTACGGATCGGCTCAAGGGTTGCGTAAGGCAGAAGCAATTCCACGCGGCCACCCCGGTCTTCCATATCGATCCGCATCTTGATCATGATGGCGGCGTTGGCAGGCCGGGCAATGGCGGCAAAGCGCGGGTTGGTTTCAATCCGGTCAAGCGAGAAGTCGACCTGCTTCAGGGGCTCAAAGGCGGCCTGCATGTCTTGCAAGATCACTTCAATCATCCGTGTGACCAGCATGCGCTCGATCGTGGTGTAAGGCCGCCCCTCGATCCGCATGGCCGTGGTGCCACGCCGTCCACCCAGGAGCACGTCCACGATTGAATAGATCAGGTTGGAATCAACCGTCATCAGCCCGTAATTGTCGAGCTGTTCGGCGCGGAACACCGCCAGAATAGCGGGGAGCGGAATGGAGTTGAGGTAATCGCCAAACCGGATCGAGGAAATATGATCAAGCGAGACTTCGACGTTATCAGAGGTAAAGTTTCTCAGACTGGTGGTCATCAAACGCACGAGGCGGTCGAAGACAATTTCCAACATCGGCAGGCGTTCGTAAGACACCAGTGCCGAATTGATGATGCCGCGAATACCATTTTTCTCATCGCTGTCGTCATCACCCAGATCAAAGCCGAGCAGCGAGTCGATTTCATCCTGATTGAGGACGCGCTCAGCCCCGATGGCAGATGCTGAAATGGTCTTGCCGGTTTCCCCGCCGACCATGGCTTCCCATTCCGCAGCAAAGGCGTCATCGCCACCACCGCCACCACCATCACCCAAGGCCTCGGCTTCCCAAGCCGCAGCCATAGCGTCCTGATCAAGATCATCTGCCATTATTGAACCAACATTTCTTCGATCAGGACCGCATCGACTTGGGCCGGTGCAATCGCGAGGTTAACCCGTTTGAGAAGCTCAAGCTGCAGGCGCGAATAACCCGCTGAACCCGCCACATCCTCCATGCGCAATTCCCGCAGAAAGCCGGTATATTGATCGCGTATGCGTGGCAGCATCGGTTCGATGGTTTCGGCAGTTTCCATATCCTTGGCCTGCAACGTCAGGCGCAGCTTGAGATAGGCCGGCTTGTTATCGGCAGTGGCAATATTGACGATGATTTCAGGCAAAGTCAGGAACGCCTCCCCGTTGGGACCTTCAGCCAGCTTGATGCCGTCCTCGCCATCCTTTTTATCGCCACCCTTGTCGTCCTTGCCCTTTTCCTTTTTCTTTTCGTCTTTCTTTTTCTCGTCCTTGCCCTTCTCGCCTTCCTTTGCTTCCGCTGTCGCGGCAGGCTTCTTGGCAAAAATCAGGAAGTAGGCAGCCGCACCACCTCCGCCCAGCAGCAATATGGCGGGCAGCACGATGAACAAAATGAGTTGCTTGCCGGCAAGTTTCTTCTTGCCGCCCGCAGCCCCGGCTTCGCCTTCTTCGCCATCGTCGGCTGGTTTCTCATTCTTTCCGGCCATAAATCTTCTCGCATCGTGCCGGTCTGGCCCGACTCAGAAAGGGCAGCGCCGACGAAAGGAACGGGTCGAGTTAAGCCAAACGTGGTTAACGAAAGGTCACCAAATCTTAACCATGCGGCAAAAACTGCCCACATCGAGGTCAATCTGACCTATTTGGGCAGCCCTTTCCCGGCACCTTCTACCCAAGTGCTTGATAACGAATTTTAGTACATTGAAATATTTGACTTAAATATTGGCCCATCTCTTGCAAACCCTCAGGCATGGCTCAGAAAACTTGGTGCCAAAGCGCATCAGAAGCCGACCAAGAAGGTAGTACAAGAGATGGACAATACACTTCTCATCACGCTTTCGGCCCAGAATGCCCTGCGGCGGCAGATGGATGTTGCCGCCAACAACATGGCCAACGTCTCCACCGCTGGCTTCAAGTCAGAATCGGTTCTGTTTGAGCCTGTGATCCGCAAACCTGCGTCAATCGCCGAAAGACCCAAGACTGTCGAATTTGTCCGCGATTACACGATTGCGCGCGATTTTCGCCCCGGTGCGTTGCAGCGCACCGACAATCCCCTCGACTTTGGACTCGCAGGTGATGGCTATTTCACCATCCAAACCCCGCAAGGTAATGCCTTTACCCGCGATGGACGGTTCCAGATGGACCCCCAGGGCCGGATCGTCACTGGCGACGGTCGCCCGGTGCTCGACACCAATGGCCAGCCAATCACATTGGATCTGACCCAGGGCGAGCCGGTGGTCGGCAAGAATGGGACCATCTCGCAAAATGGTGTGCCAGTGGCCCAATTCGGCATCGCGACTTTCCAGCGCCCCGGTGCGCTTGATAAGATTGGCGACAATTTGTGGCGTCCCACCGGGGAAGCCGCCCAACCCGCCGCCGATCCCCAAATTGTTCAGGGCATGATTGAAGGCTCCAATGTGGTTGCCGTTTCCGAGCTGACCCGGATCATGGAAATCAGCCGCGCCTTTGAAAGCGTCTCTCGCCTGCAACGACAAACCGAAGACCTGCGCGGCAAAGCCATTGAACGGCTTGCCCGGGTTCAATCCTGATCTGACTGAAGGACCAAGCCGATGCGCTCCATGAATATTGCCGCCACCGGGATGCTGGCCCAGCAACTCAATGTGGAAGTCATTTCCAACAATATCGCCAACATGAACACCACGGGCTTTAAGCGCCAGCGCGCTGAGTTTCAGGACCTGATTTATCAGAATCTGGAGCGGCCCGGCGCCACAACATCGGATTCTGGCACGATTGATCCAACCGGCGTTCAGGTTGGCTATGGTGTGAAAACCGGTTCGGTCTACCGAATTGCCGAGCAAGGCAGTCTGACCCGCACCGACAATAAATATGATATGGCCATCAATGGACGGGGCTATTTCCAGATCCTACTGCCCGATGGCCGCACCGCCTACACACGCGCGGGCAATTTTTCCTCCTCACCGACCGGCCAGATTGTCACCGGCGAAGGCTATATCCTGCAGCCAGAAATCCAGATCCCCGACGGGGCGCTCGATTTCTCCATCTCGCCGTCAGGGCAAGTCCAAGCCGTGTTGTCGGGCCAGACTGCGCCGCAGGATCTGGGCCAAATCACATTGGCAAGTTTCGTCAATCCCGCGGGTCTTGAAGCGCTGGGAGACAATTTGCTGGTTGAAACCGCTGCCTCTGGCCCCGCCACGATCGGCAACCCGACCGGGCCAGGTCTGGGCTCAATCAATCAGAATTATGTTGAGGCGTCCAACGTCAATCCGGTGTTTGAAATCTCGGCCCTGATCATTGCCCAGCGCGCCTATGAGATGAATTCCAAAGTGATCAATGCCACCGACGAGATGATGCAAGCCACATCTCAAGTCCTGCGCTAGGGTTTGGCAATGGTGGCGCGTTTGCACACTTTGCTTAAGGGGCATGCCATCGGCTTGGCGATGTGTCTGGCCCTTGCCGGCCTATTGGGTCTTGGCGCACCACCTGCATGGGCCCAAACCAATAATCCTGCTGGCACGCGTGCGGCACCAGTTTTGTCGCTCAAGACCAATCCTGGCACCCAGAATGTGCAGATCACCTTTGGCGATGTGTTCGACAATGCTGGTGCCTTGGCCAGCCAGCCCTTGGCGCGTGCCCCCGGTCCCGGCCAGACTGTGGTTTTCGGGGCAGGCCCCCTGCAGGCCCGTGTGCGGGCTGCGGGCTATAATTGGCCCAATCGCGAAAATGTGCGCCAAGTTGTGGTCAATGGATCAGGAGACCGCGAACCTTTGCAGGCAATCGCGACCGAAACGACAATGAGCGCGGTCGAACCCAGTCGCACGCGGGCCGCGCCACAAAGCCCGCCACGCCCAGAAGCCTTGTCAGTTCTTGCCCGCACCATTCAGCGCGGGGAAGAAATCACCGACGCCGATGTGATCTGGATGGACACGCCTGCTGCGGCTCCCCGCGATTCCCTCGCTGACCCTGCGAGCTTGATCGGCAAAACCGCCCGGCGCACGCTTTTGGCCAATACACCTTTGCGCGCCATGGACGTGATGGAAACCCCAGCTGTCCGGCGCAACGAAACCGTGACCCTGATTTATGAAGCCCGCGGCCTCAAGCTGACAGTTCGGGGCAAAGCCTTGGCCGATGCGCCGGTCGGGGCGACGGTAAAAGTCCTCAACCCGCAGTCCAACAAAGTCCTCGAAGCCGTTGTTGAAGGCCCCGGTGCTGCCCGCGTCATGCTGAGCCAATTGTCAGCCCGCGTGACCAGTGAGAATGGAGTAAACTGATGAAAAAGCTTGGTCTGATCTTGGTGGCAAGCCTTGGCTTGAGCGGATGTGCGGCGACGCTGGAGGAGGTCCGTCAGGCTGGCAAACCGCCTGAAGTCACGCCGATTGAAAACCCGGCCTATGCGGCCACGGGTCGGCGCCAAGTTGTGCTGCCCATGCCCGATACTATTCCCCAGCAGGCTTCTTCCAATTCGCTCTGGAAAACCGGCGCGCGTCAGTTTTTCAACGATCCACGCGCCTCCAATGTTGGGGATATTTTGACCGTCCTGATCCAAATCAATGATCAGGCCCAGTTGAGCAACACCACCGGCCGCACGCGCAAATCCACCATGGACGGGGGCGTCAGCAATTTCTTTGGACTGGAGCAATTGCCCGGCAAAGTGCTGCCAGAAGGCTTTGATCCCTCAACCATGGTCGGGGCCAGTTCAAATGGCGCATTTTCAGGACAGGGATCGGTCGCCCGCAATGAAAAGGTCGACATGACCGTGGCTGCCATCGTCACCCAAGTCCTGCCCAATGGCAATCTGGTGGTTGCTGGACGGCAGGAAGTGCGGATCAATAACGAATTGCGCGAGCTTTTGGTCTCCGGCATTGTCCGCCCGCAAGACATTACTGCGGCCAATCAGGTCCGTCACACCCAGATGGCAGAGGCCCGGATCTCTTATGGCGGGCGTGGGCAGATCACCGCCTATCAGCAACCGCCGAAGGGCCAGCAAATCCTTGGTGCCATCAGCCCATTCTGATCCTGACAGCATGAAGGCAGGCCGTGGCCTGCCTCAATCGTCGCGATAAATGCGCTCGGAACGCTCATGCCGCTCTTGGGCTTCCAAGCTCAAAGTAGCCACTGGTCGGGCCATGAGGCGACCGAGTGAAATGGGTTCACCTGTCTCATCGCAATAGCCGTAGGACCCATCATCAATACGGCGCAAAGCGGCATCAATTTTGGAGATCAATTTGCGCTGACGATCGCGCGCACGCAACTCAATGCTTTTGTCGGTTTCAGCTGACGCCCGGTCGGCCACATCCGGCAGAGAGGCGGTCTCGGTCTGCAAATGGGAAAGCGTGTCCTTGGAATCAGCCAGGATCTGCTCTTTCCAGTCCTCAAGCTTTTTGCGGAAATATTCCCGCTGACGCTCGTTCATGAACTCTTCGTCGTCGGAAGGCACATAGTCACTCGGAACATTGGTGTTTGGCACAACAATCGCGGTCATGACGTACCCCTTGTTTCTGCTTGTGATCGATCAACTTTATGCTCGACAATATCGCGCTATAGTGAAGCCTGAAGAGGCCCGCAAGGCGGCACAAACACTCACCCTTCCACCTGACTGCTAAAACCACTGTCCAACAGGTGGTCATGACAGCGGTCTCAACCTGGCCTGACGACGGTCGTCTCGGACCGGGATGAAGGCTGAACTCAAGAAAGGTTTGTCATCCCGGACGGCGAAGCCGATCCGGGATCGTGTGCCGCACATGCGCAAAGAGGTCCCCGCACTGCGCTACGCTTCGGTGGTGATGACATCGTTTGGAGTTGGTTGCATTTATAATTGGGTGTCATCCCGGACGGCGGTAGCCGATCCGGGACCTTGTGCCGCACGTGCGCGAGGAGGTCCCCGCTCTGCGCTTCGCTTCGGCGGGGATGACATCGTTTAATTAAGTCAGCCAAAAAAACACGCTGTCCTCCCGGACGGCGTTAGCCGATCCGGGATCGTGTGCCGCACATGCGCGAGGAGGTCCGGTTATGCGCTGAGCTTCGGTGGGGATGACATCGTTTAATTAAGTCAGCCAATAAAACACGCTGTCATCCCGGACGGCGAAGCCGAGCCGGGATCTCATTGCGCACTTGCGTATGAAGGTCCCCGCTCTGTGCTACGCTCCGGCGGGGATGACACGGCTTTTCTTAGGTATTTCGTCTGGAAGCGGTTTGGTGCCCTTTCTGGTCACCAAACCGCAAACTCAATTGTTTCTGCGACATCGGGGTGGTCAAGTGCGCAGCTTTGCTGCGTCGCGATGCGATCGGTTTTCAAAGAAAACCGACACTTGACGACCCAGATGACGCGCTCAAACTCGCACTTCCGTTTTGGTGAAACACAGGTTTCACCAAACGGTTCTGAGTAGAAAGGCCACACTCACAATAGCCTGTCATCCCGGACGGCGCAGCCGATCCGGCTGGGTTGGTCTCCACCCTCACCCTACGTCCTGATAGCCCAAGCGGCCACTCAATGTGCCGATCAGATCCACCACCGCTTCGCCAATCACTGTCCCCGGCAGATAAACCGCACTGGCCCCCATTTGTTTGAGGATGGCGACATCATCGGGCGGGATGACCCCGCCAATCACAATCATGATATCGCTGCGGCCTTGGGCAGACAGGGCTTGGCGCAGGGCGGGCAACAGGGTCAAATGGCCTGCAGCCAGCGAGGATACACCAATGACATGGACATTATTGTCGATGGCCTGGCGGGCGGCTTCTTCCGGTGTGGCAAATAGCGGGCCGATATCCACCTCAAAGCCCAGATCGCTGAAAGCCGTGGCGATGACCTTCTGGCCCCGGTCGTGGCCGTCCTGGCCCATTTTGGCAACGAGGATTTTCGGCGGGCGGCCGTCGGCTTTGGTAAAGGCGGCAATCGCCTCCCGGGCTTTGGCAAGAACTGGGTTAGAGGGATCAGCTTCGCGGGTATAGACACCTGAATTGATCCGAATTTCGGCCTTATGGCGTCCAAAAACATCTTCCAGAGCGAGTGAAATCTCCCCCACTGTGGCTTTGGCACGCGCTGCCTTGATCGCTAAATCAAGCAGATTGCCCGACCCATCACGGGCCGCAGCAGTCAACGCCGCACAGGCTGCATCCACGTCAGCCTGACTGCGTTCAGCCTTGAGACGTTTGAGCTTGTCGAGCTGTTTCATGCGCACAGCCGTATTGTCGACCTTGAGGACCGGCACGTCCTCAATTTCATCGAGCGGGAATTTGTTGACCCCCACCACCGTCTGCATGCCTGTATCAATCCGGGCCTGGGTTCGGGCTGCGGCTTCCTCGATCCGCAATTTTGGCAAGCCCTGTTCGATGGCTTTGGCCATGCCGCCCAAGGCTTCAACCTCTTCAATATGCTTCCAAGCCCGCTCAGCCAGATCCGCCGTCAGCTTTTCAACATAATAACTTCCCCCCCACGGATCGATCGGGCGGGAAAAGCCGGCTTCTTCCTGCAGAATCAATTGGGTGTTGCGGGCGATGCGGGCGGAAAAATCCGTCGGCAACGCCAGTGCTTCATCCAGACTATTGGTGTGCAGACTTTGGGTATGGCCATGGGTGGCCGCCATTGCCTCGACACACGTGCGCACCGCATTGTTAAACACATCTTGGGCGGTCAGGCTCCAGCCCGAGGTTTGGCTGTGAGTCCGCAAGGCCAAGGACTTCTCGCTCTTGGGATTGAACTGCTTGACCAAGCGCGCCCACAAAGCCCGCCCCGCACGCATCTTGGCGACTTCCATGAAGAAATTCATGCCGATCGCCCAGAAGAAGGACAAACGAGGGGCAAAGGCATCAATGTCGAGGCCGACGGCCAATCCGGCGCGAATATAGTCCAAGCCATCGGCCAAAGTGTAGGCCAATTCCAGATCCGCTGTCGCGCCAGCTTCCTGCATGTGATAGCCAGAGATGGAGATAGAATTGAATTTCGGCATGTTTTGACTGGTGAAGGCAAAAATATCCGAAATGATCCGCATGCTCGGCCCGGGCGGGTAGATATAGGTGTTGCGGACCATGAATTCTTTTAAGATGTCATTCTGGATGGTGCCGGACAATTTGTCCGGGCTGACGCCTTGTTCCTCTGCGGCCACGACATAAAGCGCCAGAATGGGCAAGACCGCGCCATTCATCGTCATCGACACGCTCATCTGATCCAGCGGTATGCCCTCAAACAACGTGCGCATGTCGTAAATGCTGTCGATGGCAACCCCGGCCATGCCAACATCGCCCAGCACACGAGGGTGGTCGCTGTCATAGCCACGATGTGTTGCCAAATCGAAGGCGACCGACAGGCCCTTTTGGCCGGCAGCCAGATTGCGCCGATAAAAGGCGTTTGAATCCTCTGCCGTCGAAAAGCCCGCATATTGGCGGATTGTCCAAGGCTGCTGGACATACATGGTCGGATAGGGTCCGCGGATATTGGGGGCGATGCCCGGCAGTCCGTTGAGGTGATCAAGACCGTTAAGATCGGCGGGCCCATAGACCGGCTTGACCATCACGTCTTCAGGTGTCCGCCACAAAGTGGTTGGCGTGGCCACATCAGGACCACCCGCGACAAGGGGTACCCCCAAATCCAGCTCGGCAAAATTGGGTAGCTTGCTCATGACATTGTCTCCACCAGCCAGACCGCATGGGTGAGTTCGGCGAGAATATCGGCCCCCACAAAAATATTGCGGTCGATGGCTTCGGCCTCAAATTTGCCCGCGAGCCAGATGTGGCGGGCACCAGCCTCTTTAAGGGCCAATGCCGCGCCTGCAGCTTCTTCCCCATAGGTGGCATCATCCCCGCACAGGCACACAAGCTGCGTGCCACTGGCAGCAAAAGCTGCCAGCAGGGCTGCATGATCAGCATAAGCCGTGTCAGCCCCCACAGCGCGGATACCGCCCGCTTCAAAGGCATTGCGCGCAAATCCCGCCCGCGCACTGAAACGGGCCAAAGGCCCCAGATTGGCAAGGAATATAGCCGGTTTGGCCGCATCGGCGCGATCGCGCAGGGCCTCAAACTCTTGTGCCAGCCGCATGGGTAGGATGGCCCCCGGCAAAGGAGGTGGCGGTGCGGACTGGGGCAAAGCAATGGCCACCTCGGGCGGGGTCTCATCCAAATTGGCATAGATATTGATGCCGATGAGTTGGGTTTTCCGCCGGGCGATATCGCGACGTCGGGCTGTCGCGGTCTCGGCTACCCAAGCCTGTATCAAACCCTGATCGAGCGCTGCCTCAAGCCCGCCTGCCCGCTCAATTTCTTGAACTTTAGGCCAAGCCGCCTTGGCCAGATCATCGGCCAAAGCTTCCATCGCCCACGCCCCACCTGCAGGATCGGTGACCCGGCCTAAATGGCTTTCCTCCTGCAAAATCAACTGGGTGTTGCGCGCGATGCGGCGGGCGGCCTCATCGGCAAGGCCCAGCGCACTGGTAAAGGGTAATATGGTGATCACATCAGCCCCGGCCGCCGCAGCCGCAAAACCAGCGCATGTGGCGCGCAAAATATTGGTCCAGGGATCGCGCCGGGTCTGCATACGGGCTGAGGTCACCGCCTGCACACGCATGGGCGCTTGGGTCCCACAGGCCTGCAACACCCGAGCCCACAGGCGACGGGCCGCGCGCTGTTTGGCAATTTCAACCACCACGTCAGGGCCTGCCGACAGCGTGAATAGCAGGGTTTCATTGACCTCACGGGGCGACAAGCCCATCGCCTCCCCGGCCCGCAGATGGGCGATGCCCGATGCGATCAGCACGGCCAATTCCTGTGCTTCTGTGCCGCCGCCTTCATGGACAGGTCGGGCATCAGCCCGCAGGCTGGTTGCGGCCGGAAATAGGGTTTTGACCTGCGCTGCAAAGCCCGCCGCGGCTGACAAGGAACAGCCGGTCATGCCTGTCATGCGGGCGGCCATCGGATCGAGATTAAAAGCCAGCTTTGCTGTGGCCCTGGCTGCTTCAGGCACCGCATCGGCCAATGCCCGCGCCGCGCCCAGAGGATCAGACGGAGCATCCAGGCCAAGGGTTGCCAGATCAAGCAAGATACCCTTGATCAGCTGTCTGAACGCCTCGACATGGGTGGCGACGACGCCACAAGCACCAGTCGGGTCGATCTGAAATTCGAGCGAACTGACGCCCCGCTCCAAGTCCCGCAACCCGATTTCATTGGCCATGTGTGGATCAGGATCGGTGACGATCTGGCGTATATCCCACGGCAGGAATGCATCACGTTCAAATGCCGCCCCTCGAATGAAAGGGGCAGCACCGGGCGCACCCGTCATTGAGGCAGGATTCGGCGCTTCATATGGCCCATAGAGGGGGCGTATCGGCACGCCATCATAGGTCTGACCGGTAAGACGTGAGACGGGTGCGCCTTTCAGCGCCTTCTCAGCCAGCTCTTGCCAGCGCGCAAGATCGGGGTCGGCAAAGCCGGAAGCCAAAGCGAATGAATCTGTCATGCCAAGGCAAGTGCAGGCCTAAACTTGCCGCGTCAAGACCTCACCTAGCGGTAGATACAAGTCGCACAAGATCGGCTTGGCGGCGCAGACCGAGCTTGGCCAGCAATGCTTTAATCTGGCTTTTCACCGTCGCCACCGAGGTTTTGCGAATGGCGGCAATTTCTTCCACCATGCGGGCCTGTGACAACAAGGTCGCAATATTGGCTTCTGACTTGGTCAGACCAGCAAATACCTGCAAGCCCGTGATGTTGGGCATTTCATCCTGAGCCGTTTTTGGTAGCAAAACAGCGACCAAGTTGCCCAAAGTAGCCTCGCACTTATAGAGCCGCACCATGTCGATGACCCAACCGTCGAGATTGCGCAACGGGATCGACAGATGCTTGCCAGGATAACCCTGGTATAGAACACCCAGTCCAGCATGAAGATCGGTCATGCTGCGGGCAGTCAGAGCGGTCAGAATACCGTCTTTCAAACGCAAAGTGCTGGAGGCCTCGATGCGTCGCGCCCATTTGGAGGTGCCCCCCTGAACCCGGCAATTCTGATCAATGATCACGCCATGAACACCCGCCGCCTCAAGCCCTTCAAGGAATTGGGCAAGTCGGGTGCGCCTTTGATGATCCTTCAGGTTGGAGTGGCCAGCTTCGCTCTGCCAAGATGGCATTTGGTCCGTCGAATTCTGGTCCACGGCCTCAAACGCCCATGACAAGCCCACATGATCAACAGGCTCAAATCCTATGGGCTGATCAGAGACCACCCCATAATCTGGCCTGATCCTGAAATCCGAGGGCGTGACAGGGTCACCGACCAATTCAAACGGTTCAAACCGTCCACTGACACCAAATTCGGATTTGCCCGGTTCATTCGCGCTCATACAACTCCCCCAAAGCGACTTCAATCTTGTTTGGGCTCTCAAGAATTGTCCACCCAAAATAGCGGCATATTGATCGCAAGATCAAAAATGTTTCGAAATTGTGATAAGCGTAAACGCATGGACGTCAGTGCTAGACGAGGACTGGTTCTGTCAAAGCCAGTTTCGCGACGTGCATCTACTTGCATCCCGTCACAGGACGCGCCAAGACAGAGACATAAATCTTGCCAATTGGGCAAGCGCCAAATAGCTCTGGGAGTCTACATGTCGGTACCTGCCGTCCTTTCGCGTCTGCGCATCCCCGTGATCGGGGCACCTCTGTTCATCATCTCCAACCCCGATCTGGTGATTGCCCAATGTAAGGCAGGCGTGGTGGGGTCATTCCCAGCGCTCAATGCACGGCCTGCCCCTGTTCTTGAGGAGTGGCTGGACAAGATCACAACTGAATTAGGGGAATGGAACGACAAGAATCCCGATCGTCCAGCAGCCCCTTTTGCCGTGAACCAAATTGTTCACCGCACCAATGACCGGCTCATGCATGATGTCGAAGCCTGTGTGAAATTCAAAGTGCCGGTCGTCATTACGTCGCTGGGGGCACGTGAAGATGTGAACCAAGCCATCCAATCATATGGCGGCATCACCTTACATGACGTCATCAACAACAAGTTTGCCAAAAAGGCCGTCGAGAAAGGTGCCACCGGCCTGATCGCCGTATCGGCCGGGGCTGGTGGCCATGCAGGGACCTTGTCGCCCTTCGCGCTGGTGCAAGAAATCCGCGAATGGTTTGATGGCCCCCTTGCCCTGTCCGGCTCGATTGCCAACGGCGGCGCGGTTCTGGCAGCGCAAGCGATGGGGGCAGATTTTGGCTATATCGGTTCAGCCTTTATCGCCACGGAAGAGGCCAATGCCGAGCAAGGCTACAAGCAAATGATCGTCGACAGCAGCGCGGACGACATCATCTATTCAAGTTTGTTCACCGGCGTGCATGGCAATTATCTGGCCCCATCGGTGGCTGCAGCCGGTCTTGATCCGGCCAATTTGCCCGAAAGCGACCCCTCGGCCATGAATTTCGGCTCAGGCGGTAATCAATCCAAAAAGGCTTGGCGCGATATCTGGGGATGTGGCCAAGGGATTGGTGCGATCAAGAAAGTTGCCACCACCGCCGAGCTGGTCGACCGGCTGGTGCGCGAATATGAGGCTGCCAAAGCCCGCATTCTCGCAGCCTGATCGGATCGGCTAACGCGCTTGGCGCGACACCTTATCGGACCGACTAAAGCATAGGGCCATGATGGTGTTCTGACTTCAGGACATTCTTCATGGCCCTTTTTGCATTTCCACCGGACCCGGCAAGTCTTGCTTGGCGCTGGCCTCATTTTTCACCGCGTGAACTGGCCTGCCCCTGCCGGCTTCATTGCCAAGGGGCCTATTTTCACGACCCGGCTTTTTTGGATGCACTCGAGACGCTTCGCCATGAGGTCGGCCCGATCCATATTCGCTCCGGCCATCGTTGCTTGGGACATAATCGAGACGTTGGCGGGGTTCCCCACTCTTATCATACGCGCCAGATCGCAGCTGACATCGCCGTCACAGATGCCAGTCGGAAGGCGATTTTGCAGAGTGCCATTAAGGCAGGCTTCTGCGGCTTTGGCTATGGTCGCAGCTTTCTGCACGTGGACTTGGGTCCGGTGCGCGCTTGGACATATCCAGGAGCATTACGATTATGGACCCGGGCTCTTGGGTATAATCCCATGCAAAAGCCGCTCACGCCACGCCAAGGCCGTGATTGAGCTATTCGGTCAAGCCCTACTCGCCTTTGGCTTTGCGCTTGGCTTCTTTGGCCTCGCGTTCTTCCTTGGTTGGCGGCGGTGGCGCACTGGCCTTGATTTGGCGCGCCTGCAGCGCGAGGGCCTCGCTGCGGGCACCGGCCTCGTCATCACACGACACCCGATCCTTCAAGATCGGGTCTCGACCGACCACGCATAGGCTGACGGCTGCGACCCGGACATTGCCGACCGCATCGGCGGGATCATTGGCGTCGCGATTGAGGATTTGTGCCGAAACTTCGGCTTGCGCCCGCGACTTGATCTCTTGGGCATAGAAAGACAAGGCTGCACTTTCCCCGGACCGACCCATTGAGCCTGTGGCGCTGGCAAAGCGTTGGACAGAATCGGCAAAGGCCCGCGGGCTGATCTTGCCCGAAAAATAGAGGCGGCGGGCTAATACGGCCTCAGCCCCGAAGAAAGTTTCCGCTGAGCGGGGATCGCGCTTTTCAAACGCGAGGAAACCCAGTCGCTTGCTGGCCTCCCAAGCCACAGGATCGCCCAATTCACCGGCTGGCGCGAGGCTGAGGGCAGATCGATACGCCCGCTCGGCTTGTACCAAATCCCCGGCAGCACTGGCAGAAACACCCTGTTTCAATGCAGCCCGCGCCGCTGAATCTGCAGGCTCTGATGCGGGGACATTGGGGTCAGCCGATGGGGCGACAGCCACGGGTGACGCGGCGGGCGCTGATTGTGTGGGGTCCTGAGCCGCCGCATGAGCAACGGCTAAACTACCAAGAGCGGCGACCATGCCGGCACACAGAAACAAGGTCGATTGGGGGAGCTTTTTAGGGGAAATTCGCAAGGAAACCTCGGTTCTGGAAGTCGTAAATTGTGCCCGTCCTGCCCTACAATAGCGCAGCGTGGCTGCGACGCAACGCGTAACACGCAGAGAGGCCTCGGGTTTCAGGCTGTCGAAGCCAGCAATGCGGCCACATGGCGCTCAAGACTCTGCCATTTCTTATAACCGCGGACATCGGGGGCTGCTGCGCGCCAAGCTTCCTCAAACAAGGCCTTCTGGACTGGGTCTGCGAGCAGTTCTGCCAAGCGGGTCAGGCGTATTCGTATGGTGAAGAGAACGGCTCCGCTGGCAGGCAGGCGACGAATGGTCTGGCGTTCCACCCGTAAATGCAGGGCTTCACGAGCCTCCGATTCAGATGCGGCTGCGGCGGCCTCACGCAGGGGTTGGCCGTCAGGGGTGAAGCGGGCTTTGCTCCATTGCACAGTCCAATTGTGCCGCTCCAGAACCAGATCATCTCGCAAGAGGGAGAAGACGCGCGAAATACGACCTCCTAAGCCAGGGTCGCCGCCGGGCACTGGCCGATGCAGGCCGAAAAGGCTTTTGCCAATCGCATCGTGCGCCGAGAAAAAAGTTGGACTACACAGACACATGGCGGTGGCCGTCCAAGCACCGTCCACCATCTCCATCACCACAAGATCATCTGATACCAGTCGACTTGCAGCCAGAAGCGGTGGCTCGCCCCTGTCATAAGCCCTGCCAACAGCGGCAGCGACAAGATCAGCTGCCTCGATTTGGGCCGGCATCGACCCCGGCAGACTGGCAAACACGGCCTGTGGATCGGCATCAATCAACTCTGCCTTTGGGCCCAGCCACGCGGCTTGATCATCCGGTATCAACCAATGGGCCAAGTCGATGGGTGCCAGCCCAACATCAAACCGGGGTGGGCCACGCTCAAAGGGATGGGCTTGTGATGTAATGGACGGCGATGACACCATTTTCTTGAAGCGGGTCTTGGGCTGGGATGCAAGCCGTCACATGTCCCCGATTAATGCCATGCCTGCGATTGCTTAAGGCTTTTGCGGCACCAGATCATTGGGACCAATGGCGCGGTCGGTTGGCTTGCGCGGATTGGCCTTGCTTGAGGGGGTAGTCCGCTGGCGGAAGTCCCAAGATTCCACCTCATCCCCACACACGGTGGCAAAGACGCGCTGAGGCTTGCCGTCGGCCCCGATACGCACGTCTTCTTGGGTTTGACATGTGGCATCAGGATTGTTGCTGCCCGTGAAGATATCGTCGCTGACAGCTGTGATCTGAGCCGGCTTGGCTGCACATGCCGGTGCAGGTTGGCCAGGTGTCACCACGCACAGATCAGCCGGGCCGAACAGGCTTGCAGCCGGATCAAAACCCGCAACTGTGTCGTCGGGACCAGGCATACGGGCCGCAGGCCCTGCCCAGTCCAGCGGCACGGCCCCATCTGGGGTGGCGATCGACTCCCGCAGACCGGGGATGAGTGGTCCAGCCCCAGACTGAGTGCCTGTTGAGGCCGGGGGTGTTGAGGAGGCTGGAGCCGACACCAAGAGTGCGCCCAGCAAAAGACTTAGGAACTGGACCACAGCCGCATCCCTTCAGGCTCGAAACGAGGTCAAAATCGCAGCCTTCGAAGATGGCGGGCAAGTCTTACTTTGACGTGAACGCGGTAATGAAGCCGAATTGCGCCGACCATAAGGGTCCTCCACACGGATTTCCTGACGGCTTTGGCTCAATTGGTGGACCGACAAGTCACCCCTCAGCAGCGCGCGGACGGCCGCTTGAACCCGGTTCACCACCCCCAATTTGCGGGAGGCATTGCCAAGATGGAACTGGACCGTACGGGCCGTCACCCCCATCAGAACACCGATTTCCCAATTGGTCTTTCCTTCCAGCACCCAGTGGAGGCATTCGATTTCGCGGCTGGTTAAATGGGCTGGCTCGGCTGGTTGAAAAAGTGCCGCCGCAGTCAGGCGACGGACGCGCTGATAGAGGGCCATGGCAATATGGCTCAGCGCTTCACCATCATCGGGGTCAATGCGCAGACTGCGAGGTGCAGCAAACATCATGATGGCAACACAGCCTTGCGGGCCATGCACCGGGGTTGTGATTCCATCACGCAGACCCTGCTGGCGGCACGCGTGGACAAAAGCGCGCTGTTCGGGGCTGCGAGCGGCTGCAAATGCGCGGGCCCATTGCACGCTGCCTGCCCGCTGGATGGCTTGGTTGCGCGCGGGGTCAGACCGACAACTGGGCTCGGTGGCATATTGACGCCGCCAAGCCGGATCAAAATTGCCAAACGTCAGCAGGCAAGTCGGATCAATCATTGGGTTATGCGGTCCTGGAGCCAACTGAAACCAGTCAAACCCGCAGTTCTTGGCATAAGTGGTGAGGATGTGAAGGATGTCGCCTTCCCGCCGTGCGGTACGCAACTCAAACAAAACCGCGGCAGTTAGGCTCTGAATCTGGGTCATCGCCGTCTCCGAGTGCGCCGCACCCTTCTGGTGCATTTGTGTAAAATATCAATTTTAAATAGCGTATACGTACAGCGATAGGGGGTGGTTGTGTATTTCGTGTGCCGCATCCAATCACCTCAATGAAAGTCGCGGCTATTGGCAAACGCCCGACTGGCGCGTTCGGCGGCCAATGCCTGATCTCCAGCCGCGATCAGCTTGGGGTCTTCACGCGGGCTTTGCAATTCATCGGCACGCGCCAGAGCATGCGGCAGGCTGAGGCCGCCTTCTGACAATTCAGCCAAGCGCGGGTTAAGATTGCTCACCCGGTCAGCAATAACATGGATGACCCCGCTGTCGCGCTGCAACCGCCCACGTACCGCCATGAATTTGGCAGCCAAAGTCTCGCGCCGGAAACGCTCAAAAATCTTGGGCCACACGATGACATTGGCCGAGCCAAACTCATCCTCCAGCGTGACAAACAACACGCCCTTAGCCGTGCCAGGCTTTTGGCGCACCAGCACAAGCCCGGCCAGATCCACACGCCCACCATTGGGCGCGGTCTTCAGGTCTGCCGATGTGACAAAGCGCTTGGCTGCCAGCTCTGTGCGGAAAAACGCCACCGGATGGGCTTTGAGGCTGAGGCGCAAGCGGGCATAATCATGGACAACCTGCTCGCTCAACGCCATTTCGGGCAAGGCCGGATCAACTTCGGGGCCATATTCGCTGGCAGCAGCAAACAAGGGCAAGGCAGTCTCGGCCAGACCGCGCGCCTGCCACAATGCCGCCCGCCGATCCAGGTTCAAACTGCCCATCGCGTCCCCATCTGCCAGCAGCGCCATGGCGCGGGCATTGAGACGGGCGCGCCGCTTCAAATCCTCGCCATCCTTAAAGGGGCCACCTGCACAGCGCGCCGCAACCAAACGAGCCGCATCAGCTTCCTTGAAGCCTTTGATCTCGCGCAGACCCAAACGCACCGCTTTGCGGGACTGGCCTGCCACAGCCTCCAGCACGTTGTCCCAGTCCGAAAAGCCAACATCGGGAGGCAGAACCACCACACCATGTTCCTTGCCATCGCGCACCAATTGGGCCGAGGCATAAAAACCCATGGGCTGGGCATTGAGAATGGCGGCGAGGAAGACCTCCGGCCAATGTTTCTTAAGCCAGGCCGAGACATAGACGATCAACGCAAAACTGGCGGCATGGCTTTCAGGAAAGCCATATTCGCCAAAGCCTTCGATCTGACGAAAACAGCGCTCGGCAAATTCACGCTCATAACCATTGGCGACCATGCCATCCACAAGGCGCTTGCCGAATTCGTGGATGATGCCGACTTTGCGGAATGTGGCCATTGCCCGGCGCAGACGATCAGCCTCTGAGGGGGTAAAGCCTGCGGCCACGATGGCGATGCGCATGGCTTGTTCTTGAAACAGGGGAACACCCAGCGTCTTGCCCAACACATCTTCCAACGCCTTGGAGGGAAAGCTGACCTGTTCAAGCCCCTGACGGCGGCGCAGATAGGGATGGACCATATCGCCCTGTATGGGTCCAGGCCGGACAATCGCCACCTCGATCACCAGATCATAGAAGCTGCGCGGGCGCAGACGCGGCAGCATGGACATTTGCGCCCGGCTTTCGATCTGGAACACCCCAATCGTATCAGCGGCACAAATCATGTCATAGACCTCAGGATCATCGGGGGGGATGTCAGCCAAGCCCAGATGAATGCCGTAATCGGTGGCCAGAAACTCAAAGGCGCGCGCCACGCATGTCAGCATGCCCAGTGCCAGCACATCGATCTTCAAAATGCCCAGGGCATCAAGATCATCCTTATCCCACTCCACAAAAGTGCGATCCGGCATGGCAGCATTGCCAATCGGCACCACTTCGTCCAACGCACCCCGGGTGATCACAAAGCCGCCGACATGCTGGGACAAATGGCGGGGAAAGCCATGCAGCGTGCGCGCCAGTTCCAGAGTGCGGGCAATCAGCGGGCTGGTGATATCAAGCCCGGTCATGCGCTGGATCAAAGCCGGGTCCACCCCGCCGCGCCCCCACCCCCACACCGATTTGGCCAGAGCCTCCTGCGTGTCCCCACTCAAGCCCATGACTTTACCGACCTCACGCAGGGCCGACCGACCGCGATAGGAAATAACAACCCCGGCAATCCCGGCCCGATGGCGGCCGAACTTGTCATAAATATATTGGATGACCTCCTCGCGCCGCTCATGTTCGAAATCGACATCAATGTCGGGCGGCTCCCGGCGCTCGGCAGAAATGAAGCGTTCAAACAACAGATCAACCCGTATCGGGTCGACAGCCGTGATGCCCAGACAATAGCACACCACCGAATTGGCCGCTGACCCCCGACCCTGACAAATGATGCCCCGGCTGCGCGCAAAGCCGACAATATCGGCCACAGTCAGAAAGTAAGGCGCATAATTGAGTTCATTGATCAGAGCATATTCGTGATCCAAAGCCGCCCTTACCCGCTCTGGCACACCATCGGGATAGCGCGTCAGCGCCCCGGCTTCGCTGAGACGGATCAGGCTGTCCATCGGGCTTTCACCAGGGGCCACCACTTCGTCAGGATATTCATAGGCCAGTTGATCAAGGGAAAAGGAAATGGCGTCAAACAGCTTCTTTTGGTTCGCAACACAATGCGAAAACCCCTTGAAAAGACGGATGATTTCATCTGGGTCTTTCAAGCATTTCTCAGCATTCTGCAGCCGCAAATAGCCAGCCGCCTCCAGCGTCGTCTTGGTACGGATGCAGGCCAGAACATCGCACAGCAGGCGGCGGTCGCGATGGTGAAACAACGCATCCATCGTCGCAATCAAGTGCCCGCGCGTGGCCGTCACAAGGCCGGTCAGATCGGCCAGACGCTGAAAATCGCTGCCGTCAAACGGGCGGGTCGCTGCCACATAGACATCCCCTGTCGGCGGGGCTTGAGCAAGGCGCTGACGGGCTTGATCCAGCCAAGCGGGGGTCAGAATAGCGGGGGGCACCAGAATAGCGCATGCCCCTTCCATCGCTGCCAACACATCCTCGATGGTGAGGGTGCAAACCCCCTTGCGAGAGCGCCGATTGCCTCGCGTGAGAGTGCGGGTGAGACGGCCCCAGGCCGCCCGGTCCTTAGGATAGATCACGGTCTCAAAGCCGCAAGGTTCAACCAGACGCGCACCGACAATCAGGCGCAGGCCCGCTTCCTTAGCCGCCACATGGGCGCGCACCACCCCGGCGACCGTATTGACATCGGCGACCCCAAGGCCCTGCAGGCCGAGACCATGGGCTGCCCACACCATTTCATCAGGCTGGCTGGCCCCACGCAGGAAAGAGAAACTGGTGGCCGCCAGAGGCTCAAACACCAACATGACGACCGCCTGTCAGGAGCCCAATGGTCACGCCGCACTCCCATGTACATACCAGCGCGGATGATCGACCTGACCGGGCAGGCCTTGGCGATACAGCCAGAAGCGGCGGCCTTCCACCGTCTCGATCCGATAATAGTCACGATCCTGAGTGTCGTCCGAAACATCGCCACAGGCGATGCGCTCTGGCCCTTCGGCACAGGCAACCCGGAAAGCCAGAGACCGCCAGCGGAACAGGCGGGGCGGACCATCAGGCACTTCGGCAATCGCATCGATCGGCTCGGCCCGCTCCAGCAGGAGAGCCGGGCGGCGGGCAGCCAGCGCAGCGGGAAACTGGTTGGCCTGGGGCTTACGCTCTGCCACAGGGACTTGGCGCACGGCACGCTCTGGCACCCAATGGGCAATGGCCTCAGTCCGCGTCACGCGACCGGCCCCCAAGCGGGCTGACAGCCGATCAGCCAGACGGTGGAGCGCATCGGCACTGGCCAAAGCTGCGGCAGCAGCAGGATCCAAATCCATCACCTGACCAGTCAGGCGTTCAACCACCGGCGCAGCCACGTCAACCAGATCAATGCCAAAGCCGAGATCAAGTCCAGCCCCATTGGCCAATGCCTCAATCCGCTCACACAAGACCCGGTTCCACAGCATGGCATCGCGATGGGCTTGACCAGCCCCGCCTGTCACCGACAGCACAATGCCATCAACCCGATAAAGCGACAAAACAAGGCGGCGCGCGCCTTCCTGCTGATCATCCAGCAAGGCACAGATTTCCCCGGCAGCCTTGGCTGCGGCCAATTCCAGACCCTGACGTGTCATCAAAGGTTCTGCCAGACGCAATCGGATACGCCGGGGGATGATCTCAGCCACGGGATCGATGGCCTCCTCCTCAAGCCCACGCACACGATCCAGGGCCCGGACCAGATCTATACCAAAGCGGCGCGCCAGAGCCGCTGAGGATTGAGCCGCCACGTGGCTGATTTGTTTAAGCCCCAAAGCCCGCAACCCGCTGGTGGTCCCCCCCGGCAGGCGCAAAGCCTCCACCGGCAGGGTCCCAACCAGAGCGCGCAAAGCTGGCCCATCTGGCGCACTTAGGCCCTGATGCGCTTCCGGGGCAAAGCGGGCAAGGCCGTAAGCTGCCCCTGGCGTTGCTGCACATGCCGCGCGCGCCGTCAGACCCAAGGCGCGCATGCGCGTCACCATATCGGCCAGCATGGCAGCCTCCCCGCCAAACAAATGCGCACAGCCTGTCACATCGAGGAAGAGCGCGTGGGTTGCTTCCAGCCCTTTGGCCGGGGCGCAATAAGGGCTCCAGCGCATCGCCCAGCGGGCCAGCGCCATCAGGTCAGCGGCCTCGCCTGCAGGATCACTATCGGCCACGCACAGATCGGGCACCAATGCCTTGGCCCCAGCCAGCATCATGCCGGCAGAAAGGCCAGTTGCCTGGGCGGCACGATTGAGGGCAATCAGGCGTATGCCCCCGGCACTGCGGGCCACAGTCGCGCATGGTCTGGCGCGCGAGAAACCGGCGTCTGCCGCAGTTTCAGCCGAACCGATAGTGCGGCTCAGACGATCGGTCGGCCAGCGTGGCAGGCTGATACAGGCTATGCGTCGCATCATCATACTCCAGGTCAAAGGATTGCGGGCGGGCACCATGGCGGGTGCGTTCAAGCTGAAGCCGCCAGGCTGGCGGACCAAGGCCGGGCAAAGCAGTACCCAAGGCCACAGGGCGGCACGGACGGCTGGCCACCACCAGCCGGGCCCGGGCCGGCGCAAAGGCAGGTGTGCGCAGGCCTTGCACCAGCAGCACCAGACTATGGGCTTGCTCCGCTGCCAGCTGTACCCGGCGTGCCCCGGCCAAACCAAAGCCTGCCTTAGGCCCCGCCATTGCCAGAATACCGGCCAATCCGATGGTGCGGGCGGCATCTTCCAGACAGGCGTGAAAGCTTTTCACATCCGGGGCGCGAACGATCAGAATGCGCCCTGCGCACAGGCCCAGCTTCTGCAAGCCCGGCCCATAAAGACGCCCCCAGCTATTGTGCCCCCGGCTGGCATCCTCAATCACCACCAGATCGCCAGGGCGCTGTTTGAGAGCCCCAGCCAGACACGCCAAAGCAAAATGCAGATTGGCTGCCTCATCCATGAAGGCTGCGGGGACCAGTTCGGTTACACCGCCCAGCGCCAATCCCCCGCCCAGCGCCTGATCCAGTCCAAGCGCCCCGGTTGGCAGACAGGCCAAAGTTGGCCGATCCTGGGTTTCGATGGCCCGTATCTGGTCACGCAAAGCGGTCAAATCCGGTCTCATGGCAGTTGCTTGCACCTTTGTTTCACGCAATTTGTTCTTGTTTTGTTCTAATCATGAAGACAGCCCAGAGTCGAGTCGGAAAACTGAAGGCGTGAGCCCCTAGCCTGATACTTACGTCCATATCTGACGTGAGATCATTGCGGCGGCCCAGATCACATCGGCCGAGATTGCTCCACCCTCCCCGGCCTCACCCCCTGCATATCGTGAGGTCGGCGCATGAGAAGCCCCAATAATAGCCAAAAAACGCGCTGCTTAACCTAAAATCAAGGTCGCTCGACTATCCTCATCAGTACGATCCAGGTAGCGGCATGAAATCTATCCCCAAGTTCCTCGCGGTTACTTTTGCTATTTTTGTGCTAGCAGCCGCTTCTGCTTGGCAATTCGCGTCATATCGCGACGTCAACATGCGTCAGATCATGTTCACCCAAGCCAGTGGTGACATCAAAAACCTTGATGAGATCCTGTCGATGTCGGCCATGATGTATGCCGCGACCGGTGACAAGCGTTGGGCCGAGCGCCACAAAGAGCATAGTCCGATGCTGGACGCTGCCCTGACCAAAGCCCACAATGTTGGACCCATCGTATCCCATCACACACTTGATGCGGTCAATCGGGCCAATCAAGACCTGACGACATTGGAACTCACGGCCATTGACCAAGCCGACCAAGGCCGCCTTGCCGAGGCCCAAGCAACCCTCGCCTCACAGGCTTATCAAAACAGTAAACGCAATTATCGAGAGGCTTTAACCACCTCTCTCAAATCTGGCTCACTGGCGATCCAACTCGAAAAGCAGCGCATTCAGACAGGCTTTCTCATTACCATCATTCTGGTCGGGATCGCCTTGGTCCTGATTTTTGAACTCTGGCGCCAAGATCGTGAAGCCACGCAGAAAGAGAAAATCCGCTACCGCGAGTTTGCCCGTTTTGCAGAACTCGCCCGTAACCCGGTGATCCGAACCGATACACAACGCTGCATCACATGGGTCAATGACGCATATCTGGCGCTGACCGGCTATACTTATGATGAGGTAATCGGCAAAAAACCAGGCGCGCTATCGCATTGCCCACAAACCGACCAAAAAGAAGTCGCGCGCATTATGGCTGCTATGGATGCAGGCCGGGCAGCCAGCGCCACTTTGCTCAATCGCAGCAAGACCGGCCGACTCTATTGGATCAATCTGGACATCCAACCGCTCTATGACGACAAGCACCAGCTCGAGGGTTTTCAAGCCATTGAAACCGATGTGACCGATCTGGTGGAGGCCCAACGACGCGCCGACGATGCCCTTGCCGACCTACATGCCTATCAAAAGGCCTTGGATGAGCATTCTATCATTTCGATCGCCGACCAATATGGCAAAATCGAGTTCGTCAACGACCGCTTCTGCGAGATCAGCGGCTACACACGCGAGGAACTGATCGGCACCGATCATCGTATCGTCCAATCCGGCCTGCACGACCCCACTTATTTTGAGCAAATGCGCACCACGATCCTCAAAGGTCAGTCTTGGCATGGCGAAGTATCGAATAAAGCCAAGGATGGTTCGATCTACTGGGTCGATGCGACTGTCGTGCCTCTGCCCGCCACCCAGACAAAGGGGCCGCGCTTTGTCAGCGTGCTGTATGATTTGACCGAGCGCAAACGCGCCGAGAGCAAATTGAAAGACGCGCTCAATCAGTCTTCGACCTTCTTCGACGTCTCGCCTGAATTGCTCTGTATCTTCGACACAGAAGGTCGCGCTGTCCGCATGAGCAAGGCCTCCGAAAAGATATTGGGCGTGGCAGAAGCCGATCTGATCGGTCGCAACGCCCTCGACCTCATCCATCCTGATGATCGCGACCGCACCATCAAGGCAGTTATTGCCATTCGCGACACACGTGACGTGATGGATTTTGTGGCCCGCTTCTGTCATCCATCGGGGGAAGTCCGCAGTGTCGAATGGCGGGCCAAAGCTGTTGGCACTTACATTTATGCAACCGCGCGCGATGTAACCGAACGTCTGGCTACAGAAGCCGAATTGCTGGCTGCGCGCGAACAGGCCGAAGCCGCCAACCGGGCTAAAAGCAGCTTCTTGGCCAATATGAGCCATGAAATCCGCACGCCGCTCAATGGGGTTATTGGTGTGGTGGGGGCATTGGCGCGCACAGAACTGACGCCCAACCAGCGCGAAATGGTCGATCTGATCCAGTCATCGGGCGAAACGCTGGA
The DNA here is from genome assembly GCF_003112735.1 of Candidatus Phycosocius bacilliformis. GTDB lineage: Bacteria > Pseudomonadota > Alphaproteobacteria > Caulobacterales > Aquidulcibacteraceae > Aquidulcibacter > Aquidulcibacter bacilliformis. The sequence goes on from NZ_BFBR01000003.1 coordinate 31,493, forward strand.
ACTTTTGTTGTCGGATATTCTCGACGTGTCCAAAATCGAAGCTGGTAAATTCAGCCTCCAGCTTGAGCCGTTTGACCTGCGCAAGACAATCGAAGCCACCGCCCAAGTGATGCAGACACGTGCTGAAGAAAAAGGGCTGGGCTTCCACGTCCGCTTTGGCCCTGGCACGGATGGTCTGTTTGAAGGCGATGGCATCCGCGTGAAGCAGATCGTGTCCAATCTCGCCTCCAACGCGGTGAAGTTTACCCAGAAGGGTCATGTCGAAATTGGTGTGACAGCCACCGATCGTGGGGATGGGCCATGTCAGATCATGATCAGTGTGAAAGACACCGGGATCGGCTTTGATGAGGAAACCAAACAGCGCCTGTTTGCCCGTTTTGAGCAGGCTGATGCCTCCATCACCAAGAATTTTGGTGGAACAGGGCTGGGTCTGTCTATTTGCCGCACATTGACCGACATGATGGACGGTCAATTCTTGGTGACATCTGAAGCCGGCATTGGCAGCCTGTTTTCGGTTATCCTGCCGCTGCCGCGCGTGCAGGCTGAGGCCTCGCCCAAAGCTGAGACCCGTCCAGCTGACGAACATGCCGCAATCGCCCCCGTTTCAAGATCGCTGGCCATTCTGCTGGCTGAGGATCATCTGGTCAATCAACGTGTCGTCGCCATGATCCTCGAACCACACGGCGTCGATCTCACCATTGCCCAGAACGGGCAAGAAGCCGTGGCCTTATGGCAAGAACGCCATTTCGATTTGATCTTGATGGATATGCAGATGCCGGTCATGGACGGCCTGACCGCAACCCGAACGATCCGTGACCTAGAGGCCAAGGCAGGTCGCGATCGCACACCTATCGCCATGGTCAGCGCCAATGCGATGAAGGAACATATCACCCAATCACTCGCCTGTGGGTGCGACCATCATATCTCCAAGCCGATCACACCAAGCACGTTGCTGACAGGAATTGACGCAACTCTGACGGCCAGCGAGTCCGCGAGCAAGGAAGCATTGCAAGGCTCACCCCACGCCAATGCCAAGAGCAGGCTGGCTTTCCCTTAAATCGGTCCGCCCGCTGGTTCCCCTTATCGTCGCCGCGCCATGTTACCACGTCATCTGTGGCAACAACCACTAACCAGTTTTCGGCGCAATGTGGGAGACCAACAAAGGGGGAGGGCTCCCATCCTTGCTCACGCGGCGTGATCAGAATGGAATATCGTCTTCCAGATCGGCTGCGAAGGAACGCTTTTCGCCTTGAACGGCACGTGGGGCTGCCCCGCCACCAAAGCCGCCGCCCATGGACCGACCGCCGCCATAGCCAGAATCGCCACCATCTTCGATCATGTCGGCACCCCCACCGCGGCTATCAAGAATGGTGATCTCGCCCTTGAAGCGGCCAATGACAACTTCGGTCGAATAACGCTTTTGGCCAGCCTGATCGGTCCATTCACGGGTTTGCAATTGGCCTTCGACATAGACCTTGCTGCCCTTTTTAATGTAGTTTTCGACCACTTTGACCAGATTGTCATTGCGCACCACAACCCGGTGCCACTCGGTCTTTTCCTTCTTTTCCCCGGTGGCGCGATCATTCCAGCGCTCGCTGGTGGCAACGGAAAACTCCGCAATGCGGTCACCGGATGGGAAGGACTTGATCTCAGGATCGCGGCCCAAATTGCCGACCAAGATCACTTTGTTCACACTGCCCGCCATGTCCCTTGCTCCATCTTGCCTGCCTGGGGCCGACTCATGTCGGCCAACCAAGGCCATATCCACTCTTGAAACTGACGCTACAGGTCTTAAGTCCATCACAGAAGAGCGGGGGCGTCACGCAAACCGCCTCGCCTTGTGGATAAGCCTGCAAAACTGTGCATGCCGTGGACAAGCACAAGATGTTCACATAATGTTCCGTTCGTCAAGCTGATTTGCGCGCGCTAATCATCGCGACATTGTTGTCGCCGCGGGGCCGTGGCCTCGCAAGGTGATGTCATTATCCGAGTCTGAATGTATCAAGGTCTGTCATGTCTGAATCCCCAGTGATCCGGGTTCGCGGTGCGCGCGAACATAATTTGAAGAATGTCACGGTGGAAATCCCACGCGGTGAGCTGGTGGTCATCACTGGCTTGTCTGGGTCTGGCAAGAGTTCACTGGCCTTTGATACAATCTATGCCGAGGGCCAGCGGCGCTATGTCGAGAGCTTGTCAGCCTATGCGCGCCAATTCCTTGAGATGATGCAAAAGCCGGACATGGACTCGATTGAAGGTCTGTCTCCGGCCATTTCGATTGAGCAAAAGACCACCTCGAAAAATCCGCGCTCGACAGTGGGAACCGTCACGGAAATCTATGATTATATGCGCCTTCTCTGGGCGCGCATTGGCGTGCCCTATTCGCCTGCCACTGGCCTGCCCATTGAAAGCCAGACGGTAAGCCAAATGGTCGATAAGATCATGGCGCTGCCCGAAGGAACGCGACTTTATCTCTTGGCACCGGTGGTGCGTGGCCGCAAAGGTGAGTTTAAGACTGAGTTCAAGAGCTGGATTAAACAGGGTTTTGTGCGCGCAAAGATCGATGGCACCTATTATGAACTCGAAAATGCGCCCGAGCTCGACAAGAAAGTAAAGCATGATATTGATGTGGTGGTGGACCGCATCGCCGTCCGCGCGGGGATGCAGCAGCGCTTGGCAGAAGGGTTTGAGACCTGTCTGCGGCTGGCCGATGACATCGCGCTGGCTGAGTTTGCCGATGAGCAAGACGACAAGGGCGCCCCGCGCCGCCTGTTGTTTTCGGCCAAATTTGCCTGCCCCGTCTCGGGCTTTACCATCCCCGAGATTGAGCCCCGCCTGTTTTCCTTCAACAATCCCTTTGGCGCCTGCCCGACATGTGATGGATTGGGCGTACAGCTGAAGTTTGACCCTGAACTGGTCGTGCCCGATTCCAGTAAAAGCTTGAATGATGGGGTGATCGCACCGTGGTCGAAAGGTGCCTCGCCGCTCTATACCCAGACGCTGCAGGCGCTTGCCCGCCACGCCGGGGTGGCATTGACAACACCCTGGCAGAAATTGCCTGAGAGCTTCCAGCAATTGGTGCTTTACGGCTCTGGCAGCGACAAAATCCAATTCGTCTATGATGACGGCGCGCGCCGCTATGAGACGACCAAAACGTTTGAGGGTGTGATCCCCAATTTGGAGCGGCGCTGGCGGGAGACCGATTCAGCTTGGTCGCGGGAAGAGTTAGGCCGCTATCAGTCCGCCCAGAAATGCCCGACCTGCGATGGCAAACGCTTAAAGCCTGAAGCATTGGCCGTGCGCGTCGGTGGAGAGGATATTTCGGTGGTGTCGGCGCGCTCAATCCGGGGTGCGCGGGATTGGTTTGTGGCTTTAGAGGATCGGCTATCACCCAAGGACCGCGAGATTGCCACCCGCGTATTAAAGGAAATCAAAGAGCGTTTGCGCTTTCTGGTGGATGTTGGGTTGGATTATCTCACCCTGCATCGCGGTTCTGCAACCTTGTCTGGTGGAGAGAGCCAACGCATTCGTTTGGCCAGCCAAATCGGTTCAGGCCTGACCGGCGTGCTCTATGTGTTGGACGAACCCAGCATCGGGCTGCACCAGCGCGACAACACAAGGCTCCTCACCTCGCTCAAAGGACTGCGGGACTTGGGCAATAGTGTCATTGTGGTTGAGCATGATGAAGAAGCCATTCTGACCGCCGATCATGTGCTGGACATGGGGCCTTTGGCAGGTGTCCATGGCGGCCAAGTGGTCGCTCAGGGCAGCCCTGCTGATATTGAAGCCGCCAAAGCGAGCCTGACAGGCGCCTATTTGCGCGGCGAGAAGGCCATCGACATACCGCCTAAGCGCCGTCGCCGAAATCCGAAGAAATTCCTCCGTGTCGAGGGTGCCACTGGCAATAACCTCAAAAATGTCTCCGTCGATATTCCTTTGGGGATCTTCACCTGTGTCACTGGCGTTTCAGGTGGTGGTAAGTCCACCTTGATCCTTGAGACACTCTATAAGGCGCTCGCCCGGCGCCTGAACGGGGCCAATGAAGTTCCAGGGCCGCACAAGGCACTCGAAGGCCTGCATCACCTCGATAAGGTGATTGATATTGATCAAAGCCCGATCGGGCGCACCCCGCGCTCCAATCCCGCCACATATACGGGTGCCTTTGGTCCGATCCGCGACTGGTTTGCCGGCCTGCCTGAATCAAAGGCGCGCGGCTATGGCCCTGGCCGCTTCAGTTTCAATGTTAAAGGCGGCCGCTGCGAGGCCTGCCAAGGTGACGGGGTACAGAAGATCGAGATGCACTTCCTGCCTGATGTCTATGTCACATGCGATGTTTGCCATGGTCAACGCTATAATCGCGAGACTTTGGAGGTCACCTATCGCAATAAATCCATTGCCCAAGTTCTCGACATGACGGTTGAGGAAGCCGCCAGTTTCTTCCAGGCCGTGCCGGCCATTCGCGACAAGATGGAGACATTGGTGCGTGTCGGCCTCGGCTATGTGAAAGTGGGTCAGCAAGCCACCACTCTGTCGGGCGGGGAAGCTCAGCGGGTGAAATTGTCAAAGGAATTGTCACGCCGGTCGACCGGCCGCACGCTTTATATCCTCGATGAACCCACCACAGGCCTGCATTTTGAAGATACACGCAAGCTATTGGATGTGCTGCAGGAATTGGTGGATCAGGGCAATAGTGTTCTGGTGATTGAGCATAATCTCGATGTGATCAAAACCGCTGACTGGCTGATTGATTTAGGTCCTGAAGGAGGCGATGGCGGTGGACGCATCGTGGCTGAAGGCACACCGGAAGAAGTCGCTTTGGTTGAGGCGTCCTGGACGGGTCGCTATCTGAAAGAGACCTTGCTCAAACACGAAGAGCGCCGTCAGGCCCAAGCCAAGCGCATGGCTGAGGAATCCAAGGCACACGGGTAGGCTAAGGGCGCGCGCTTGAGGCCTCCTTACCACCATCCCAAACCTGAACGTCGAATCCGCGACGCTGCTGATCTTGTCGGGCGATGATCAGGGTGGCACTTGCAGCCAGAACAAGGGCGATACAGAGCCAGCCGCGAACCGTCGAAAGGAAGTTTTGCCGCCTCATGCTGGGTCCTGCAGCTGGTCGTGGATGAGGCTACCCGCTTGTAGCGTTATAACCCGATCACAAAATGGAATGAGGCGTTCATCATGAGTGGCACAAACAATCGTAGCGCCGCGCTGGCGCACAACGTGTTGGAAAAGTTCCCCAATCAGGCGCGCGTTATCAGTATCAAGCGCTGAGGTTGGTTCATCGCAGAAGAGAATAGCTGGCTGCTTGGCCAACATACGGGCGATAGCAACACGCTGATTTTGCCCGCCAGACAATTGCGTCGGCAAGGCTCCTTCCCGTGCGCTCAGTCCAACGTGATCCAGCGCTTCTGTCGCGCGCAAGCGCGCAACTTGTCGATCCACGCCCAATTGCCGCAATGGAACATAAATCTGCTGCCATGCGGTGAGAGAAGGAAAAAGCCCAGGACTTTGGAATACAAAGCCGCAGGCATCACGTCTAAAGGCTGCCGCGGACTGATTACCACGTGCCCAGATATCTCGCCCCTGAAAATGGACTTCGCCCCGATCAGGCCGCTGAAGCCCTGACATGGCGGCTAAGAGGCAAGATTTTCCAGATCCACTGGCCCCCAACACAATGACAAAACTTGCGGGCGCAATTTCCAATGTAACATCATCGAGGGCCCGCACGGCGTTCGGCTCGCGCCCGAACCATTTGGATAGCCCAATTGCATGCAAACCCGTCTCGGTTCTCATCGCAAGAGCTGCACTGGCTTGAGAGTGAGGACCGAAGGAATGGCGACAAGACCAGCCAAAACTGCTGTCACCAGTATGATACCGCTGATCGGTAGTATTTGTGCCAGATGCAACGCGATGGGGACATCAAACCGCTCCAGCACCATCTGCCCCACGAGGGCAGTCGGGATGGCAAGCGCGGCTGCAATGAGACCAAGCCAAAGGGCCTGTTCAAGCACTATCAGGCCGATCCGCCAGCGCGTCACCCCGATTGCAACAAGGGTGGCCAATTCAGATCGCTGTCCGGCAATCATGGACTGGACGGACTGGGCGATGATGAGCAGAGCAATCAGGCCAACGGCTGTCGCCAGATAGAGATAGGCCCGCACATCCTGATTTTGCTCTATACCCTCCTGAACCAAACCGCGCACATAGTCCTCACGGCTCATCGCCTGAGCACCGAAAAGATGAAGTACCTGATTGAGGCGACCCAATGTCTCTGACAGCAGCTGCCCTTTTTGCCCACGCACAAGGATGATGCGCGGCTTAAGTGGTTCCGTTCTAGGTATCGCCGGCACCAATAAATCACGAGTTTGCTGGGAAACAAGGCTGCCATTACGGCCAAAACCGCCTTTGATCCGACCGACGATCTGAAGGCGGTGACCTGCCACGACAAAACTGTCACCAAGACGAAAGCCGGTCATTTCGGCGTCTTTATCTGTCAGAAGAACATGACCGGGTGTGACCAAAAGCTGCCGACTTGCTTGCGACAATGCCCTCGGGGCTGAAAGTCCCGGTCCAGTGACGTCAACAGCCAAAGCCGCCAGAGGATAGCCCGTTGGCCCGGCCGCCAAATCAACCATCGACCTGCTACGGACTTCAAATGCTTCTACCACCGAGCTGGCCCGGACCCGAGCCTCAACCTCAGGCGTCATCGGCTGCAAGTCTAATAAGGTGCCAGATGTCGAAACAACCACGATCGGGGCACTGATCTGTTGTTCAAAACGCACCAAGCGATCAAGATAATGGTTTGAGAGGCCCACTTGCAGATAGACAACGACACCCGCCAGCGTCAGCGTTACAATGGCGAACCATGCCCGTAACCACATGTGCGACAATTGTTGCTGGGCCAATGAATGCATGAAATCGACTCATCGCGGCTCACCTGAGCTGGCCACGCATTCACACTAGCCCATGATTCCGTTCACTTCCCGACAGGCCACGTGCCGTATTTATCTCAAATTGCAGTGACGGATTGAAGGCTTTATCAGCGTCAATCGGTTAGCATTGTCCGATGTTGAGCTATTATGTGCAGGCGATCCTGCAAATGTTTGATATCAGTGGCCGCATGAATCGGCGGGCCTTCTGGTACTTCCTGCTGATGGTCGCAGCACTGACCTCTCTTGCCATTGCCGTGGATAGCGTGACCGTTTTGTCGGCGCTGGCGCAGGGCAATTTGAAGGTCGAAGTGGGTGTCAGCGCGTCGGGCATGCCCGAGATCAACACCGGAATCCAGATCGGCGCACTGACGAAACTATTTGCCACTTTGCATGCCCTGCCGCTGTTCACGGCAAGCATTCGCCGCCTCCATGATATCGGCAAAAGTGGGCTATGGATGATCCTGCATGTGGTCCCCATTATTGGCAGTTTGACGCTTTTGTCGTGGTATGCGCGGCCAACCGATCCCGATTCCGAACATGGCGATGCGCCGCGCGAACGCCTTACGCGGGCCAATTGGGCCGACCGGACTCAGTTCTAGTTCCGCTCTGAGCGCGACGGGCTTTACGGTTCATCTCTGCCGGATCGGCTTTGCCGTCCGGGATGACAACTCCAACCACATGTCATCCCCGCCGAAGCGCAGCGAAGAGCGGGGACCTCGTGGTGTTTATGTGCTGGGGGGTCCCGGATCGGCTACCGCCGTCCGGGACGACAGCGTGTTGTATAAATTGATGTTTCTAACTACGCGTCATCCCCGCCGGAGCGCAGCGCAGAGCGGGGACCTCCATTCGCGCTATCAGAAATCAGCCTGCGATGGCGGCAGCGTCCTTTTCGCCAGTGCGGATGCGTAACGCCATTTCCACATCGACCACAAATATCTTGCCGTCACCAATCTTGCCGGTATTGGCCGCACCAGCCAAAGCCTCCACCACTTTGTCGACCATGTCGTCGGTTACCACGGCTTCGATTTTGACTTTGGGCAGCAGCTTCACTTCATATTCGGCGCCACGATAAACTTCGGTCTTGCCCTTCTGGCGGCCATAGCCGCGCACTTCGGTGACCGTCAGCCCCGAAATCCCGGCTTCGGTGGCGGCATCGAGAACCGCATCCAGACGGCTTGGCTTGATAATGGCGGTAACCAGCTTCATTCTGTTCCCCTCACGTCGCAGCGGGCGTGGCACATCTTACCACAAGCCCCTTCTATCTCACCGCCTAGATTAGACGATCAAACGCACTTGTGACCCGCTTTTAATGCCTGACCGCATTGCAGCCATCAATCGCTCAAAAAATATGCGACTTTGCTGGCCAATGCCTTAAAAACGTGCGGCAGCAGGCTGGGCCAGCAGAACGCGGCGGCCTTGACCCGGCAGGCTGTCGGCATAAAGCCGCTTGACCGCATCGACCAGAATGAGACCACCCAAAGCGGGCCACACCCGTTCCCCCACCCCTTCCCAGGTTTCAGCTGCCCCGCCTGTGGTCATTTTCCACGCTAAAGGTGGGGCATAGAGCGCGCGCGACCATGCCATAGGCTGGAACATGGCGTCAGCCAACAAGGTCGACAATTGGCTGCGACTATAGGGTCTGCCTTGACCAAAGGGGGTGGACTCCGCCCGTGCCCAGATGCCGCCGCGATTGGCCACCGCCATCATCAAACGGCCCTCAGGAGCCAAAAGTCGCCAGAGTTCGCGCAAGAGGCCACGGGGATTTTCAGCCTCTTCCAGCGCGTGCACACAAATGATGCGGTCAAACACAGCCTCTGTGAAGGGCATGCGGTCTTCATCGCCAATACATGCCAGATTCGGTCCAACTGAAGGCCAACGCTCCACCCCTTGCGTGGCCGGCATCAATGCCGTCACCCGGCGGGCTCGTTCCAGCCAAGGGGACAGGAAAGGCGTCGCATAGCCAAAGCCCAGCACATCAAGGCCCTGACAATCCCCCCATGCATCGATAATGCGACGACCCACCATGGCTTGGGCTGTCAGACCCAAGGGGCTGGCATAGAAACTTTGCAGGGCCAGAACGTCGACACGCATGAGGGCTAGGATAAAGCAAATTTCTGACCTAAAGGACAGACATGCTGCTCATTCACATGTTTGCCTGCCTGTCCGACAATTATGGCTTTCTGATCCGGGATTCGGCGTCGGGCAAGGTTGCCTGTATCGATACACCCGATGCCACCGCCATTTTGGCCGAAGCCGACAAGCTGGGCTGGCAGATTGATGAGATCTGGAACACGCATTGGCATCCTGATCATGCCGGGGGCAATCAGGCGATTGAGAAAGCCCATGGGGCGCGCTCCCTTGGCCCGGCAGAAGTTGATCAGCGTATCAGCCCACTTTCCCAGATCGTCCACCCCGGCGAAATGCTCCGCCTTGGGGACAGCAGCGCCGAGGTTCTCGATGTCGGCGGTCACACATTGGGTCACATCGCTTTTCACTTTGCGGCCGATCAGGTCGCTTTTGTCGGCGATAGCCTGTTTGCCCTAGGCTGTGGGCGTTTGTTTGAAGGCAGTGCTGAACAGGCTTGGAACAGCCTCTCGCGCCTGATGGCCCTGCCGGATGAAACCCGAATCTATTGCGCGCATGAATATACCGCCGCCAACGCCCGCTTTTGCGCCACCATCGAGGCAGACAATGCTGCCCTCCAAGCGCGGCTTGAGGAGATCACCCGGCTGCGCCAAGACAACCAACCGACAGTGCCCACGACCATCGGATTGGAGCGGGCCACCAATCCGTTTGTGCGGGCCGATATGGCCAGCGTGCGCGCTGCTGTGGCGGCGGACGCCTCCCTGCCAGCCCATGAGGTGTTTGCGATCATTCGCAAGCGGAAGGACACTTTCTGATGCAGCGCGCCATATCAGGGGATTTAAGCGCCAGCGAAATCATCGGTCTGCTCACGATGAAACCCCATCCCGAGGGCGGCCATTATGTTGAGACCTTTCGCGACCCAAAAGGTCCTGCAGAGCGCGGCCACTCAACCAGCATCTATTTTCTGTTGCAGGCGGGCGAGATCTCGGCCTGGCATCGGGTTGATGCGGCTGAACATTGGTTCTGGCATGCTGGCGGGCCACTTGCGCTGTCGATCAGTGAGGATGGCCAAACCGCCTATGCCCATCATCTCGGGCCTGATCTGCGCGCGGGGCAACGCCCGCAAGCGGTCGTGCCAGCCGGGGCATGGCAGGCCGCAGAAAGCCTCGGGGCGTGGACATTGGTCAGCTGCGTGGTGGCACCGGGATTTGTGTTCGACCGATTTGAGCTGGCCGACCCGGATTGGTTTCCCGGCAAAAAGGCGTAGCGCCCTCATCCCTATGGCGCGCAGACGGATTTGGCCTCAGACGCCACGACAAGCGCCGTGACCCGACGCTCTAAACTCATCCAGCCTTGTCGAGCGCATAGCCAGCCGAGCGCACCGTGCGGATCGGATCGAATTCATCGCCCTCGTTCAAAGCCTTGCGCAGCCGTCCGACATGCACATCCACCGTGCGGGCTTCGACATAGACATCCGAGCCCCACACCGCGTCGAGCAATTGTTCGCGCGAAAACACCCGACCTGGATGCTGCATGAAATAATCCAGCAAGCGGAACTCGGTCGGGCCTAAATGCACATCGCGGTCGCCGCGCTTAACGCGGTAGGACACACGGTCCACCACAATATCGCCAAACACCAGACGATCATCTGCAAGACCCGGGCGGATTCGGCGCAGGACAGCGCGAACACGGGCTAAAAGCTCTGTCGTCGAAAACGGCTTGGTGACATAATCATCCGCCCCGGTATCAAGCCCGCGGATGCGATCAGATTCCTCGCCGCGCGCTGTCAGCATGATGATTGGAATATTGCGCGCATCGGGCTTGGCCCGCAGCCGCCGACATACTTCAATGCCAGGCACTTTGGGCAGCATCCAGTCCAGAATAACAAGGTCTGGCAAACGCTCTGCAGCCATCATCATGGCCTCTTCCCCGTCGGTTGCCACGCCGACCTGATAGCCGTCCTTCTCCAGATTATAGCGCAGCAAAGTGGCCAGCGCGTCTTCATCTTCTACGACAAGGACATAGGGGGTCATTTTGAGGACTCCGAATTAGGAGGTGGTAAGGGCGGCATGGCTGGATCGACCGCCTTAGGCCGGTCTGTGCCAATGTCTTCCCCGGTTTCAAGATAATAGATGACCTCGGCCATATTGGTGCAGTGATCGCCGATGCGCTCAAGGTTCTTGGCAACAAACAGCAAATGCGCGCCCGGCCCGATCATGCGGGGATCTTCCATCATATAGGTCAGCAATTCGCGGAACAGCGAATTATAATGCTCGTCCAATTCCTCGTCCTGCATCCAGACGGAGACGGCTCCTGCCACCTCATGGGAGGCAAAAGTGTCGAGGATTTGCTTTAATTGCGTGACAGCAATTTTGCCCATGCGCTCAACACTGCGGGTCAGAGCGATGGGGTCAAACTCCTGAATGGTGAGAGCCCGTTTCGCGATATTTTTGGCCAAATCACCAATACGCTCAAGATCACCTGCCAGCTTCAGGGCCGCCACGGTCTGGCGCAAGTCGCGCCCTAGAGGCTGGCGCAGGGCCAATAGACGCATGATTTTGCGTTCAATCTCACGCTGGAGTTCATCAATCTTTTTGTCGCCATCAATCACGGTCCGCGCGAGCCCCGCGTCGCGACGGGCCATGGCCGTGATGGCATCGCTTAGGGCTTGTTCGGAATAACCGCCCATGCGGTTGAGATCAGCCCCCAAGGCTTCCAATTCTTCGGTAAAAGCACGGACGGTATGTTCTGTCATGTCGGTCTACTCGCTTGGCGCCCCAGGATCGGGCACGCCGGGCAAACAAGAAAAGGGAGCGGATCAGCCAAATCGACCAGTAATATAATCCTGTGTCCGGCTGTCACGGGGATTGGTGAAGATTTCCTCGGTGGGGCCTGCTTCAACCAACCGTCCCATGTGGAAGAAGGCGGTACGCTGGCTGACGCGCGCGGCTTGGGCCATCGAGTGGGTGACGATGATGATGCAATAGTTTTGGCGCAACTCGTCGATCAATTCTTCGATCTTAGCGGTGGCAATCGGGTCCAGAGCTGAACAAGGCTCGTCCATCAGGATGATTTCAGGATTGACGGCAATGGCGCGCGCAATCACCAGACGCTGCTGCTGGCCACCCGACAGTCCGGTACCTGGCTGATGCAGGCGATCCTTAACCTCATCCCACAGGCCTGCTTTACGCAAGCTTTGCTCAACAATACGCTCCAACCCCTGCTTATCATTGGCGATGCCGTGAATGCGGGGCCCATAAGCGACGTTTTCGAAAATCGTTTTCGGGAATGGATTGGGCTTCTGGAACACCATACCCACAGAGGCGCGCAACACCACCGGATCAATTGCCTTGTCGTTCACATCGCGACCATCGACTTGGATGCTGCCCATGACTTTGCAGGTATCGATCGTGTCATTCATGCGGTTGATGCAGCGCAGGAAGGTGGATTTGCCGCAGCCCGAGGGGCCGATAAAGGCCGTGACCGACGCGTCGGGTACATCCAGCGAGACATCAAAGAGTGCTTGCTTGGCCCCATAGAAAACATTGATGTCGCGCGTACGAACCTTGGCGGAAATGCCGGGTAAAATGCCGGTGGTTTGCTGGGCCGCGCTGATGAGTTCATCAGGACTGGCATCGGAAACGGTCTGGGAAAAGGTGTTCATCATTTTACCACCTGCGCTCGAACTTGCGCCGCAGGAAGATTGCGACGGCGTTCATCAAGATCATGAAGAGAAGAAGGATCAGAATGGCCATGGCGGTGCGTGGTTCCCACGCCCGTTCAGGTCGGCCTGCCCACATGAACAATTCCACCGGCAGCACTGTGGCTGAATCGGTGAAGCTGGTTGGGATGTCAGCGATGAAAGCGACCATGCCAATCATCAAAAGCGGTGCGGTTTCACCCAAAGCATGGGCCATCGCCAAGATAGAACCCGTCATGATGCCGGGCATGGCCAGTGGCAACACATGGTGGAACACCGCCTGCATGCGCGAGGCCCCGACACCAAGGGCGGCTTCGCGGATTGAGGGGGGCACGGATTTCAAAGCAGCCCGCGAGGCAATGATGATCACGGGAAGGCTCATCAAGGTCAGCACGATCCCCCCCACGATGGGGGCGGAGCGCGGCATGTTGAAGAAGGTCAAGAAGACGGCAAAACCCAACAAACCGAAGACGATGGACGGCACCGCTGCCAGATTATTGATATTGACTTCGATGAAGTCCGTCAGCGCATTCTTGGGCGCAAACTCTTCCAGATAGACCGCAGTCGCCACGCCAATCGGCACCGCCGTGCAGAAGGTGACCAGCAAGGTCAGGATTGTGCCGACCAGCGCCGACAGGATTCCGGCCAACTCAGGCTCATTGGAATCTGAACGGGTGAAGATCGTGGTGTTGAGCGCGGGCTTGATCGCCCCAGTGGCTTGCAACTGGCGACCAAAGGCAATCACTTCATCATTGACAGCCCGGCCATTCTGAGGCGTGGCGAGTTGCACTGTTCGCCATGCAGGATCTGTCCGCGTGCTGGTGTCACGGATCAGAAGGACACCCGTGGCGGCATTGGCGCTGATGCGGGTTAATTTATAAGTCGCCCCACCGCGCTCGACCAGAATGGTGGGTTTGTCATCGCTAAATGCAATGGCCCCACCATCGCCTTGAATGGCGGCCTTATAGGCAGCCAGATTGAGCTGATCATTCGTGATCTCATCAGCCAAGCTGGCTGCGGTGGTCTCGGCCTGATCGGCAAGTGCTTCGGCGGCGGCAAGCCCCGGTGCCTCACTGGCCTTAAGGGCAAGAGCCCGCGCCTTCAGCGTCTCAACTTGAGCCTTGGCAATCGCCAGGCGCTGCTGTTTGGGGCCAAGCGCCGTTTCCAGATCGCGCACGGTTGCCTGCAAATCCTGGCGCAGATTGGCAATCGGCTTGGCAAAAGGTGCCCGGCCACCAGAAAGCACAAAACTGCCATCATTTTGAGCGGTGACGGTCAGATCATCTGATCCTTCGCTCACCCGCGTTTTGCCATAGGCCCCCTTCAAGAACAGGTCGAGATCGTCATTGATCGGCAACGAAACCTCAAGGCTTTTGCCGATCAGGCTGGGATCGGCCGCAATCGTGCGACCAATGGGGACAGCAGCCAGCGAGGTGACCACGTCGAACAGGTCATCCAACGTGCCGTCAGCCTCGGCAGTCGGGAAACGGGCAATCAGCCCGTCCTGCACCATGCCGTAAAAATTGCCCTGTTCGCGAATGTCTGACGGCACACGCTTGCCAAGTGGGTCAGCCTTGTCGGGGGTGACCTGAATGGTCAGATGCAGCCGATTTTCGGTCAATGCAGGCACCGACTGGGCCATCACCGACAGCAGCAACAGCGCACATGCGGCAATGGCTGTTGATACCATGGCGATACCAAACCAGCGAAAGCGGGTTTCCGCGGCATAGCGGCGGCGAATCTGCTGGTTGACAAGATCGCGCATGGCCGTGCGGGAGGGGGTGACAGGCTCACTCATACTTGTCTCGATATTTCTGCACCACGCGCAGCGCGATGATGTTGAGGATCAAGGTCACAAAGAACAGGACGAAGCCCAAGGCGAAGGCAGCATGGGTCTTGGGGCTGTCATATTCCTGGTCCCCCGTCAGCAAAGTGACGATCTGGACGGTCACGGTGGTCACCATGTCGAGTGGATTGAGGGTCAGATTGGCATTCTGGCCTGCGGCCATGGTCACAATCATGGTCTCGCCCAAAGCCTTGGATACGGCGAGCAAAACCGAACCGACGATGCCGGGTAAAGCCGCCGGCACCACCACGCGGCTTATGGTTTCCGACTTGGTCGCCCCCATGGCATAGGAGCCATCGCGTAGGGCTTGGGGCACTGCATTAATCACATCATCTGACAGCGAGGAGATGAAGGGGATAATCATAATCCCCATAACGAGGCCGGCCGCCAACGCGCTTTGGGCCGAGACATCAAGCCCGATACTGGTCCCAACAGCGCGAATAATCGGGGCCACGGTCAATAGGGCAAAAAAGCCGAAGACGACGGTAGGTATGCCCGCCAGAATCTCCAGAACTGGCTTGACCACAGCTCGCGCCCGCGCGCTGGCATATTCTGACAGATAGATCGCCGAACCCAGCCCGACTGGCACCGCAATGGCCATGGCGATCACCATGATGAGCGCGGTCCCCACGAACAAAGGTACGGCCCCAAATGCACCGGATTGGCCAATCTGGTCAGCCCGAATGGCGACTTGCGGGCTCCATTGAGTGCCAAACAGAAAGTCGATCGGACTGTAATTGGAGAAGAATTTCAGCGTCTCAAACAAGAGCGACAGCACAATGCCCAAAGTGGTAAGAATGGCGATGCCGGACGCCAGGATCATCAGCGCCTTAATCCAACTTTCCACGGCATTACGGGCACGGAAATCCTGACTTAAATGCGAGCGCGACAAAAAGAAGCCAAGCCCGGCCAGAACCAAGGCACCCACCCCAAAAGCGATGTTGAGAAGGGCTGAATTGTGCCGCATCGCATCAGCGGCAGCCAGCACATCCGGGGTGCGTTGGCTGGGGGTGCCACCAAATGCAATTCTGGCTGCGTCGGTGAAGAACAGGTCCAGCCGCTCTTTTGGCAATGCCAGCACTTCAGGCGGGAGTTGCTGGGTGATCAGACTGCGGATGAAGGAGGGTGCCAGCAATTCATGGAGAATCAACAGACCAACAGCAGGTGCAACCACCCAAAGTGCCGCATACCAGCCATGGTGGCTCGGCAAGGAATTCAGCCGACCTGCGGTCTGGGTCAAAGCTAAGGCCTTATTGGACCCTTTCTGCCAGGCCCACGTGCCAAATGACAGCACAATCGCGGCTGCAATCAGGCTGACCGGCACATCTGCAAATGCGTCCATGGAGAATCACTGCCCCAACCGGATTATCCGGCTCTCTTTCGGGCAGCCCCTTACGTCTTTGCTGAGAAGGCTAGATTACATTTTTGTGACACTTCCATGACATCACCCGTATGCGGACGGGTCATGCAGGGGTTAGGCTTGGTTCTGAGCGGGCAGGTTCAAGTTCAAATGGCTGCGGCAGATAGACGGCAAAGGCGGTACCCCGACCCTGTTCACTTTCCACCACAAGCCCACCCCTGTGGCGGTTGACGATGTGTTTGACGATGGCAAGACCAAGCCCAGTACCGCTCTTGCCAGTGGCTGTCTCCTCCACCCGATAAAAGCGCTCTGACAGGCGCGGCAAATGCTGACGGGCAATACCGGGGCCCGCATCCTCAACCCGCAAGGTGCAATAGAGCCGATCACGTTCCAGCTCTGGACTGGTAAGTGGTAGGCGGGATGCTCCCTCCCAGTCGCGCATGGCCAGCCGCAAAGCGGTCTCTCGATCAAGCCAGCCATTCAATTTGATCTTCACGGGACTGTCCGCACCGCCATATTTCAAAGCATTATCAATCAGATTGGCGGCAATTTGCTGGATCTCATCCCAATCACCGATCACCCACAGGGGGTCACCATCTGGGGCAAAGCGGATGCGCGATTGTTTATCAGGCGGCAGACTCTCAACAATCTCCTGCACTGCTGCCGTAAAGTCAGACCGTGCGGTCGGCGCGACATGTTCATTGAGTTCGATGCGTGACAGGCTAAGCAAGTCCGAGATCAGGCGGCTCATGCGGTCGGCTTGCAGATGCATGATCTCCAAAAACCGATCACGGGCGGCTTCATCCTCGCGTGCTGGGCCGCGCAATGTTTCGATAAAGCCGATAATGCCTGCAAGTGGGGTGCGCAGCTCATGACTGGCATTGGCCAGAAAGTCAGCGCGCATGCGCTCTGACATGCGCGCCTCGGTCTCATCTTGCACTGACATGAGCACAAAGCGGGATGAATCAACCGAGAAGGCCGCAATCGACACCCGCTCATAGCGGTCAACCGGCACGCGGCTTTCCACGGACAATGTGCGGCTTTCCCCTGTCGCAAATACCTCATCGACTGCTTCGACCAAATTGGGGCGGCGGATCACAGCACTAAAACGCGATTGACCGGGGTCGATGGAATAACGATCGCGCGACGCTTGATTGGTGCCCACCAGCCGGCCATTCTGATCAATTATCAGCACGGGATCGGGCGAAGCCTCAATCGCTGCGCGGGCAAAGCGAATGGCATCGCGGGTATCGTCCAAGCGGCCCATGCCACTGGTTCGCATGCCACCAGTTTGGGCTGCCTCCGCCAGTCGCTGGGTCTCTAGATGGGCTGTTGTGGTCTCAGCACCCAGCCACCAGCCCACAGCGAGGCAAACACCCACCCCCAATATGCCGACAACCAAGAGACCAACATCTTGGCTCAAACCGTAAATCAACCCACCGGCGACAAACAACACCCCCAAAATGGTGGCGATTACAGGCCAATTGGGTGGAATGGGCTCGGGCGTGGTCTCAGACATGGGGTCCATTTTCAGCTTATAGGCAGGCTTTCAGCAGGCTGGCAAAAGCCCGTGTCGACAGGATGACAGGATTTTGACGAATTTGTCACGCCCGCTCTGAGGGACAATCACGCGGGGTGTGTAACTTTCAAGAGATCACCGATCAGAGCATTTACGCCCCTGTCCTATGAATTGGAGCCGCCGAGATATTGTATGATTTGATGTTTCTGACCCCGCGTCATCCCCGCCGGAGCGTCAGCGCAGAGCGGGGACCCCCGTGTGCTTTTGCGGCACAAGGTCCCGGATCAGCTACCGCCGTCCGGGATGAGATTGGACCGATTGACGCCCCTGCCCGCACCATGAAACTCTCTTTGTCCCTTTGGTCACCCTTCGAAGGAATTAAGCCATGAAAAGGCAAATCTGGACGATGATCGGATTGAGTTCAGCCATCGCCTTGGCCACTGTTCCGTTGGCATTTGCTGCTGGCAAGGCAAGGCCCGACCCACAAGTCCAAGCCGGGCGAGACCTGGCCCAGACCCATTGCTCGGCTTGTCACGCTGTGGGCAGAACGGGGGCAAGTCCCAATCGGCAAGCCCCGCGCTTCGTCACTTTGTCCAAGCGCTATCCGCTGGATAATCTGGCCGAAGCCCTGAGCGAAGGCATTCTGGTTGGTCATGGTCCGATGCCAGCCTTTGAGTTCGAGCCAGACCAGATTGATGCCCTGATCGCCTATCTCAAGAGCATCCAGCCACCCGCCAAACCCCGGCGGCAACCTGCCGCGCCTTAAGGTGCCGCACACCCCTTGTGTTGCTCAAAGGCCACACCTAACTGAAGAGGCAACAGTCTTGCTTGCAAGACAATCCCTGCCGCAAGGCCCAAAGGTTGGACCCACATGAACCTCGATAAATTCACCGAACGTGCCCGCGCCATCGTCCAAGCCGGACAGATGGAAACGATCAAGCGCAAGCATCAATATTTTACCCCTGAGCATCTGCTCAAAGCGCTGCTTGACGAAGACAAGCAGATGGCAGTTGGCCTCATCCGCTCAGCCGGCGGCCGTCCTGAGGAGGCCAAACTGGCCACAGATGTGGCGGTTGCAGGCTTGCCGGTCGTGGAAGGCGGCGATGACAAAATCTACATGCCGGCCGAGACAGCCCGCATCCTGCAAGGGGCCGAAGATGCCGCCACCAAGGCAGGTGATAGTTTTGTCGCCGCCGAATGGCTCTTGCTGGCGATCTCCACCGCACGGACGACCAAGGCCGCCGAAGCCCTGAAGGCAGCTGGGGTGACCCCAACCTCCCTCAATTCGGCGATCGGCATGATGCGCAGCGGGCGGACCGCCGACACCGCCAGTGCAGACGATAATTATGACGCACTCAAGAAATATGCGCGCGATCTGACCCAAGCCGCACGCGATGGTAAGCTTGATCCAGTGATTGGTCGTGATGATGAAATCCGTCGCTGCGTCCAAGTCCTGTCGCGGCGGACCAAGAATAATCCCGTGCTGATCGGTGAACCTGGCGTGGGCAAGACCGCGATTGCCGAAGGCCTCGCTCTGCGAATGATTAATGGCGACGTGCCCGAAAGTTTGAAGAACAAAAAGCTGATGAGCCTCGATATGGGTGCCCTGATTGCCGGGGCGAAGTTTCGCGGCGAATTTGAAGAGCGTCTGAAGGCGGTCCTGACCGAAGTCGAGGCTGCTGATGGCGGCATCGTGCTGTTCATCGACGAAATGCACACGCTGGTTGGCGCTGGCAAATCCGAAGGCGCGATGGATGCGTCCAATCTGCTCAAGCCTGCGCTCTCGCGTGGGCAGCTGCGCTGCATTGGAGCCACGACATTGGATGAATATCGCAAGCATGTGGAAAAGGACCCTGCCCTGGCCCGCCGCTTCCAGCCCGTCTTTGTCGATGAGCCCAGTGTCGAGGACACCATTTCCATCTTGCGAGGCCTGAAGGAAAAATATGAGGTCCATCACGGGGTGCGGATTTCTGACGCCGCCATCGTGGCTGCGGCCACTTTGTCCAAGCGCTATATTGCGGATCGCTTCCTGCCAGACAAAGCGATTGATCTGGTCGATGAAGCCTCCGCACGTTTGCGCATGCAGGTCGATAGCAAGCCCGAAGAACTGGATGAAATCGACCGTCGCCTGTTGCAATTGCGCATCGAAGCCAGCGCGTTGAGCAAGGAAAAGGACCCTGCCTCGGTTGACCGTCTTGAGCGGCTGGAAGATGAGATCGAGACGCTGCAGGCCAAATCCGATGAAATGAGCGAAACATGGCGGCTCGAAAAGGCTAAACTGGCCGATGCCACCAAGCTGAAGGAAGAGCTCGAAAAGCTCAATCTGGAATTGGCCGAAGCCACGCGCCGGGGCGATTATGCCAAGGCTGGCGAGTTGCAATATGGCACCATTCCCAATCTGGAGAAGGCGCTAAAAGACGCTGAAACCCGCGGTGAAAGCATGGTCCATGAAGTGGTCGATGCCGAACAAATTGCTGCCGTGGTGGCCCGTTGGACCGGCGTGCCGGTCGAGCGTATGCTGGAAGGCGAGCGCGAAAAGCTGCTGGGCATGGAAAATGTGCTGCGCGCGCGCGTGGTCGGCCAGGAAGAGGCACTCCAAGCCGTCTCTGATGCGGTACGTCGGTCACGCGCAGGTCTGCAGGACCCCAACAAGCCGATTGGCTCCTTCCTGTTCTTGGGGCCCACCGGGGTTGGCAAGACGGAGCTGACCAAGGCGCTGGCTGAGTTCCTGTTTGATGATGACAGTGCGGTCACGCGGATCGATATGTCTGAATATATGGAGAAGCATTCGGTGAGCCGCCTGATCGGGGCCCCTCCAGGCTATGTCGGCTATGACGAAGGTGGGGCGCTGACCGAGGCTGTTCGGCGCAGACCCTATCAGGTCGTGTTGTTCGACGAGGTGGAAAAGGCCCACCCCGATGTCTTCAATGCGCTGCTGCAAGTCCTTGATGATGGTCGCCTGACCGACGGCCAAGGCCGCACAGTCGACTTCAAGAATGTGATCCTGGTGATGACCTCCAATCTGGGCAGCCAATATCTGGCCGAGCAGAATGATGGGGAAGATGTCGAGCTTGTCCGCCCGATGGTGATGGAGGCGGTCCGTGCCAATTTCCGGCCGGAATTCATCAACCGGATCGATGAGATCATCCTGTTCCGCCGACTGGGTCGGGCCGAGATGGACCGCATCGTGCCTATCCAGCTCAAGCGGCTGGAAGCCCTGCTCGCCTCGCGTGACATCAAGATCCAGCTTGATGATGTCGCCAAGAAATGGCTGGCCGACAAGGGCTATGAACCGGCCTATGGTGCACGGCCGCTCAAGCGCGTGATCCAAAAGGATGTGCAAGACCCGCTGGCCCGCCTCATTCTCTCAGGCGCGATCAAGGATGGCGAGACTGTCTCGGTGACCGCGACCCCCGGCAGCGATGAACTCAGCTTCAATGGCTTTACCGGACAAGCTGATACCCCGCCAAAAGGCGTGGTGGTCAATTAGGATGTGAGGGGGCGGTGCGACTAGCTGACCGCGCGGACGGGTGGCATGCCGAAAGGCGGCTCTGGTGCACGCGGACTGGCCGGCGCCCCCCATTTCCACCCGGCTTCAGCGAAAGCACGGGCGGCAATCTGGGTGGTTTCAGTCATCTCCGCCCCGGGCTCGAAACCGGCCAGCCAGCGCAAGGCGGCAATCAAGGCATCCTCATCATCAGCCTGTGCCGCAGCCAACGCATTGAGGAGCGTGCGCTCATCCGGGGTTGGCTCAAGGCTACCTAATTCGCCCAGACGCAATTTGCGGCCTGACAAAAGCAAGAGATTGGCCAATTTACGCATGGCCGCGCGCGCCGTCTCTACCCGCTCTGCCGTCACAGGGCAGCGAAATACGGAGGGACCGGCCACACGCCGCATCGCATGGAGCGCCAATTGCGCCCCGGCCTCAAGACCATGCATGGACTGTGAATGCGGCATGGGCTGAGTATATGCGAACAATTCTCAAATACAAGCATATTCGCAACACCAGCCCCGAAAAAATGGCGCGCACTTTGCCCAGCCAATTCAGGCCGCCGCCATTTCCGTCAGGGCACAAGCAGGGGCCGTCGGTGACGCGCCAATTCACGATTAGCGTCCGCCACGGCCCGGGCCTGGACCACATCATCGCCAGGCAATACGCCTTGCTGGCCAAACCATGCCGCAGCCTCCGCCCAATCCCATAAGGGCGATGTTGAGGTAATCCGCGCGATTGGAGCCGGGAAGTCTTCACGACGCTGCCCCGACGCATAATTGGTGATGGCCTGACGTGTCATTCCGGTCCGCTCGGCCATATCGCTGAGACTGACCAAAGGATCAGGTTCAATGCGCTCAACCACAGCCCCTCCCCGTTCCACGTCACGTTGCGCGGATTGTAGGGCGTCGATGATTGAGACCGCTTCACGGGCGAATTCCACAATGATGTGACCGCGCTGGAATGACACCATCGCGTCCTCACATCCGGCTTCAAAGAAACGTCTTTCAAAAGCAGGATCGGTTGGATCCAAGCCCGTCGCTATGACACTGAATTCGTGGATTGGCATGTTTCCCTCATTATCTTCAACTCATTCACGTCGCTACAATCATGTTCTCCCTCTAGCCAAACTGTTGACATTTGTCAACAAACATTTGGGGTAGCGATCAGAGACACGCAATGATCCTTTCCCCTCGCGCAAATCCCAACGCGCGACACACGATACGACCTTAAAGTTTTTCATATAAAAGAATTATCAAAGATAAAGCATGCGATCCTGGTCCAGCCACAATGCTGTCACGATCTCTTAATGCAGCAGCAACCTTTTTGACCGATCCTAGAAGCCTCAAATCGTTCAGCAAATTGGAAGATCGTCGAACTCGTGTAGGACAAAATCCAGTGGCCATTAACGCCAATATTGCCAGCCTGTTGAATTCAGGCGCATTTTCGAGTGCGTCAACGGGCTCGCTTGACCTCTCGGTCTTGGCCAATGGCGGTTCCACTGCAGCGCGGTCTGGCCCACCTACCAAAACCCAAATCGCACGCATGGCCCCCTGGGACAGCCGTGCCCCTCAGCCGACGCTGTCAAAAGTGGCTGCAGATGCGCTGCGCGACACACGGCTTGTCAATACAAGTTTGGGGACTGGGCCGGGTTCGGCGGTTCGCGATGACAATGACCGCGATCTTTTTATTATCCATAATAGCGTTCAGAAACTCCAAGCGCTGGCCGATGCCGCTGCCAAGGACGGCGTGAGTGCCGATACACGCAAGCGGATTCAAGAACGGATCAATAGAGGCTTGGCAGAGGTCAATGCCCATATTGCGGCAACCAAGCTCGAAGGTGCCTATCTAATCGGCGGTCGCCGCCTCAATCGCCATGAAAGCGAAGGCATCCAAAGAGGTTTGTTGCAATATGACACCAAGCCTTTGGTGAATGGTGATATGCTGGCGATCCCCCAAGGATTTCTCGGTGATCGACGCTTCAATCTGAAAGTCACCAAGAATGGCGTGACCACCAACATCGACATCAATCTGGCCGATATGGGCACGACTGATCGTACGGTCGGCAATGTTGCAAGTTTTGTGTCCAACAAGTTGGAAGCCGCTGGCTTTGAAAGCCGGTTCGAACGGGTTCAGACCAAATTAGCACCGACCACAAAGGGCGGTACCGAGACTCTTCAACAACGCTTGCGCATTACAACCACCGCGTCGGAGACTTTGACGTTTGAGGCCGTCGCGGGAGATAGCCAACCTGCGCTCTATGTCGCGGGCGGCAAGACGATCGACGGGGCGATGCAGAGTGTGGTCTCCAAGCTCACGGGCCTTAATGGCACCGATGAATTGTCGAGCTTCAGTGCCGATTTGGCAGCAGCCAAAGGCGGAACGGCGGGGGTTCGGGCTTCGGTGGTAGGGCCTGATGGGTCGCTTTATGTGATTGCAGACGCAACAGCCAAAGTGAACGGTCAGACCCCGAAGGGCAAGAGCGACGTCATTTTGATGAAATATGACACGACGGGGCAAGTGTCTTGGACCCGATCCTTGGGGTCGGCGGCACCCGCACAGGGTTTCTCGCTCGCCATTGGTGCAGATGGCACTTTGGCCGTGGCTGGTGCCGTGGATGGCCGGGCCGATACACTGACCAGCACCACTGGCAATGGCCTTGATTCCTTTGTTGCCGCGTTTGACGCCGAAGGACGCGACAAATGGTATTTCCAACAAGGTGCCACTGGGAGCGACAGCGCAACCCAAGTCAAAGTTGGCGATGACGGCAGTGTCTATGTGATGGGAACCACCACCGCCAGCTATGGCGGAGCGGCCACCTTGGGCGGCAAAGATGTCTATCTGCAAGCCTTTGATGCGACGGGCACCATCCGCTTTACCCAAAGTCTGGGAACTGCCAATGACGATAGTCCCGGCGGGTTGGTCCTGGCCAATGGCCAAGCGCTGGCGGTCTGGAACGAGACAGGCGGCGCACGTATGCAGGCCTTTGATCAAGTGACGGGTACAGCTATCGGCTCGGTCAATAATTTGGGGTCAGCCAATCTGAATGCGGTGACGCAATTGGCCGCCGATTCGAGTGGACGCATGTTTCTGGCCGGACGCGAGACTGCAGGGGGGGTGGCCAATAAATTGGTTGCTCTGGAAATTAGCAGTGGCAATGTGCTGTTCACCAAACAATCCACAACCGGGGAAGCCATCCGCGCCTTGACCGCCGCTGGCGATCAAGTGGCCTATGCAACAAACACAATAACGATCCCCACAACCGGCGGGACCACCCGGGAAACCACCATTGTTGGCCTGGATGCTGACACCGGAAGCCAAAACTTCAGCCGCGCGGCCAATCAAGCCGCTGATGCGCCCGTCGCCATCGCTCTGGCTGCCAATGTATCTGAAAGCCTCGACTCACTGGGCATTCCCCAAGGCCAATTGCGCTTTGGCATGTCTGATGAATTGACAGACCGGACTGGACTGCGCGCTGGCGATCAGTTTGCCGTCATCGTCAATGGCGGGGCGGAAAAGAAGATCACCATTTCCGATGGCGAAACCATGCGGACCCTCGCGGCCAAGCTCAATCGCGTGCTGATGCGCGATGGAACCGCCGAAGCCCGCAGCTTGCGGGGGGTTGAAAGCCTCGTCATCACCCCCAAGCCGGGCGATCGGATTGAGCTAAAGGCTGTGGGTGGCGTAGCCGATGCCCTTAAGCAATTGGGCTTAGAACCCGGTGTGGCCGTACCAAGACCCGCAAAAGCCACGGGTGGCACCAAGTCCGTCTCTGATCCGCCCCCCATCATAGCCCTTGAAATGCCGATCACAGGGGATGTGTCGGACAAAACCAAGGCCAAGGCGCTACTGGATTCGTTTGACGGGGTTTTGCGTCGCCTGCGTATCGGTTATCGGGAAATCTCTACCGACCCAACTCAGGTGGAATTGCGCAAGCAAAATGCCGCCAATGCGGCCAAAAAGGCCGCCGGCAGCGGATCGGGTGTCGCCTATTATAATAAGCAGACCGCACTGGGTCAGGACGCTCTGCGCCGCTTGGGCGTCTCGGTCTAATTCAAGACACCGCCTTTGAGCGATTGACCATTGCCTTTACCGCCACATGCGATATTCAAATGATATATCCTATGTGGAGACTGGATCATGCGTTGTTGGATCAGCCGATCAGCCCTTGCGACCATTTTGGCAGCCAGCTGCAGCATCGGGTTTGCGCTCGCCCAACAGACGGGCGGGGCAGCAACCAGCCCCCCAAGTCAAGACCCAACCAAGATTGCCGCGCCAGCTGACCGGGTCCCCATTGATCTTCGCCGCACCACCATCATCGTGCGCGATCTGGACAAATCCCTGGAATTATATCGCGATGCGTTGGGTATGCGCGTCAATTATGATGCGCGCATGACCGTCTCCAGCCCCGCCTTCACCCAAGGTGGCCCGCCGCGGCCAATCCGCCTTGTGCTGCTCAATGCCAATGATCCCTGGATCGGCTGGATTGGCCTCATTCAATATACCGACAATCCCGACCTACCAGCTGTGAGCCAACCGAAGGCATTGGGGCCAGGAAGTCATATCATGGTGGCCGCTGTTGCCGATGCACAAAAGGCCTGTGATGCGGCCAAAGCGGCACCGGGTGTTCGCATGATTGTTGAACCCAAAATCTCCGTTTATCCGCCCCGTACGCCCGGTGCGGCCCCCATCCGGGTCTTGGGTTGCCAATTTTTCGACGCCGATGGAGCCTATCTGGAACTTAACCAGACTTTGGTCCCCTGATCGATGCGGCCTTAGTTTAGGCCATGGATTTAAAGCTCTTTTGGGTTTATCCTACCATCATGGCCGACATCATCAATTTAAGACAAGCACGCAAAGCCAAAAAGCGCGCCGATCATGCCGCCCAAGGTGAAGCCAACCGGTTGAGCTTTGGACGCAAAAAAGGTGAACGGACCGCCACACAAAAGGCTAAAACACAGGCCAAGATTCATCTCGATGGGCATTTTTTACGCCCTGCGAGAGACCATGAGTCTGATTAAGCGATCTTTGTCATTGGAAGGCCACGCCACCAGTGTGGCGCTCGAGCCTGAGTTTTGGTCTGTGCTGGAACAACATGCGCGGCAAAGACGTGTGTCGTTAAGCGGCCTGATTGGCGAAATTGACCGCCAGCGCGGTGATCAGCCCCTTGCCAGTGCGTTGCGGGTGTGGGCCTTGTTGCATCAAGGCTTGCCCGAAAGCGGAACCCTTGCCAAATAGGGTCATGCGCTGTGCCCTTCTCTTTCTGGCGATTCTGTCCAGTTTCCCCGGCCTTGCGGCTGCCCAGGATAAACCCGCCTCTGTGGCTGTTCCCACCACAGGCAGGCTGACGCTTGATCGGCTGTTTGCCGACCCCGCCTTGAATGGCCCAGTCACAAGGGCGGCCAAGTTCTCACCCGATGGCAAATTGGTGACGTGGCTGCGCCCCAATGACAGCGACTTCCTGCGTCTCGACTTATGGGCTGCCCCGGTTTCAGGCGGTGCCCCCTTCATGCTGGTGGACTCCAAAGCGCTTGTGCCGGACGAGGGTGCACTTTCCGCTGAAGAGGCTGCCCGACGTGAACGCCAAAGATTGGCTGGTTCGCGTGGGCTGGTAAGCTATGATTGGGACAAAAAGGGCGAAGCCATTCTCGCCCCTTTGGGTGGTGATCTCTATTACGTCCCGCTTGCCAATCCGGCCAATCCCCGTCGCCTCACCCAGACCCCAGCTTTTGAAACCGACGGCCAGATTTCCCCGGGTGGGGCCTTTGTCTCTTTCATCCGCGATGGGCAATTGCTGGGGGTCAATCTCGCCACGAATAGCGAACTGGCCCTGTCACCGGAAGCCGAAGAGGCTGTGACCTATGGCATGGCTGAATTTATCGCCCAAGAGGAAATGGATCGCGACACCGGCTATTGGTGGGCACCCGATGACAGCCGGATCGCCTTTGCCAAGGTCGATGAAACAGCTGTGGCGCTGATCCCGCGCGTTGAGATTGGTGCCACACAGACCGACATTGTCCAACAACGCTATCCCCGTGCCGGGGCGACCAATGCTACTGTGAGCTTGTTCATCCGCGACATGAAAACCGGGGAGGTCGTGCCCGTCGATCTGGGTCGGGACGAGGATATCTATCTGGCGCGGGTCAATTGGTCCAAAGATGGCCAGACCCTGTACGTCCAACGGCAAAACCGGGCGCAGACCCGGCTTGACCTGTTGATGGTGAACCCGGCGACGGGGGAGTCAAAAGTCATCCTAACAGAGGCTGATCTGGTCTGGCTGAACCTCACCCACGACTTCACGCCCTTGGCGTCGGGGGATTTCTTGTGGACGAGCGAGCGCAGCGGTTGGCGGCATATCGAACGACGCAAGCGGGATGGGACAGGTGTGCAGATCCTGACCACGGGCAATTGGGCAGTGTCGCAGATTGTCGGCGTCGATGAAGCCGGTGGGCGCGTTTTCTTTTTGTCGAACAAAGACGATAGCCTCGAACAGCGCCTCTATGCCGCCCCCTTAAGCAAACGGCGTAATCCAACGGCTGTGACCGCTGCCGGGGGCAGTTGGAACGTCACAATGGCTGGTAATGGCAAAGCCTTTCTGGGCGGCTTTTCCAGCCCAGACACCCCACCACGGCTTGGGCTCTACGACAATAATGGCCGCCTGGTCCGTTGGATTGAGGAAAATCGCCTCAATGACAATCACCCATGGAGCCCCTATCTGGCGCAGCGCGCACAGATGCGCTTTGGCACAATGATCGGCCCATATGGCGACACCCTTAATTGGTCGATGCATCTGCCACCAGACTTCGACCCCAGCAAGAAATGGCCCGTGATCGTCTATGTCTATGGCGGACCGGGGGTTCAAGTTGTCCAGCGCAACTGGGGCAGCAATACCGATCAATTACACGCCGCGCGTGGCTATATCGTCTTTCGCATTGACAATCGCGGCACCCCCAATCGTGGCCGCAGCTTTGAACGTGCCATCAGCCGTAAACTCGGCGGGCCAGAGGTGGAAGACCAATTGGCCGGCCTCGCCTTCCTCAAAGCGCAAACCTATGTCGACACAGACCGGATCGGATTATGGGGCTGGTCTTATGG
The DNA here is from genome assembly GCF_003112735.1 of Candidatus Phycosocius bacilliformis. Lineage (GTDB taxonomy): Bacteria > Pseudomonadota > Alphaproteobacteria > Caulobacterales > Aquidulcibacteraceae > Aquidulcibacter > Aquidulcibacter bacilliformis. Next base: position 59,517 of record NZ_BFBR01000003.1, read on the forward strand.
CGGCTATATGACCTTGCGCTTGGCAACAGAGGCCCCTGACGCCTTTGCAGCTTATGCGGCAGGCGCGCCCGTAACCGACTGGGCGCTCTATGACACCCATTATACCGAGCGTTACATGGGCACTCCGGCGAGTGAGCCTGAGGCTTATCGACGGGCATCGATTCTGCCGCGCCTGAAAGATGTGCGCCGTCCTTTGCTAATCTTGCACGGCATGGCCGACGACAATGTGACATTTGACAATTCGACCGCCGCCTTTGACGCGCTACAGGCAGCCTCGATTCCGTTCGAGGCCATGGTTTATCCCGGCCAAAAGCATGGCATTCGCGACAAGGCACGTGCCAAGCACGTCCAGACCACCATTCTTAATTTCTTTGACCGCCATTTAGGGCCAGGTCCGCGTTAGCCTGGCCCCGATCAGGCAAACCGATAAGGGCCACCCTTTTGGAGAGCAGCTTGCCATTGTGGGCGGGCATGCAGCCCCTCGAGCCAAGCCTTTAGATTGGGCAATGACGCCAGTGCGCCTTGGCCCTTGGCAATTTCACCCACAAAACTCATTTGAATATCCGCCCCGGTCAGACGGTCATCGACAAAGAAGCGCTTGCCCGCCAACGCTCCCTCCACATAGGCCAGATGATTCATGATTTCGCTCGTAATCCGAGGCATCAAGGGGGCAGCTGCCTCGCCCAAGCGCCCAGTATAAAGGGCCAGCAGGAAGGGCAACATCGCTGATCCTTCAGCGAAATGGAGCCAATGTGCATAGGCTGGATAGTGCGGTGAGGCAAAATCGACCGCCAGATTAGGGGCGTATCGGCGGGCCAGCACATCAATAATCATGCCAGATTCAGCCAGTACCTCTGCGCCATCACTTACAACCGGCGACTTGCCCAAAGGATGGACCTGCTTGAGCTCAGGTGGTGCAAGATTGGTGACTGCATCGCGCTGATAATGGCGGATTTCATAAGGCGTTCCCATTTCCTCAAGCAACCACAGAATCCGCTGCGACCGGGAGTCGTTTAAGTGATGCACAACAATCATAGCGGTCCCTCTCCTGCTGCGGGGTCCGGCCCACGCGCGTTAATCTCATCTGCCTCCACCCAAAACCGGGGATTTGCAAGCCTCTCGACCATAAAGGCACGTGCAACTTGGGCGGCTGAAACATCATCATACAGGCCAAAGCAAGTTGCCCCTGAGCCCGACATGCGTGCCATCCGCACACCGGGGCTCTCCTGCAGTAGGGTCAAGGTCTCACCAATCTCGGGCACCAAGCTGACCGCGGCAGCCTCAAGATCATTGGGTGTAGCAGCCATATAGGCCAAAAGTTTGGATGGACTGGACAGATCTGGCATTTGGCTCGAGGTCAAGGCAGGGCCTGCACCCAATTCATCAAACCGGCGATAGACCGGCCCTGTGGGACATGCCACGCCGGGATTGACCAAAACAATCCCCAGTCCAGCGATCTCTGCGAGCGCGGCCATCTCTTCCCCGGTGCCGGTCATATGCGCGGGTTGACCGAGAACACAAGCCGGCACATCCGCACCTAATTGGCCTGCCATAGCCATGAGATCGGCCATTGGAAGACCCAGTTTCCACAATCTGTTGAGCCCGTGAAGCGTTGCTGCTGCATCCGCAGAGCCTCCGCCAATGCCGGAGGCCAACGGCAGGTTTTTGACCAAATGCAGGTGAGCATGTGCTTCGATGTCGGCGGCTGCGGCGAGAAGACGAGCGGCCCGCAACACCAGATTATCCGCCTCGCCACCCAATCCGCTCGCGAACGGACCCGCGAGGGTCAATTCCAGCCCTTGGCCCAAGGAAATCTCAAGACGATCACCGAGGCGGTGGGTAAAGCACACTAAACTGTCCAGATCGTGACGGCCATCGCTTCGGGGGGGGCCAACGCGCAAGGTCAGATTGAGTTTGGCAGGCGCGTGCAGGCTCAACATGGAGGACTAACGTGGCTTACTCTGAGCAATGATGGCGGCATCGGCAGCCTTGCGGGGATCGGGCGGTAATCCTTTATCGAGTTTGATCTCCAAGGCGGCGGCCATGTCCTCTGGGGGGGAAAGAGACAAGGCCCGTCCCCATTCCATTCGGGCTTCGTCTTCATGACCGGTTCGCCAATAAGCATCCCCCAAATGATCGGCGACTTCGGCCAAAGTGGGGGCGAGAATGGCCGCACGCTCCAACATGCCGACCGCTTCTTCATAGCGACCCAATTTGAACAGCGCCCAGCCATATGAATCTGCAATGGCGCCCGAGCGGGGACGCAGGCGCATGGCGCTGCGCAAGAGCCCTAAGGCCTCATCGAGATTTTCACCCCGATCCGCCAAAGCATAGCCCAGATAATTCAGCACATTGGCTTGATTGGGTGCTAAAGTCTTGGCCTGACGCAGGTCAGCCAAAGCCTCTTGCCAGCGCCCCAGACGCTCGCGCGCGCCACCTCTGCCAAAATAGAGCGGCCACATCTGACTGGCAGACCAGCGCCCGGCCTCCCCGGTTTGGATCAGACGATGATAAGCAGCTTCGGCTTCCAGGTCACGGCGATTGGCTGCCAGCATATCGGCCAGCACTGTCCAAGCTGCTGGAACATCTTGGGCGGCAGCAAGTCGTTCGGCTTTTTGCAGTGCCAAAACTGGATCGCGATCATATATCAGCCAAGCCAATTCGACCTGTGCAGCGACATAATCGGGGCTTGTGGACCCAACGCGCGACAGAATGAGCTCGGCTTGATCGGCTTGCCCATAACTCACCAGATGCTGGCCAAGTACTGCATTCACCGCACTTGAGCCAGGATTGAGAAACGCCAAAAGATACAGAAGCTCGGTTGTCTCACCGGATGCACGCTGGCCTTTGCGTGCCTCAACCAAAGTCAACAATCCTGATGTGGCCGAACTGAGAAAGCTCGACCGCGAAACGACGCGTCCGCCTGCCTGCGCATCTGCCAACGCCCCTGAGAGAGCCGACGCCATGGGCGAATTGCCGGTTGCAAAAGGGGTTAGACGAGCAATGGCGTCAGATTGGCGGCCGGCCGCTGTCAAAAGCTGACCATAGAGGCGCAGACCTGTCGGGGAGTCCTGCCCGGCTTGATGGGCTTGATCCAGCAGCCTGATGGCCTCGGCGGAGCGGCCCGCATGAGCCAAAATAAAGGCGCGCGACATCAGGGCCGCCTCATCAAGTGCCGCGCTGCCCGTTGGTTTGGCGGCCAGATCGACAGCTGCTTGGGTTTGACCTTGCCCCAATAGCGCATAGGCCCGCAAATGGCTGGCAAACTGGGTTAAGCCGGCATCAAATGCGCGGCTTTCCAACAAGCGACCTGCATCAGCAAAGCGCCCCTCCGTGAAAGCCTCAACGGCCAAGGCCAGAACAGCTTCATCGGTGCGCTGGGTGGCAGGCACCAGTTTGGCCATGCGGACAACCATGGCGAAATTGCCGATCTCCAAATTGGCGGCGGTTGCCTGATCATATAGCTCAACATCGTGGGGACGGCGATAAAAAGCCTGAACCCAAGCCTGCGCCGCCAGCCTTGGATCATTGACATTTTGGGCATAGCGCCCTGCCAATGTGGCCGCATAGAGATCTGCATCTGAGCGTTGCAGCACAACTGGCCGGGTTGCTTCAGCCTTCTTGGCCTTCGGTCGCCCTTCCGCGGCCCAACTGGTCGCCGTTGTGGCTATTAGGATTGCAGCGCCTACCGACAGACCCAAAAAAAGATGTTTTGATCGCAGCTTGATCATGGGCAGCTTTGGCTTAGACACTGCCAGGTTCCAGAACGATCGGGGCATCGCGGCGGGCAGGCGGTGGCGTTCGCAAGCCATCCTTCAACTTGGCCTTGACCGCGTCAGCATCCTCATAGGCCGGCCCAAAGCTCGCCGCCTTTTGCCACATGCGACGGGCGGCCTCTGGCTTGCCCTGATGCCAATAGACATTGCCAAGATTGTCGTAAATCTCTGGGTCAGGCGACTCTTTGCGCATATCGACCGCTTTTTCGATCAATTGCTGCGCCTCGTCCAATTGGCCAAGCTTGTAATGGGCATAGCCAAGCGAGTCGGTGATCGCCCCCGAATAAGGCCGCAATTCATACGCCTTCTGAAGCAGTTGAAAACCCTCTTCAAGATCAATATCATAACGCACCAACGTATAGCCCAGTGCATTCATATACATGGCGGATCGAGGTAGCTCCGCCAAGGCATCGCGCAAATGTTGGATGCCTTCGGCGCGGGTTTCGGGGAATCTACTCAGCGTATCGCCCAGCGCGACTCGGGTTTGGCTGGAGGCACCTAGGGCCTGCAAGCTTGCCCGGGCAGCAGCCAGACCTTCAGTGCGGGTTTCAGGCTGGCTGGCCAGAAAATTACCTGCATCACCGCGGATGAGATTATTTGGCTTGAGGGTGTCAATCAGGTTGCGGGCAATGGTTTTGGCTTCGGCCTTACGCCCGACCTGATCCAGCGCGCCCATCAGCGCGAGCTGTGCGGCTGCCTTGGTCCATTCATCCTTGTCCTTGGCACTTTCCACGCAGCGCTGCGCGCTGATCAAGGCATTGGCGAAATCACCGCGCATCGACAATGCCATTGCCTGCATTGCCCACCAATTCCAGTCCCGCTCCGCTGCGGGAATTTGGTCCAGCACAGCCATAGCGGCTACGGGGTTTTCAAGCGCAAAATAGAGGGACGCTCGTTGATATTGCGCCTTGGTCTCATATTGGCCCGACTTCACCGCTTCCAAGACGGCCAAAGCCGCCTTTTCCTCATGTATGTCCGACAGGCTACTGGCCAGCGACATGCGCGCAGAGCTGTTTTCAGGATCGAGCAAGAGTGCGGTCCACAGGATCAAGGCGTCATCAGCAAACAGCGTTTCCCCGTCAGGCACCTCTTCGGGCTGATCATCTTGATCCTTGTTTGCCGCAGCAATTTCTGGATCATTCTGCAATTGGCGCATCAGCACCATCGCATCCACATAGTCCGTCAAGAGCGAACTGGCTGCAGCTGGTGCGTCAATCTTGGGATTGGCGGGCGGTTTTCCAGCACTAAGACTTGCTCGAAACCGCGCCTCAGCAGGATCAAGGCTCGCAGGTTCTCCAAAAAAATCATCATGAACCGCTAAGGCATCCTGGCGGCGACCTGCCTCAACCAAGAGCACCAGATAGCGGCGGGTCAGATCCTTGACAAAATGCAATTCACCGATGGCCTGCGCTTGCTCATAAAAGCCAAGAGCCGCAGCCTTATCGCCCGCCAGCTCAGCCAATAAGGCCCGATAAGGTAAGTAAAAGCCCCGATATTCGGATTTGGCTCCAGAGCTGCCAGCGGTGCGATACCTGTCCCAAGTCTTGATAGCTTCGTCCAACTTGCCATCGCCCACAAGCGCCCATGTGGTCAGATTGGCCGTTAACAAATCACCGGGGTCAGATTGTTTCAGTGCGCTGGCAACACCGGCATAATTGCGTGAGCTGAAGGCGCGCACCGCATCGTAATAATCCGCCAGCGCCGGATCATCATTGGCCAAGCCTAACGAAGCATAGGTTTTCAGAACCGCTTCGACATCACCATTGATCAAGGCCTGCCGGATAGCATCCAGCAGGGATAGACCGGCATAGGCCCGATCTCGCGTCAGCGGGCTCGTGCCGTCCCGCCCGTCTGACCGTTCAACCTCTGGCGGGGCAGCCAGGACTGCAGCCTGGGCAGAAGACATACCGCAGATCAAGGCTGCAGCAGAGGCAAGAAGAACGGCTTTTAAGCGCATGAAAACATCCCGCGGGCATCAAGGGGAAAGACTGAGGTTACAATCATCTTGTACCAAGGTGGCGCCGATCCAAACCACAGGCAAGGGCTGTCGATGTATGCCCTACATGTTCTGATAGATCGGCCCTTCTCCACCCTGTGGTGTTGTCCAAGTGATGTTTTGATTGGGGTCTTTGATGTCGCAGGTTTTGCAGTGCACACAGTTTTGCGCATTGATCTGGAAGCGCTTGCCCGCTCCATCTTCCACCCATTCATAGACCCCAGCAGGACAATAGCGATTGGACGGCCCTCCATAGACGCCCAACTCACTGGTCTGTTGCAAGTCCCCATCAGCGACTTTGAGGTGGATTGGCTGATTTTCTTCATGATTGGTGTTGGAGAGGAACACAGACGACAATTTATCAAAGCTGACCACGCCATCGGGCTTGGGATAGGCGATCTTGGGGCATTGGTCGGCGGGCAACAGGCTTTCTGCGTCTGTTTTGCCATGCTTGAGCGTCCCGAACGGTGACCAGCCGCCAAACAGCGTGTTGAACCACATGTCGATCCCGCCAAGTGGCAGGCCCAACAAGGTGCCGAACTTTGACAAAAACGGCTTCACATTGCGCACCAGTTTGAGGTCTTGGTGCACCCAGCTCGTCTCATAAGCCGTTTGATAAGCCGACACTTCATCGCCCGAACGGCCTTCCGCAATGGCCGCCGCAACAGTTTCTGCCGCCAGCATGCCGGTCTTCATGGCATTATGGCTGCCCTTGATGCGCGGGACGTTCACAAATCCTGCCGAGCAGCCAATCAACGCCCCGCCGGGGAAGGGCAATTTAGGCACAGATTGCAGGCCGCCTTCGGTAATCGCCCGCGCGCCATAGGACAGGCGCTTGCCGCCTTCAAACGTGGGACGGACGTCAGGATGCTGTTTGAAGCGCTGGAATTCGTCAAATGGGCTTAGCCAAGGGTTTTTGTAGTTCAGGTGAACCACATAGCCGACCGAGACCAGATTATCGCCCCAATGATAGAGGAAGGAACCCCCACCGGTGTTCCAATCCAAGGGCCAGCCAAACGCATGCTGAACCAGACCTGGTTTGTGTTTGTCTGGTGAGACCTGCCAGACTTCCTTGAGGCCAATGCCGTATTTTTGCGGCTCTTTTCCCTCGTCCAGACCATATTTGGCGATGATTTTCTTGGCCAGCGACCCACGTACACCCTCGCCGATCAAGGTATATTTGGCGAAGATATTGATGCCAGGGGTGAAGTCGGGGCCCATCTCACCCTCGCGGGTTATGCCCATATCGCCGACTTGCACACCCTTTACAGCACCTGCCTCGTCATAGACCACATCGGCAGCGGCAAATCCTGGATAGATTTCCACGCCCAATTCTTCAGCCTTCGCCCCCAAATAACGGCAGACATTGCCGAGCGAGCCAATGAAATTGCCATGATTATTCATCAAAGGCGGCATGATGAAATTGGGGATCGGCAGGCTTCCAGCCTCGCCCAAAAGCTTCAATTCATCCTTGTGAACCTGGGTTGTCAGGGGCCGATCCGCATCATCACGCCAGTCTGGCAGCAATTCGTCCAAGGCCTTCGGATCAACCACCACGCCTGACAGAATATGGGCACCAACTTCTGAACCCTTTTCAAGAACCGCCACCGACAGATCAGCATTGAGCTGCTTGAGTCGGATCGCAGCGGCCAGACCCGCGGGGCCTGCGCCAACGATCAGCACATCATATTCCATCGATTCCCGCTCAATTGAGTCAAAAGCCATCATCGCTCCCCTTTTTCCGGCCTTGCTGCCTCACTTAGACTGTTCTTGCATGAGGACAAATGCCAGTTTGCCTTGATCATCAGCCTCTAGATCGCTTATCGAGGCCTTGCCAGAGCAAGGTCAAGTCCAATTCGGCACCTCGATGGTGCAAACTCTGCTGCAGGATCGCCCGCCTATGCATGCCCGCCCGAGTATAAGCGTCGAAACAGCCGCACAAGCCTTGGCTCAGTGGTGGGAAATGGCAGGCCTTGATCCCATTGATCTGAGCCATGTTCACCGGCTTCGTGCCCAAGCACTCAAGCGCACGATCGAGCCGTCCCCACCTGTTGCGCCCAAAATCACCCCAGCACGGGCAACTCCGGTGCGTAAGCCGGTCGACGCCCTTGCCCAAGCCCACGCGCTTGCTGCCGCATGCAGCAGTCTGGATGCACTGGAAAAAGCCTTGGCCGGATTTGATGGCTGCGGTCTTAGGGCCCATGCGCGCAATCTGGTCTTTGCAGGAGGCAGAGCTGGAGCCCCCATCATGGTGGTTGCTGATGCTGCCGGGCGGGACGACGACGAGGTGGGTTTGCCCTTTCAAGGGTTAGAGGGTGAGCTGATGGCCCGAATGTTGGCCAGTATCGGGATTGATAAGGATGGAGATTGTTATCAGGCTTGCCTCATTCCTTGGCGCCCCCCCGGCGGCAGGCAAGCAACGACCGAAGAGATTGCCGTGTGTCGGCCGTTTCTGATGCGCCATATTGCCTTGGCAGCGCCTCGGGCGCTTCTGCTCGTCGGTGGGCTGACCGCGCAGGCGGTTTTGGGCACGAGTGAGAGCGTTATGAAGCTTCGCACGCGGTCTTTTGATCACCCAATTGATGGCGAAGGCGGACCGGGAGCGGGCCTGCAGGCGAACACGGCATACACGCAATGCCTTCTTTCGCCTGATTATTTGATGAAGCGGCCACGCGATAAGGCTGCAGCGTGGCAAGATCTTTGCCGGTTTCGCGACAAAATATCAGCAATGGGAATTGCCTTGACGGGTAAAAACAGGGCAAAAGGTTAATGATGTCGCTGTCTTTCTGGCATGAGAAGACGGCTTATGTGCAGTGGCTGTAACTTAAATGGGCCCTGTGATCACCTTGCCGGAAGTGCGTGTGGGCTTGGATTGCCCGAGCGCGCCGGGACTGGGCGGGCCGTGCTGCACGGGTCCTCACCGCCAGTAATGAGGGACCAAAATGGGTGTGAGGCGACAGACTGTGTTACAGGCTGAAGGTGGGGCAAGCGCGCCACGGGGGCAAAAGCGCCTTCGCAGTGTCTCGTTCTGGGGCCCGTTCTGGACGCTGCTTGGCACGACAAGCCTTGCCCTGACTCTTCTTGTGCATCCTGCCAAGGCTGAGGGACAAACACCAGCAATCGCGACCCAAAGTGCTGTCGGGTTGCGCGGCGTCCAATCAGGCGGCGATCTCTTGTCTGCCAGTGATGAAGCCAATTATCGCCGCGCATTTGCGGCCGCCTCCGCCAATCAGCGCGCCGTGCTTGAGGAAGTTCTGCCCGCCATTAGTGACGGTACGCTCAAACCTCATGTCGAGCGGACGCGCTTGTTGTCGACCGCGACCGCACCAGATTTGCGGGCAATGGCCGCCTGGTTGGAACGCTGGGGCGATGTGGCTGGTGCTGCAAGTGTTTATGAGCGCGCCCAAGATGCCCAAGAAGATGCGATTCAAGCGGCGCGCATCATGGGCGTGGTGCCAACACCCTTCCGCTTAAAGCGGCCTGACCCGGTGCCGACGCGCCGGTCGATGGGATCGGTCCGCGAGCCGAGTTTCATTCCCGTCCCCATCGGGCCTGGTGCAACCCGCGAACATCGCGCGGCAATTGATGCATTGGCTGCCCGCTTCTATGCCGGTGATGACGTGGCCGCCCTCGCCATGGCCCAGGCCGCCGTCAGCGGGCCACAATCTGGCCAAGCCGGTTGGATCGGCGGGCTGGCTGCCTATCGGCTGGGTGACTTTGCCACCGCGCAAACACTGTTTACTGCAGCGGCCAATTGGAATGCAGGTGATGATTGGGGCCGCTCGGCCGGCGCCTTCTGGGCAGCACGGGCCTCGGAGAAACTGGGTGATAAAGCCAAAACCCAATCCTATCTGGAACAGGCTGCTTCCAATCCATTGACCTTTTATGGCCAATTGGCGCTGGCCCGACTAGGCCGATGGGAAACGTTGCGCATTCCCCAAGCCCAAGATGAGCGTGATCGGGCCAATCGCTTGATGCGCACCGATGCAGGTGTGCGCCGGGCTATGGCTTTGATGGAGATTGGCCGCCAGGCCGATGCAGCAGCCGAATTGATGGCCAGTTGGGGTCGCGCCAAGGCTGATGATGATCTGGGCTATATGGCGATTGCGCGCAATCTGGGCCTTGACGAGGTGGCAGACCGGATTGCCCAAGCCTCGCCTGCAGCTGCCCTTACCGCGCTTTACCCCATTCCCGACCAATTCCGTCCGGTCGGGGGTGAGTTTGTGCTGGACCGGGCGGTTATTCTTGCCGTGATGCGTCAGGAATCGAAATTCGACACCAAAGCCCGCTCATATGCTGGTGCACGCGGCCTGATGCAGGTGATGCCGCGCACGGCGGCCTGGATGACCGGACGCAATGACCTCGCGCGCAATCCCGCCCTCCTCAATGACACCACACTCAATGTCACTCTGGGTGAGGCCTATCTGGAAAAGATGATGGCGATGGGCGTGGTGGGCAATTGCCTGACCCGCACCTTCATGGCCTATAATGCCGGGCCAGGAAATGTCGCGCGGTGGAGCACGAGCGTCAAAGGTGGCGAGGATACGTTGATGTTCATGGAAGCCGCCCCAAGTGGACAGGCGCGCGTCTATGCTGAACGCGTTATGAGCAATATGTGGATTTATCACCGCCGATTTGGCCAGCGCGCACCGACATTGGAAAAGCTGGCCCGAGGGCAGGCTCCCACCTATGAACCCCAAGACAATCCGCGCTTGGCCAATGCGTCTGGTCGCTCAAATAGTGGAACCGGCATGGCTGGAACAGTTTCGCTGCGTTAGGGTCTGCGTTTGGTCCTGCCCCTGTTCATTGGCACCCCTAAACCGCGACAAACAGAGGCTAAATCAAACATTCAAAGAGCCAACTTGGTTCTGGCGGGACTAAACCCGCGCCAAACGCCTCTGGCTTGACCGTTTGAGGCTTGCAGCATCATCCACATCTTCCAACTCACGCAAATAGCCGACGCGCCAGCCTCTTGGCAAAACTGCCAGCGTGTCTGCCAATGTGTGCGGGCTTGACCAGCGCACTGGGGCAAGATGGGCCCGTCGCGCGGCCCGTGGCGTCATGCCGATCAGCCAATAGCCGCCATCTGTGGCTGGCCCCAATACCACATCATGGCGCTTGAGCCGGCCGAAAGCCGCCGTGAGGTCAGCGGTCTTCAGGTCAGGCAAGTCCGAGCCGATGATGCACACCGGGCCACGACCAAAACGGCGCAAGGCCCTGGCCATGCGGTGTCCAAGATCACCCTTGCCCTGCCCAATGCGGGCAAGATCAGCGGGCCAAGCACCGGGAAAAGTGGCATGGATCGCCCGGTCCGGAGCCACCGCCAGCACACTGTCCCAGGCCGGCGATCTTGCGATGCGGCAGGTCAAAGCATCCAACCGCCGCTTGGTTCGCCAGGCAGCCACCGCGCCGACCCCACGGGCAAGCCGTGTCTTGGCCTGGCCCAGACGGGGGGCTTTGGCAAAAATCAGCACATGGGGTCTGCCGGTCACCGGTACCATCCGCGCAGGCGCTCTGGCGAGACGCCACCATAAAAGCCTGCCAAAAGGGTGAGATTGCGCAGTGGCACAAACCACCAGCCCCCTGCGCGATAGCGGCTGGCACTGGTTTCGACGCCGCAGGGCAAGCCACGCAGCCGCCCCCGTCCAAGACGACGGACCAGATCAACATCTTCCATCAGCGCCAAGGGCTTATAGCCGCCGATCTCATCATAAAGGGTGCGGCTGATCACAAGACCCTGATCGCCATAGGGCAGCCCAAGGCACCGGGCGCGCAGATTGGCCCACCAAGCAATACGGCGCGCGGGCGCGGTTTGATCATCATAGGAGAGCGCAAAATAGCCAGCGTGATGCGGGGCTTGTTCGATGTGGGCCTGAATAGTGCTGACCCAATCTTGTGGCAGCACACAATCGCCATGGAGAAACATCAGCCAATCGCCTTTGGCCGCATTGGCCCCGGCGATGAGTTGGGTGCCGCGCCCGCGCCCTGCCGCGCCAACATCGAGAACCCGACAGCCCATATCAAAGGCCAAGTCGCGGCTCTGATCGGTTGAGCCTGCATCCACCACCACCACATCTCGAATGAGACCCGCACTCAAGCCCGGGACAAGGGCCTCCAAACAGGCTGCCAAACGCGGCATGGCGTTCCAAGTGGGGATGACGATGGACAAGGGCGGGCGCGACATCGGCTTGGATCAGGCCCCTTCTTCACCCGGCCAGATACGAATTCGCCGGACCAAATGGCGCAGCTTGACCTGGCCTTCCGGCACGGTCTGATGGGCCACGCTCATGCCGGCCTTATGCACGCTGTCAGCCTCTCCACTGACCAAGGGGTGCCAGTCAAACAAGGGCTTGCCTTCATAGACCAGCCGATAGGCGCAAGTCATGGGCAGCCACGTCAATTCGGCCAGCGTGTCGGGTGTCAGCTTGACGCAATCAGGCACATGGGCTTTGCGATCTGGATAATTGCTGCACCGGCAGCTGGCTGAATCAAATAATTTGCAATGCACATCTGTGGTGTGGATGTCGCCAGTATCCTCATCTTCCAGCCGGATGAGACAACATTTGCCACACCCGTCGCACAGGCTTTCCCATTCCTGCTCGCTCAAATCCGCTAAGCTTTTTTCGGTCCAAAAGGCCATGGGACTAACGCACAAATCGGGCTGCGATTTCGACATGAGCCGAAAAGCGGAATTGATCGAAGGTCTCAATCTCATCAAGCTTAAAGCCGGCATTGACCAGAATGCGTGCGTCGCGGGCAAAACTGGCCGGATCGCAGGACACATAGACGATAGTATTGACCGGCCCACGTGCAAGCTGAACGCACTGGGCCTCAGCCCCTGCGCGCGGGGGATCCAGCACAATTGCATCCAGGCCCTTCATTTCCAGAGGGGCGAGTGGCGCGCGAAACAGATCACGGACCTCTGCGGTCAAGGTTCGCCCACCTGCCAGTCCGTCGGCTGCCTTTTTCAAGGCCGCAACCGCTTGAGGTTCATTCTCATAAGCACGCACTTGGGCTTTGTCTTTGAGGCGCAAGGCAAAGGTTCCAATCCCGGCAAACAGATCGGCCACCACACGGGCTCCTGCCGTCCAATCCAGAACTCGGGCCGCTAATGCCTCCTCCCCGGCTTGGGTGGCCTGCAAGAAAGCGCCCGCGGGCAATTCGACCAGTGCGGGACCCATTTTCACCCGCGGTGTGACCCGGCTTAGGGCGGTCTCGCCATGCAGTGTGAGCCTGGCGATTTGGGTAGCCTCAACAAGGCCTGCCAGCTTTTCAAGGCCTTTGCGGTCAAACTTGGCCAACCGCCCTGCCTGACGCACATCCACATCCAGACCCACCGGGGTCTCCGTCACAAGCACATCAATGCCATCTTGTCGGGGGGCGAGGGCTTCAGCGATTTGGGCCAGACGTGGTAAGGCCGCCGCAAGACCGGGGGTTAGAACCGGGCAGACGGTGATCGGCTCAATCTGGTGACTGCGGGCTTGGGTAAAGCCGAACACAAAGCGCGGGCCAGTCCGTTTGCCATGCAAGGTGGCCCGCCGTCGCCCCGCCCCCCAGGCTGGCTGGCTGGGAGGGAGTTCCACCTCAATCCCAACGCGCTGAAGCGCCCGACTGACCAAACCTGCTTTCCAAGCCAGATAAGGTTGTTCCGCCCAATGCTGGAGCGCGCAGCCACCGCAGCGGGTGAAGTGCGGACACACAGGATCAATCCGCTCAATCGAGGGTTCCAAAACGCGAACGAGACGGGCCCGGTCACCGCGTTGTTCTGCGTGAACCACCTCGCCGGGCAATGCAAAAGGCACATGGACAGCGCGGTCGTGATCACGGCTGACACCGTCTCCGCGGGCACCGACATGGGCGATGTGCAGCGTCTGTGTTTCCTGAATGAAATTCGTCATGTCCGCTCATGCGCCGTTCAGGTTGGGGAATGCAAGATGATTTGCACAGAAGGCACGAACCTCCTCCCCGGTTTACCCCAACGCCTTCCGCTGAAAAAGGAGCACGACGATGCGTACATGGATTGTTTCAGCACTGGCTGCCAGCGTGGCATTGGCTGCCCCTGCATTGGCCTCGGCCCAAAATTATGACCGCGACTACCCGCCTTTTGGGCAAGTTTCGCAAGAATGCCAGCAGAGCGTCAATAATAATCGCTTGGCCGGTGGCGCGATTGGTGCCATCGCCGGGGCCGTGATCGGCAAGCAGGTCGCCAGCCGCAATGCCCGCACAGAAGGCCAGGTTTTAGGTGCCATCGTTGGCGCGGTCGCAGGGTCGCAAATTGGCAAAGCCCGTGTGGCTTGTGATGATCCAGCTTACCGCGACTATGGCCCTGCCCCGCGTCCACAAGGCGCGCGTGACCCACGCGATCAATTCTCATACCAAGCGCCTGAGTTCCGTCCCAGCCGACGCGACCATGACCATGCCGATCGTGATCGGATCTATCGTTCTGGCTATGTTGCCGCCCCTGTCGTGCGGCAGGAATGTGGCTGGGGCGAAGCTGCCCTTCGCCGCCCCGATGGCATCTATCAACGCCAACAGGTCTGGATGTGCCGGGATAGTGATGGTGAGTGGCGCGTCATTGACTGATCAAACGCTCAATCGCTGAACCAAACTGAATGGGTGCAGACTTTGTTTGCACCCATTTTTTGCACTCCTTGCAGATTACTTGACCTCTGGTAACCGAAAACTGCAAGTTGTTTTCCCCGATTGGGTGAAGGCCAGATGCAATTAAATAATTCGCTGGTATAGTTACCAAATTAAATCGATAGAACTTCGTTAGATAGCAAAGTCTCCACTTTGCTGTCTTTGTCCTAGAAGAGGACCATAATGATGCGGTGTGTTTGGATTGGTGTTTTATTGTCCGTTTGGCTGGCTGGCCCGGTGGCGGCTGCCTGTGAGGGCATGCAGTGCCAATCAGCCCCAGCCGAAGCCAAGAAAGCACACGTCACGCCTGCGCCAATCCCGAGCATCGCCAAAGCCGCGACTGCTTCAAGCCCAGCCCCCGCGAAAGCTGACATGTCAGCACCCACTGCGGCATCCACCCCCGCATCAGGGCCCAAGCCCGCTGCAAATCCGACGCCTGTCCCCGTGCCATTTCCGAAGACCAGTTCGGCTGCCAGCTCCCCGGGTCAGGCCGCAACAACGCCCGGTCCAAAGGCTCAATCCAGCCCGCAAACAGGCCAGCCTGCAGGCCAAGCGCGCTCAGACCGATCAGTCTATCGCACAGGCTATCGGGCTGGTTATCGGGTAGGCTATCGTGATGGCTCACGCCAAGCGCGCGCGACATCTTGCCGGTGCAAAACCGCCTCCGTGCGTTCAGGGCGGTCCAAGTCAGCGCGTTCGGCCCAGGTGAAACATCGCCCGACCAGTCGCCATGCCGCGGCAACACCTGTACCCGTGCCAGTTCCCGTGCCAGCCCCCGTGCCTGTGCCAGCGCCCGTTCCTGTGCTAGTCCCGACCCCTGCACCAACACCCGCCCCAGTACCTGTAGCGCCGCCAAACCCGGCTCCGGCTCCCATCTATGTTCCAGCCCCTCAGGTGGAAAAACCTGCCGTCTCCCACAAACCCAAGACAGAGCATGGTGTTAAGGATCGGGCGACAGCTTATGGGGCTGCCCAATCAGGCAATAGCCTGTCGCTTGGCACGCTCTTTCATGATCGCCAGCTCAGCACGTCGACAAGCCAGAGCTCGACCAGCACTTATCAAAGCTGGACCGGGCAAACAGGCCAAATGGGCTGGCAAAGCCCGCCTGCCCCGCCCCCGGCCTGCCAGCAAACGTGCCAGCAGATATGCAGTTGGCAGATCCAAGTCTTGACCGCGCCTGATGGGTCGAACCCGCAACCTTACTATGTCTGGCTGTGTCAGACGCCACAGGGATGGCGGCCACCTGGTTATTGAGGCTGCTCATTGAAGAAAGTCGATTTTATGAACAGATTTCAAAATTCACCAATTCTAAGGCCTCATTTTCCGGGCATATCGCGCCAATGTGGCGTCACGCTGGTGATTGTGGCAGCGCTGATGGTGCCAATGGATGCAGGGGCGATGCGCCGGGCGATAGGTACGCCACTCATCTCGGATCCCAATTGCCAAATCATCATTAACCCCAACACAGCATCTGGGGAGATGATCAGTTCGCTTGAAGACGGCATGACGGGCAAACTTCTGGCAGCCACGGGGATGCAGCCCAAAGGCATGGCCTTAGGTATTGCGATGGGGACGGTTTTGGGGGCACAGATGCGCGGCCACCAAGTTGCTTGTCCCAGTCCACCCCCGCAAGCCGCCTATCCAACCCCGGCTCAGATGGCGAATGGTGTAAGTCCAGCAAGCGCAAATGCGCAGAGGGCGGTGGATTGGTATCAACCTTCGTCCAATTCCTATTATGGACGTGAGCGGCGAGGACCATTGATCAGCGCACCAGCCCCAATCAGTCGGCCTGCCCAAGTGCCACGCGATTCCTATGTCGGATATGCCTACCCCCTACAGCCGACGATGCAGCAGGGCCAGGTGCCGATTGTCGCGATTCCAGTCTATCCGGGGACGGCCCCGCAAGCTGCCCCAGTCCCCCCGCGCTAAAGGCCCAAGGGCAGGCGAAATTAACCGAGGCGGCGGGCATGGAGCAGCCATTCGCGGTTACCATCACCGCCAACGATTGGGCTCTCCATCATATCTAAAACCGCAAACCCGGACAGCCCATCAAGGGCTTGACGGGTTTCCTCTGCAACCTGGGCGGCAACATCGGGTGCAACCAGTCCGCGCTTACCCACGCGGTTTGGACCGGCCTGAAACTGTGGCTTGACCAATGCGACCAGATCCGCGCGCGGTGCCACGAGGTCCAACACAGACGGTAGAATTTTTTCGAGCCCGATGAAGCTGACATCGATGACAATCAGGTCGGGAAGCGGATCACCCAAATCGCTGGCAGACAATGTGCGTGCATCGGTACTCTCCCGCAAGGTGATGGCCGGATGCCCGCGCAAGCTGACATCAAGCTGGTCGCGGCCGACGTCAACGGCCAAAACATGGGCCGCCCCCCGCAAGATGAGGACTTGGGTGAATCCACCGGTCGATGCGCCAATGTCGAGGCAAAATCGCCCCTCTGGGTCCACCCCAAACCGATCAAGGGCCGCGGCCAGCTTAAGTCCTGCGCGCGAGACATAGGGATGAGCCTGTCCGGCGGAAAGCTCTCCATCCGGGTCAAGCAGGTCGGCAGGTTTGCGTATGATCCGACCAGCACTCTGGACCAGACCGGCTTCAATCGCCTCCCGCGCTTTTGCCCGGGTCGGCATCAGGCCTTTGGCAACCAATAACAGATCCGCGCGCATCTTGCTCATATACTTGCCCTAAAGGCGGACACTGAGTTTGGCCAGTCAAACAGGCACGAAAAAGGGCGGAGCCCGTGAGGACCCCGCCCTGTCAGGATCAAACCCGAAAGGGTTTAGTCGATCTTGTGTGGCAATTCATTGGCAGGTGGCTCATGGCCGGTAACGGTCTCACCCTTACCAAGCTTGGAGTTCCACATGCCATAGACGAAATAGATCGCCGTGGCCCCGATCAGGAATTGCACAAAGAAGATGAGAACCTTCTTCTCCACCGTGAAAATCAATGCACAGCACGACAAAATGCCGAGGATGGGCAGGATTGGGTAGAGCGGCACTTTAAAGCCGCGTGGCAGGTCTGGACGCGCCTGACGCAACCAGATCACCGACAGACAGACGATGGCAAATGCTGCCAGCGTCCCCACAGAAGTCACATCCCCCAACACGTTGATGTCGAACATGCCCGCAGCAAAAGCCACGATCACACCAACCACCAATGTATTGATCCAAGGGGTCTGGAACTTGGGATGCACGCGCGAGAAGACACGTGGCAACAGACCATCGCGGGCCATGGCGTAGAAGATACGTGTCTGACCATACATCAGAACCAAAATCACCGACGTCAGGCCGATAATGGCACCCGCTTTGATGGTCATGGCAAACCACGCCCATTGTGGACCGAGCGAGTCCACCGCCACCGCCACCGGATCAGGAACATTGAGCTCCTTGTAATTGATCATCATGGTCAAGACGGCGGCAACCAGCATATAGAGAATGGTGCAGACCATCAGCGAGCCAATGATGCCGATCGGCATGTCACGCTTGGGATTTTTGGCTTCTTGGCCAGCGGTCGAGACCGCCTCAAACCCGATATAGGCAAAGAATACGATGGATGCGGCGCGCAGCACGCCCTCAATCCCGAACTTGCCCTCTCCCTCATTCTCGGGAATGAACGGCACCCAATTCTGCGACAATTCGGGCAGATTTGTCAGAACTTTATAGCCGCCAATCACGATGAAGGCGACAATCACCGAGACCTTGATTGCCACGATGATGTTGTTGACCTGAGCGGATTCAGAAATCCCGATGGTGAGGAGGCAGGCCAGCACCAATGTAACCAGGAAAGCAGGTACGTTGAAGACCGTGGTGATCACTGTCCCATCGGCCAAAGTTTTGGCATGGTTCATAGGGCCAGTAAATTCCGGCGGTATGATCAAATGGAAGTCTCCAAGCAGACTGACCACATATCCTGACCACCCCACGGCAACCACGGATGCGGCCAATCCATATTCGAGCAGCAACAAGGCTCCCATGATCCAGGCCGCAAACTCACCCAATGTGGTGTAGGAATAGGTGTAGGCCGAGCCCGCCACCGGCAAGGTCGACGACAATTCAGCATAGCACAAGCCCGCCAAGGCGCAGACAAAGCCTGCGACCACGAAGGACAACATCACAGCAGGGCCAGCATGGAGTGCGGCGGCATTGCCAGTGCGCACAAAAATACCTGCCCCGATGATACAACCGATGCCAAGCAAGACCAGATTGACTGGGCCTAAGGTGCGCTTGAGTTCACTCTTGTCGTTTTCACTCATGATCTGCGCGACTGATTTTCGCGCGAAAATTCGGCTGAGGCCCGTCGGTGCGTTGGTTTCGGCCATTCAATCCCCCTCAAAAAGGTTGCCAGGGTACCGCCTATACTGGCTGTGTTACCCCAATTGGCCGACACGCTAGTGGGGTCTTAAGGGATTGGCAATAAATCAACGTGCGAAACACCTTCACAGCTGTGTTTGCTCCCCAATTGGGCGTGTCACCCCTTCGTCGACATGCCGACTGCGACAGGACGTGCATTCCCACGGTGCGGGAACGCCAATTTGACGCTATGAAGCAGACATGACCCACTCAAGCATTTATGACGGCCTCAACACATTGGGCCAAGACGTTCGCGGCTATGCCTCGCCCGAAGAAGCGATTCTGGAAAAAGTCGCCAATCCGCACCCGGGCACGGATTATGTCGCCCGCTTTGTCGCGCCTGAATTCACCAGCCTGTGCCCGGTGACTGGCCAACCTGATTTCGCCCATCTTGTGATCGACTATGTGCCCGGCGACTGGCTGGTTGAGAGCAAGAGCCTGAAATTGTTTTTGACCAGTTTCCGCAATCACGGTGCGTTCCATGAAGATTGCACCGTCGCGATTGGCAAGCGTCTGGTGGCGCTCTTGACCCCTCGCTGGCTGCGGATCGGGGGCTATTGGTACCCGCGCGGGGGAATCCCGATCGATGTGTTTTATGCCACCGGGCCCGCCCCCGAAGGGGTGTGGATCCCAGATCAAGGCGTACCGCCCTATCGCGGTCGAGGCTAATGTGTCATGGGCAGCGACCCGCGCGAGGCCAATCACGACCATTTCAGCCTGCGCCTTCAACAGGCAGCTCAAGCCCGTGCATGGGACGCTTTGGCAAAAGCAGCAGCCATGATCGAGCCAGGCATGAATGATCTGGACGGCAGGGCCATCGTTGACCAGGTGATCGCCGAAAGTGGCGCAGACCGGCTCTGGCATGCCAGCCAAGTCCGCTTTGGACCCAATACGCTATTGCCGTTTGGTGAGGTTCCCGCTGCACCTCATGTGCTGGGTGAAAACGATATCTTCTTTCTCGATATTGGGCCTTGCTATGAGGGCCATGAAGGTGATGTTGGCGCGGGTTTTACCATTGGCGCTGATCCCGTTCACCGCACGCTCATCGCGGATTCCAAAGCCGTGTTTGAGGCGGTCAAAGCCCATTGGGCAGCCACAGGGGCAACTGGGCCTGAACTCTATCGGTTTGCGCGCCAAGAGGCGGACCAGCGTGGCCGAACATTGGCGCTGGAGGGGGCTTCGGGCCATCGGATCGGGGCATTCCCGCACCGGGTTCATCATTCAGGCAAACTCAAGGCCTTTGACAAAACCCCGTCGCCGGCCTGCTGGATTCTTGAGATCCATGTGGTCGACCGCACTCTGGGCATCGGGGCCTTTTATGAGGATATGCTTTAAGCCTCTGGATGAGCCGTATCTTGCGGACCGACGGCTCCTGCAATCGCGTCTCTACCAGCCGAAAAATTGGCTTTGCGGCCCTGCCCGGCCAAACGCGCGGTTGCAGCAATACGTTCCTTGCGTGTTTCGGCACGTTTTGCCGCCAGAATCCATTCCAATATTCCCCGTCGACTTGACGGCGACATCAAGGCCCAGTTTTCCTTGGCATAGGCGACCGCATCAAGGGCGGCGAGCAAATCTGTTGGCTCAATCAGGGCATCAACCTCATTGAGTTTGTCCCAAGTGCCTGATTGTTTGGCAAGATCCACCATGGCTTGGCCGCGTGGATGCATCAGACCGGCGTTCTGCATTTTGGCAATGCGGGATTTGTTAAGTGCCGACCATGCGCTTTCAGGACGGCGTGGCGACATGAGGAGCATGGTGCGATCGGCATCGAGCTTGGCGACACGAGAATCGACCCAGCCAAAACACAGAGCCTCCTCGACCTGCTCGTCATAGCTGACATAGGGGCCGCGGCCCTTCTTATAGGTTACAAGCCAGATACTCTCGGTCTGGTCGAGGTTGGCGCTCAACCAATCGCGCCACTCCTGACGGCTCTTGATCTCAACTTGGGCAAAGTTCATCGATTTTCCCGCCGGTTTTCAGTGCGGAACCCCCTTTAGCAAGGATTTGTTAACCATGCCACGCCATCCCCTTAAGTGTGTCACCAGAAGCGGATGACCTGCACGAGAGTGTGCCCTAAAGTCGGAGAAACTGACGATGAATGCGCCTGAAGTTCTTGATGTTGCCCGCGATGCCATTTGGTTGACGATTGCCATGTCAGCCCCGGTCATGCTGGTTGGGTTGGCGGTTGGTCTTGTCATCGGCTTGTTGCAAGCACTGACACAGATTCAAGAACAGACTTTGGTATTTGTGCCGAAAATTCTGGCGATCTTCGCGGCCTTATTGTTGTTCTTGCCCCTGATGGGCGGGCTGATGGGCGAGTTCATGACCCAAATGATGGCCAAGGTGGCCGCAAGTGGCGCTGGCTAACAGAGCCGGGCGATGGAACTTCTGCCACAGACAGTCTGGGTGATCGGCATTGTTTTTGCCCGCGTCGGCGCGTTGATGATGCTGGCACCGGGTATTGGCGACCAATTCGTGCCGCCCCGGGCCCGCTTGATGGTGGCCCTATTTCTGGCTTTTGCCATTGCCCCGGTTGTCTCAAGCAAGATTCCACCAATCCCAGCCGATATGGGTGGGCTGTTCCTCGCCATTGGCAAGGAAATCCTGATTGGCCTGTCGCTGGGGTTGACCACGCGTATCCTGTTTTCAGCTTTGGCAACTGCCGGGGCGATTGCAGGTATGCAGACTGGCCTCGGCATGGCGATGGCCTTTGACCCATCTCAACAGCAACAAGGGGCGGTTTTTGGGACGTTTCTGGCCCTTTTAGGCACCGCCTTGGTATTTCAAACCGACGTGCATCATTTGTTTTTGACCGGGGCTGCCCGCAGCTTTGACAATTTCCTGCCCGGCAAGCCGATGCCCTTAGGCGATATGGCTCAATTCAGCTTGCAGGCCTTCTCGCAAGCCTTTTCTCTGGCCATTCAAATCACAGCCCCGCTCCTTTTGTTCGGGATTATCATCAATGTGGCGCTGGGTATCATCAATCGCGTGGCCCCAGCCATCCAAGTCTTCTTCATCGCCCAACCGGTTCAGGTCCTCTTAGGAATCATGCTGTTTGCCATCACTGCGGGGGCAGGCATGCTGGTTTGGCTGGAGGCCATCGCCACCGCGGGCCGGTCTTTAAACTGAGGGGGGCGGCGTGGAAGAAGACGAATCCCAAAAGACCGAAGCCCCCAGCCACTATAAGCTGGAGGAAGCGCGCAAGAAGGGCGATGTCCCCAAAAGCCAGGATGTGGCAACGCTGTTCATTCTAACTGCTGGGGTTGCTGTTTTGCTGACCCTAGGCCTGCACAGTGCCCAAGACCTTGCCCGCTATATGATCGTCTTTGTCGAACGCCCCGACCAGATCGCTGTTGATGGCGGTGCCTTGCAGCGCTTGAGCTTTGATATCGGATTGAAGACAGGTCTGGTTTTAAGCGCGACCATTGGCGCAATCTGTGTGGCGGGACTTGCCGGTCATCTGGTGCAGTCGGGGTTGCTATTCACCGCCGAAAAAATGATCCCCAAGATCGACAAGATTTCCCCGATTGCCGGCTTCAAGCGTTTGTTCGGGGCTGAAGCCTTGATGACCTTTGTCAAAACAGTGATCAAGCTGATTGTCATTTGCTGGGTTGCTTATGCGATCTTGGCCCCACACGCCAAGGAAATGCCAATCCTGGTCGCGATGGAGCCGGCGGCATTGATGCCGGTCTTGGTGAAAATCCTGTTGGAATTGTGCTTTGCCCTCATTGGCATCATCGCGGTGGCTTCTGCAGCTGACTACGCCATCCAACGCTTTGCTTGGCTCAAACGTAACCGCATGAGCAAGCAAGAGCAAAAGGACGAATATAAGAAACTGGAAGGCGACCCACAGATCAAAATGAAGCTGCGCCAAATCCGGATGCAGCGTGGACGTAATCGCATGATGGCCAAAGTGCCGGAAGCAACCGTCATTATCACCAACCCAACTCATTATGCGGTCGCGTTACGCTATGTGCCAGGTGAGACCGCCGCCCCGGTTTGCGTTGCCAAAGGTCTGGACAATCTGGCGCTGAAAATTCGTGAGATCGCAACCGAGGCCGAGGTGCCAATCGTCGAAGATCCACCTCTTGCCCGCGCACTTTATGCCAGCGTCGATCTGGAGGAGACAATCCCCACCGAACATTATCAAGCTGTTGCAAAAATCATTGGAGTGATTTTGGGTGTAGCCGCGCGGCGCAAATCAGGTGATTCTCGCCAGAGTCGAGTCCAAAACGCTGCGTAAGCGAACAATTGGACCGGTTAGGGGCGAAGAAGCATGGCTGGACTGTTGACGTTGTTTTCCAGATCGGAATCGCATGACTGGTTGGCCAGCATGGATGGGCCAGCAGCCCTGTTTTCCCGGTCAGGCCGTTATTTGGATGCCAATCAGGCCTATTTGGACATTTACCGGCCTGTCTCGATTGATCCGCTCCTGATGAGTTTGCTGGATCGGGCTTGTGCTTTCCGGGCGTCCAAGGCCGTGCGGCGTGGTCTGGTGCTGGATGAAAGCGTTGAGACCATGCGGGTACGTGTTACCCCGATTGGCGACCGATCCTTGGTGCGCTTGACCGCCATTGATCAGACCCCTGCAGCAGACACCACCGGCGCTGGCAATGCCGGGCAGAATAACGCCCCAGGTCTGGCCCATCAAACATCATCCTCGCTTTTAACCGGTCTTGCCCGACTGATCGCTGAGGCTCCAGTCGGCATTGCGCGGCTTGACCGACGCGACGCCCGTCAAGCCAAGATTGAGGAAGCCAATCCGGCCTTCATCCGTATTGCCGGAGGTGGGAAAGGTGCTCAGCTGGCTGATCTGATCGCTTTAAGCCATGTTGAAGAGCTTGAGCGGCTGGAAGTTGGCAATCAGCGGCCGATCGAACTGGATATGGCCCATGCTGGCGGGCAAACCTGTGAAGGCTGGTTGCTGCAAGATGATGGCGAAGGCGCTGGGCTGTTGCTGGTGGATGTGTCGGCCCGCCGGGAAATGGAACATCGCCTCGCCCAGACCAGCAAGATGCAAGCCGTTGGCCAAATCGCCGGTGGCGTTGCCCATGAACTCAATAACTTCCTGTTGGTTATCACGCTCAATTGTGACGCACTCTTGGCCCGTCACCCGGTGGGTGACCCCAGCTATGGCGAATTGCAAAGCATCCAGAATACCAGTTCGCGCGCAGCAGAATTGGTCAAGATGTTGCTGGCTTATGCGCGCAAGCAGACGTTCCGGCGCGATGTGCTCGATGTTGGTGCCGTCCTGACAGAGTTTGCCGTCCTGATGCGCCAGGTGCTGGATGAGCGGATTGTCTTCGACATTACACATGGCCGCGATCTACCCAATGTCCGCGCCGACAAGCAGCAGCTTGAAACCGTCTTTATGAACCTTGTGACCAATGCGCGCGATGCGGTGCTGATGTCGGGTAAAGGAAAAGGCTCGGTGACCGTGCGCACGAAACGGGCAACCACACAGGATGTGCGCGCGGCACTCAAAGGCCTGAGCATCGCAGATATTGACGACTGCGATTGGGCCATGATTTCAGTTACCGATACCGGGACGGGCATGTCGCCGGACGTGGCGACCAAAATCTTCGAGCCTTTCTTCACAACTAAAGAGCAGGGCAAAGGCACCGGCATTGGGCTGGCCACAGTCTATGGGATCATCAAGCAGTCAGACGGCTTTATTGCCCTGGATTCCATCGAAAATGTCGGCACCACTTTCCATGTCTTCTTGCCAGCCACAACAGCCGACGATGTCAGCGAAGAGGCACCCGTTCCGGCTGGCCCCGCTCCGGAAGCACGGCCGATGGATCTTGCCGGGCGCGGACGTATTTTGTTGGTTGAGGATGAAGAAGGTGTGCGCAATATCGCGACCCGGCTGCTCACCCAACGCGGCTATCATGTGACCTCGGCCGGTGATGGCGAAGAGGCACTTGAGATTCTCGAAAATGACCCCAACAGCTTTGATCTTGTCCTGTCGGATGTGGTGATGCCGGGCTTGGATGGACCCAGCCTATTGAAGGCGGCCAAACCTTATTTGGGCCATGCGCGCATTGTCTTCATGTCTGGCTATGCCGAACAAGACTTTGCCCAAACACTGGAAGACGAGCGTTCCATCTCTTTCCTGCCCAAGCCCTTCACCTTGGCGCAATTGGCAGAACGGGTGAAAATGGAGCTCGCCGCCGCATAATACGCCAAAATCGGACGTACAAAATCAAAAAAGTTGATTTCTCCACTTTGTTCTACTTGTGTTCCGAGAACATTTCAGATACAAACCTTCTGGACGGAACGACGTCTGATTTGCACGCAGCTCGGCTGAGCCCGGCGTGCCGATACAGGCGGGAATCGTGAAAAGGGGTTTGATCATGGCTATTCAGGCAACTGGTGCAGCGCTTCGCTTGGTGGAAAAAAACGACATGGACAAGGAAAAAGCTCTCGAATCGGCATTGAGCCAGATTGAACGCGCCTTTGGCAAAGGCTCAATCATGCGCCTAGGTGAACAAGGTGCTGCGGTTGAGATTGAAGCGGTCTCGACCGGGTCGCTCGGCCTCGATATTGCGTTGGGGATTGGTGGTTTGCCGCGCGGCCGCATCATCGAAATCTATGGCCCTGAAAGTTCGGGCAAGACGACGTTGGCGCTGCATTGCATTGCCGAAGCGCAGAAGAGCGGTGGCGTTTGCGCCTTTGTTGATGCCGAACATGCGCTCGACCCAGTCTATGCCCGCAAGCTAGGGGTTGATTTGGGCGATCTTCTGATCTCCCAGCCAGATACCGGTGAACAGGCCTTGGAAATCACTGACACGTTGGTGCGCTCTGGGGCGGTGGATGTGCTGGTGATCGATTCAGTGGCCGCCCTCACCCCGAAAGCTGAAATCGAAGGCGATATGGGCGACAGCCTGCCAGGCTTGCAGGCCCGCCTGATGAGTCAGGCATTGCGTAAGCTGACAGGGTCGATTTCGCGTTCGAAGACCTTGGTGATCTTCATCAACCAGATTCGCATGAAGATTGGGGTGATGTTCGGCAATCCCGAAACCACCACTGGCGGAAATGCGCTGAAATTCTATGCCTCGGTCCGCCTTGATATCCGCCGCATCGGGCAAATCAAGGACAAGGAAGATGTGGTCGGCAATGTCACCCGCGTCAAAGTGGTCAAAAACAAGGTCGCCCCACCCTTCAAACAGGTTGAATTCGATATTCTCTATGGTGAAGGTATCTCCAAACAGGGTGAATTGATTGACCTCGGTGTGAAGGCCGGGATCGTTGAGAAATCAGGATCTTGGTATTCCTATGACAGCACCCGCATCGGCCAAGGCAAGGATAATGCCCGTGCATTCTTGAAGGCCAATCCTGATGTGGCCGCCGAGATTGAACATAAGGTGCGTCAGAACGCTGGTATCCTTGCAGAAGTCCTCGCGGGCGAGCCCGGTTCGGATGATGGCGAACTCGACGATATGTAAGTCAAAAACGTCATCTGCGCCTTGTCCCCGCAGCGACTTCTTTAGCTCCTATTGAAGGGTGGGTGCCATCGCTCTCACCAATTTAATGGGGCTGATAGGTGGTGGTGAGGGTGCCCCAAAGCACCCACGCCCATTGTCCGAGTGGGGCAGTAACAACATCAGCTGCTTGGAAACATCTACACATACAAATGCGTGTCATCCCGGACGGCGTTAGCCGATCCGGGATCTCATGACGCACGAGCGCGATGAGGTCCCCGCTCTCCGCTGCGCTTCGGCAGGGATGATGCCCCAATGTCCTCCCCCGTTTACGGGGGAGGTGGCAGCGAAGCTGACGGAGGGGGCGTCAGCGGCGCTGACCTTCCAGCACACCCCCTCCACTCTGCTGCGCAGTGTCCCCCTCCCCCGCACGCGGGGGAGGAGATCAACATAACCACCGCGCTGTCATCCCGGACGGCGTTAGCCGATCCGGGATCTTGTGCCGCACATGCGCGAGGAGATCCCCGCTCTGCGCTGCGCTTCGGCAGGGATGACATGGTTTTAGAGAGCTTTTATCCAGAAGAGCTTTGGTGCCAATTATGGCCAACCAAAGTGCACCCTCAATTTTTTGCGCCATCAGATTGGTTAGGTGTCGCGCGCTCACGCGTGGGATCATTTCGGCAAGACACGGTTTGCACCAGCATAAAGCCTGATTGCATAATGTCCCATCCGTCTTGCTAAGCTCGCTTGGCAAGGCGTCAAGCCTGACAGAATTAGCCAGCTTTCCGGGCAACGACCATGTAATTCATGCTGGTATCCCGCCCCAATGACCAACGGTCCAATAAAGGGTTGTAATTTACCCCAATCGGAGCATCGAGGCTGAGATTGGCCATATCACCCAAGGCTGCTGCAATCTCCTCCGGCTTGACCAGCTTATCATAGTCATGTGTGCCAGGAGGCAGCCAGCGTAAGATGCGCTCCGCACCGATAATCGCCAGAGCCAGCGCCTTGGGGGTGCGATTAATGGTGGCGATGAACATTAAGCCGCCCGGGGCGACAAGATTTGCTGTATTTTGCAGAAATGCAGCTGCATCGGCGACATGTTCGACAACTTCCATGTTGAGAACAATGTCAAACGGCCCTTCGCCAGCCGCCAAAAGAGCCTCTGCGGTGCCATGACGATAATCAATGTCAAGGCCAACTTGGCGAGCATGAGTCATTGCCGTCTTGATATTGGGCAAGGTTGCATCTACCGCCGTCACCTGTGCGCCAAGCCGGGCCATGGGTTCGCTTAACAGCCCACCGCCGCAGCCAATATCCAGCAATTTCAAGCCTTCAAGTGGCTTACCCAATCGTGGTGCCAACCCAAAATGGGCTTCGGCCGTTTCGCGAATGAAGCGCAGACGCGTCGGGTTGAACTTGTGCAACGGACGGAATTTGCCGGTCGGGTTCCACCAGTCTTCTGCCATAGCGGCAAACTTTGCCACTTCTGCAGGGTCGATTGAGGGGGCTTGCGGTGGCAGGTCCAACGGGGCGTCTTGGGCAGCTTTTCCCATAGGCTTCAACTCAGTTTGTGACAGTTTGCAACATGCAAAAGGATTGACCAATTCATTTCATAGAGCGAAGAGCGCCCGCGTCGAGTGTCCGTCGCTGTTTGCCACTGCAAACGGGGCGATCCGTGACCGGACTAAAGCAGCTGGGATCAGATTATGGGATCGGTGGAACACAAAAATATGCCGCGTCTGGTGATGAAGTTTGGTGGCACCTCAGTCGGCGACGTCGAACGCATTCGCCGCGTGGCGCGTCTGGTCGCCGCAGAACGCCAATCAGGCCGCGGCATTGCTGTGGTGGTGTCGGCTATGTCGGGCGAGACCAATCGGCTGGTGGATTTAGCTCAGCAAGCTGGGCAAGGCCTGCCGCCAGAGCTCTTTGATGATGAGTATGATGTGGTGGTCGCCACGGGCGAACAGGTTACCACCGGCCTTTTGGCGTTGGCCTTGCGCGGCATGGGCATTCCAGCGCGGTCTTGGCAAGGCTGGCAGATCCGGGTGGCATCGAGCTCAACCCACGGCTCTGCCCGGATTTCCGACATTGATGCCGATGAGGTAGCCGCCGCCATTGATGCCGGTGAAGTGGCTGTGATCCCGGGTTTCCAAGGCGTCACTGAAGAAGACCGCATCACGACCCTGGGCCGGGGCGGGTCGGACACCTCCGCCGTAGCCGTGGCGGCCGCACTCAAGGCAGAGCGTTGCGACATCTATACCGATGTGGATGGGGTCTATACCACCGACCCGCGTCTGGTGCCCAAGGCCCAGCGGCTTGAGAAAATTTCCTACGAGGAAATGCTGGAAATGGCCTCACTTGGGGCCAAAGTACTGCAGACCCGGTCGGTCGAATTGGCCATGGCCAAGCGCGTGCCGGTGCGTGTGCTGTCGAGCTTTGTTGAACCAGGTGAGGCCAATCCTGGAACTCTGGTCTGTGATGAGGATGAGATCGTGGAAAAGCAAATCGTTTCAGGCATCGCCTATTCGCGCGATGAGGCCAAGCTGTCGCTTAAGGGCCTGCAGGATAATCCCGGTGTTGCCGCCGACATTTTCGGACGGCTGGCTGAAGCCAATATCAATGTCGATATGATTGTTCAGGCACCATCGCGGACTGAAGGTGCCGTCAACATGACTTTCACCGTGCCAGAACGGGAAGCAGATCGCGCCCTTGCCTTGATGTCAGCTGCCCAACAACAAATCGGCTTTGAACAGGTCGAGGTCAAGAAAGATGTCTCGAAAGTCTCCGTCATTGGCGTGGGCATGCGCTCTCATGTCGGCGTCGCGCGTGTGATGTTCGACGCACTTTCGCGCAAAGGCATCAATATCGAGAATATCGCCACCTCGGAGATCAAAATCTCGGTTTTGATCGACTCCTCCTATACTGAACTGGCGGTGCGTGCGCTTCACACCGCCTATGGGCTCGACGCTGCCTAGATTTTGTGCAGCTTGCGGCAGAAATTTCTGCCGCCTTGAAGGACAGCGTCGCCCATCTCTTGTATGAGGAAAGCGACTTATGGTGTGGTCCTGCGACGGCAGCGGCCACAGCGCACCGTTTCGAGGAAGTGAATGAGCCCTGTTTCTTCTGGCACTGCGGGGGGGTCACGCGTTCTGCTGCGTCGCCTGCGCGATGTCATGGTACAGGACGCCGACACCCAAACGCGCCTAGACCGGATCGTCGCCCAGATCGGCACGACGATGGTCGCCGACGTGTGCTCGATCTATTTGCGCCGGGCCGATGGATCGCTCGAATTATTTGCCACTGAAGGTCTGTCGCGCGACGCTGTGCACCGCACACGGATGAAGGCTGGCGAGGGGCTTGTGGGCTTGGTGGCGGAAGGCGTCGAGCCGATCAGTCTGGCGGATGCGCCCAAACATCGCCGCTTCTCTTATCGGCCTGAAACCGGTGAAGATCCGTTTCAATCCTTCTTGGGTGTGCCTGTTCTGCGCAGCGGCCGGGTGGTTGGGGTTCTGGTGGTGCAAAACCGCTATGCCCGTACCTATGAAGATGATGAGATTGAGGCGCTGCAGCTCATCGCCACAGTGCTTGCAGAAATCGTCTCAGTTGAAGACCTGACTGGGGCATTGTCAGAATTTCAAATCAAGCCCACAGCACCTGAAACACTGAAAGGCCGCACCTATGCACCGGGCTTGGCATCAGGTCAGGCTTTGCTGCATGACCCCGATGTCGAGCCGACGCGCTATCTCTCCGATGATCCGATTGCCGAAGAAACCAGACTGAACGAGGGGCTGGAAAAGCTGCGGTCTGGACTTGAAGCATTATTGGCAGGCGATGTGCAGACTTTAGGCGGCACGTCCTATGAGGTGTTGGAAACCTTTCACCTGTTAAGCCAAGACCGCTCTTGGGAACGTCGCCTCCGCGACGGGGTGAAAAATGGCCTGACTGCTGAAGCCTCGGTTGAGCAAGTACGTTCAGAACACCGTGCCCGCATGACCAGTGCCAAGGACGGCTATCTGCGCGACCGCCTGGCTGATCTTGAAGAACTCGACAACCGGCTCTTGCGCTATTTGTCCGGGGATGCAGGTGAGCGCAAAGACGCACCTGAGGATTCCATTCTGGTCGCCCGTGACATTGGCCCAGCAGAGCTTCTTGAATATGGCCGTGGGCGCATCAAGGCCATCTTGTTGGAAGACGGCTCACCCTCCTCGCACGCCGCGATTGTTGCCAAGGCGATGGGCGTCCCCATGATTGGCCAATTGCCCAATCTTCTCTCACGGGTCGAAGCCGGTGACACGATCATCGTGGATGCCAACGAGGCCCAAGCCTATCTGCGGCCTGATCGGATGGTGTCGGCGGCCTTGCACAGCCGATTTGAGGCCCAAAGTGCTGAGCAGCAATTATTTGCTGCCACCCGCGACTTACCCAGCCAGACCCTAGACGGTCAGACCATTCATTTGCTGCTCAATGCAGGCCTCACCATTGATCTGGAACAATTGGCCACCACCGGGGCCAGTGGTGTCGGTCTGTATCGTACCGAATTCCAATTCATGATCGCCGATTCCTTGCCCCGGCTTGATGCCCAGACCGCGCTCTACACCGAAGCGCTTGACCTCGCCGATGGTCGTCCGGTCACATTCCGCACCCTCGATCTGGGTGGAGACAAGGTTGCCGCTTACATGCCGACCGAACGGGAAGAAAACCCGGCTATGGGTTGGCGGGCGGTCCGCATGGGCCTCGATCGTCCCGGACTGTCGCGCTATCAATTGCGGGCCTTGGTTCGCGCAGCCGAAGGCCGCCTTTTGCGGGTGATGTTTCCACTGGTTGCTGAGGTGGACGAGTTTCACCGCGCCAAGGATTTGCTTGACAAGGAACTGGCGTGGGCACGGGCCAATGGACGGGCCGGGCCATCCAAAGTCCAAACTGGTGTGATGATTGAGGCCCCGTCTCTGGCGTGGGATACAGCACATATTGCCCAATATGCCGACTTCTTGTCGATCGGCACCAATGACCTCATGCAATTCTTCTTTGCTGCAGATCGGGGTACTGCCAAGGTGGCCGATCGCTATGACATCTTGTCCCGACCGGCGCTGACCTTCCTTAAGCATATTCGCGATGCGGCAGGTGACACGCCAGTGTCGATTTGCGGGGAACATGCTGGCCGTCCACTCGAAGCCATGGCCATGATCGGGCTGGGCTTCCGCCGGCTATCCATGCCTGCTGGGGGAATTGGGCCAGTCAAAAGAATGCTAATGTCCCTCAATGGGGAAGAATTCGCCAGAACTTTGGCGTGTTTGTTGCACGAGGGTGACGTAAACCTTCGCAATGCACTGAAAAACTATGCAAAAGCACACAAGGTTATAGTAAATTGACACGTGTTTGCGCTAAAGGTTTGTAAACCAATTGGCCACACAGTGGTTACCCAGTCGATACAGGATTGACGCAGATGAGCCCGGCAGAGGCCGCACGTACATTAGATGCCGCAAAAGCGCTCGGCCACGGGCGTTCGCATCTTCGACTCGTGGGGTCTGTGGATAATCCCGATGCGGATGGTCCCGGTGCCCGGCTGCAAGCAGCCCGCCGTGATCAAGAATTGTCGATCCACCAAGTTGCTGCCGCCCTCAAATTGAAGCCAGAGCAGGTGGCTGCCATTGAATCCATGCAGTTTCAAAAGCTGCCCGGTCTTGGCTATGCGCTGGGCTATGTCCGCGCGTATGGGGAGCTTCTGGGCCTGGTGGATTGCGACGGCCTGGTGAGTGAATTCCGCGATGCGTGGGAGCCAGTTCAGCGCCGCCGCGAGTCCGAGATTGTGCGCACGCCCAACCGCTTTGTTGCGCCGATTGGCGCGGTCCTTGCCCTTGGCTTATTGGCTTGGCTGGTTGTCTGGGCAAGCCTGCATGCGGTGCGCCCACAAAAGGCAGATGTGGTGGCTCCACCCGATGAAACCATCAAGGCTTGGGCGACAATCACCCCAGAAGGCCCTGCTCAGGCCACCGCCGATGTCCAACCATTGTCAACTTTGACAGCGCTTCAAGACGTGCGCGTAACGCTGCGCGGGGAAGATGGGGCGCTGGTGACAGACCGGATTTTGCGCAAGGGTGAAAGCATTTCAACCGATGGTCTGGGGCGTTGGTTTGTCTCTGCGTCCTTCGGTGGGGCACTTGAGGCCAGCGGCTATGGACAGACAATGGTCGTGGGTGAACCTGGCCTGAAAGTGGTCAATTGGCGCGCACCCGACTTTGAACAAATGGCTTTGGCAAAAGCCAAGGCCGAAGCAGAAGCCGCTGCTGCTGCCGCTGCTGCCGCCGCGGAGGCTCAACCAGCTGTGGAAGGCGTGGTTGTGGGTCCCAATACGGCCCCGACCGCCCCTGCCCTATCGGCCCCAACCAGTGGCATGAGTGCACCTGTGGCCGCAAAGGCGGCGCCAGTTGCCAAGCCGGTTCCCAAACCTGCCTCATCAGGTCCGGCCAAGCCGTCGGCCAATTCAGGTCAAACCCCAGCACCTGCAGCTCCCTAGACTTGCTGCCATCAACCGCTGTTGTTGCGGACGGCGGAGCCGATCTGGGACTTTATTTGGCAAAAATCACGAAACCTTGCCATCTCCAACGGGGCCCCTGCCCCTCTACCGGTCAGCTGGCGGCCACACAGGTGTGTGACTTTGATTTCTGCCCCAGCCATCCTATAGTCGGGTGGTGCGACGGCGGACCTTGGTCCAATGTGCAAAGCTGGAGAGGATAGCGCGTGGCGACCGGTCTGGAACATATCCGTCCTTGGCGCACGATTGTGCGCCGCAAGTCCCGTCAGATCATGGTTGGTAAGGTGGCTGTTGGCGGGGATGCACCGATCAGCGTGCAAACCATGACCAATACGCCGACGCCTGACGCGGCTGCGACGATTGACCAAATCCGCCGCTGTGAAGAGGCTGGTGCCGATATTGTGCGGGTCTCTTGCCCAGATGTGGAATCCACAGCCGCACTGAAAACCATCGTCAAGGCAGCAAAAGTGCCCATCGTTGCCGATATCCATTTTCACTATAAGCGCGCGATTGAGGCTGCCCAAGCGGGGGCGGCCTGCCTGCGCATCAATCCAGGCAATATTGGTTCGGCTGATCGGGTACGCGATGTGGTCAATGCCGCACGGGATCATGGTTGTTCGATCCGAATTGGGGTCAATGCCGGATCGCTGGAGACTGACTTGCTCGAAAAATATGGCGAACCATGTCCAGAAGCCATGGTTGAAAGTGCCCTGGACCATGCCCGCATCCTGCAAGACCTGGATTTCCATGCCTTCAAAATCTCGGTGAAGGCCTCCGACACCTTCCTAACGGTTGCCGCCTATCAGGCATTGTCGGAAGCCATCGATTGCCCC
The DNA here is from genome assembly GCF_003112735.1 of Candidatus Phycosocius bacilliformis. Taxonomy (GTDB): domain Bacteria; phylum Pseudomonadota; class Alphaproteobacteria; order Caulobacterales; family Aquidulcibacteraceae; genus Aquidulcibacter; species Aquidulcibacter bacilliformis. The sequence continues at coordinate 93,082 of NZ_BFBR01000003.1, forward strand.
TTGCACCTGGGAGTGACCGAAGCGGGGGCTGCACGTTCAGGCACAGTGAAGTCGGCGATCGGCATTGGCTCGCTTTTGTGGGCCGGGATTGGCGATACGATCCGCGTATCGCTGTCAGCCGAACCTGAAGAGGAAGTGCGCGTCGGCTTTGATATTCTCAAAAGCCTGGGTCTGCGCACACGCGGGGTCAATATCATTGCCTGCCCGTCCTGCGCCCGTCAGGGCTTTGACGTGATCCGTACCGTCGAAGCCCTTGAACAACGATTGGCGCATGTGGCTGAGCCCATCTCGCTGTCCATTATTGGCTGTGTGGTCAATGGTCCAGGCGAAGCCCTTTACACTGATCTGGGCTTTACCGGCGGCGGCAAGGGCTCAGGCATGGTCTATATGGCCGGCAAAGCCCACCACAAGCTCTCAAACGATGAGATGATCGACCATATTGTTGAACTGGTCGAGGCCAAGGCCGATGAAATGCGTGCCGCCAAGACTGATGAGGCTCTGGTTCCCGCGTCCTGATCGCAGATAGGTCTGCACCTATCTGCGAACCAGTGAAAACCCCCTAGTACAAAGTCGCCAGCGCTTTGCCGTCATAATCCATCAGATCATCGGTGCGGCCTTCCTTGACCTTTTTGGCCCATTCTGGGTCTTGCAACAGCGCCCGACCAATGGCGACCATGTCATACTCGCCTTTCTCAAGCCGACGCACGACATCGTCCAGCGGGGCTTTTGCCGAGCCTTCACCGCGGAACGATCCGGCAAAATCACTGGACAAACCAATCGAGCCGACCGTGATGGTGGGAAGCCCGGTCACCTTCTTGGTCCAGCCAGCACAATTGAGACCCTTTTCGCCATCTACATCGGGAAATTCCGCTTCCCAGACCCGGCGCTGCGAACAGTGCAGGACATCAACCCCTGCGGCAACGATGGGGGCAAGGAAGGCCTCTAATTCCTGCGGTGTGTGAGCCAGCTTGATGGTATAATCCTGCTGCTTCCATTGCGAGAAGCGCAGAATGATCGGCACAGTGGGGCCAACAGCTTTGCGGCACTCCGCAACGATTTCGGCGGCAAAGGTTGCCCGTTGCGGCAAGGATCCGCCGTAGCGGTCGGTGCGCGCATTCATGACATCCCAGAAGAATTCATCGATCAGATACCCATGGGCACCATGGATTTCGATGGCATCAAAGCCCAGCTTGACCGCTTCAGCGGCGGCGCGGGCATAGGATTGCACCATGTCCCAAACTTCTTCTGTGGTGGGTGCTGGCAGAACAGCCTTGCCGGCATGGGTGAGGCCAGAGGGGCTGTCTGTTGGTGCTTCAGGATAATGACCGGTGCCGGGTTTGCGCATCATGCCCTGATGCCAGATTTGTGGCGCGATCTTGCCGCCTTGGGCATGCACATCCTTGGCAACTTTCGCCCAACCTTCCAAAGCATCCGCACCATGAAAGCGTGGCACATTGGCATCGTTGGATGCGCCCTTACGGTCCACAACCGTGCCTTCAGTGACAATCAACCCAACATCGGCCGCCGCGCGACGGGCGTAATAATCAGCCACATTCTGACCTGGCACGCCATTGGGGGAGAAAGATCGGGTCATCGGTGCCATGACGATCCGATTGGGAATCGTAACCCCGCGCAAAGTGATAGGCTGAAACAGGGCGGAAACGTCGGTCATGGGAACTCCTGAGCAGTGTTTTTGCTGCAAACCCAAGCTGGGCAGCGAATTTCATTCCGGCCTAATTGAAAGCCGGGGCGAGGTCTAGACTGCTAACACGCCGCCATCGCAAATCGCCTGATAGGCTGCACTGAAACGGCCCTCCCCCATTGGGGGATGCATGTCCATGCCCGCCAACAGCCGCAAGGGCGCGCGTGAGCCTTTTTTCGCGCTAACCAGCACCCGCTTGGCCGGGTCGCCCGCGCGCGGGCGGATGGGGCACACGCCAATATCGCCTGCTCGTCCGGCAAGCGCTGCTAACATGTCGGGCAGGCGGTCTGCACGATGGATCATCAAGAAGCGCCCTTTGGGACGGGCCAGAGCCAGCATGGCCTTGATCCAATCGGCTAAGGGTGCGCCCAGAATATAGGCAGCTTGACGGGACACAGCTGGATCACGGATCGCCTGATCATCGTCGAAGAATGGTGGATTGGAAAACACCAGATCAAATTGGCCGATGAGGGCTGGATCGGGGTTGAGAACATCGCCGTGCACAACATTCAATCGCCCAGGCACAGGATTGCGGGTCAGATTGGTCCGGGCCAATTCATAGGCCCCCGGATCTTTTTCGAGGCCCGTCAAGGCCAGATGAGGGTCGGCGCGCAGGGCCGCGACACTCAACAAGGCCACCCCAACCCCACATCCGACTTCCAACATAGTCGGAACCGCAACCGCCGCAGCCGCTGCCGCCAGCAAAACGGCGTCTGTACCAGCCCGATAACCGTCACTGGGTTGCTCTATGGTCAAGCCGCCTTTGAGAAATATATCCAGTGTCGTTGCAGGCATGGGATGTCCAGCATGTGTAAACTTGGTTCTGCTTGAAGAGCCAAAGCCGAAGCTGTGTCAATCCAACTGTTGCCGACCTTCTGGTTCAGCGCAGCGCATGCTTGACCCAAGGCCCCTCGAGAGGGCATGGAATAGGACAGTGATAAGGAATCCGCTGACGTGAATGTGACCACCCGCCCAGTTGATGCTGTGTCGGTTCATCCTGCCGAGGCACTTGCCGCCGTGCTGGCACAAGAACTGGCAGCGACCGAGGCTGAGATTGCGGCGCGGATGGAAAGCCCTGTCGGGCTGATTCCCGATGTTGCCCATCATTTGGTTGATGCAGGTGGCAAGCGTTTACGGCCCCTTTTGACTTTGGCGGCGGCCAGTGCCTGCGGCAAGGTCACGGAGGGGGCGATCAAATTAGCCACGGCGGTTGAGTTCATTCACACCGCAACTCTCTTGCATGATGATGTGGTCGACGGGTCATCGCTGCGCCGCGGCAAACGGGCAGCCAATCTGATCTGGGGTGACAAGGCCAGCGTTCTGGTGGGCGACTTCTTGTTTGCCCGCGCCTTCAACCTGATGGTTGAGACCGGCTCCTTGCAAGTGCTTGATATTCTGGCCAAGGCCGCCAGCACGATTGCCGAAGGTGAGGTGCTGCAATTGGCCACCACAAACCGGGGCGAAGCCAGTCGCGAGCGCTATTATCAGGTCATCGAAGCCAAGACCGCCGCTTTGTTTGCAGCTGCATGCGAGGCTGGGGCCATTACGGCCGGTGCGCCGACAGTCATGGTGGAGGGGCTTGCCCATTATGGCCAGAAGCTGGGCTTGGCGTTCCAATTGGTCGATGATGCACTCGATTATGGCGGCCTGACCCAGAGCTTGGGCAAGAATACTGGCGATGATTTCCGAGAAGGAAAGGCCACCCTGCCGCTGATCATCGCATTGGAACGTGCGCAGGGTGAAGAGCGGCTGTTCTGGCAGCGTGTGCTGGCCCGCAAGCATCAGGATGAGGATTTGGCCTTTGCCATGCAAACCATCCGGTTGCGTGGGGCGGTTGAGGCCACACTCGATGAGGCGCGCGCTCATGTCAGCGATGCGAAGGCAGCCCTTGCCTGCCTGCCCGATGGGGTGATCCCTCAATTGCTGGCCAATCTCGCCGATTATGTCGTCTCGCGGCTAAACTAGGCAGACGCAGCCAGCCTAAGCCCATAACAAGAAAAGGGGGCAGAGCTTGCGCCCTGCCCCCCAAATTGGGTCGCATGGTGAATAACGCTTACTCCGCCGGCTTCACACCCTCATGGCGGGTCTTCCACAGCGAGTAGCCGATCGCACCGCCCAACAGAACCAAGGTGGCGATCAGCGACCAATGAGGTTCCATATAGGGCACCATCTTGAGTTCTTTGGACAGACCGAAGTTCCAGATGATCTTAAAGCCGATCAAAACCAGCACCAGCGACAGGCCGTATTTCAGATACTTGAAGCGTTCGACCGCCTCAGCCAGCATGAAATACATCGAGCGCAAGCCCAGGATCGCGAAGATATTGGACGTGTAGACGATGAACGGGTCACGCGTCACCGCGAAGATGGCTGGCACGCTGTCGACAGCGAAGATGATGTCGACCAATTCCACCATCATCAAAGCAAGGAACAAAGGTGTCGCCCACAAGACCAAGCGGCCTGATCCATCGGGATGTGGCTTCTTGACGAAGAAATTATGGTTTTCAATCGTCTCAGTCACCCGCATGCGCTTCTTGACGAATTTCAGAACCGGATTGTCTTCCAGCTTCATCTCATGATCGCCACCAAATAGCATTTTCCAGCCGGTGAAGATCAAGAAGGCCGCAAAGATATAGAGCACCCAGGTGAACTCATTCACTACTGCCGAACCCAGACCAATGAAGATCGCCCGGAACACAATCGCCCCGATGATGCCCCAGAACAAAACGCGATGCTGATATTCGCGCGGGACAGCGAAGAAGGTGAAAATCATGCCGATGACGAAGATATTGTCGAAAGCGAGCGCGGTTTCCAGCAAATAGCCGGTGAAATACTGGATCACCGCTTGCTGGTTGAGATTGTCCGGGCTGTTGTAATAGCGCGGATCGGGCTCATAAACGAAATAGACATAGGCCCCGAAGGCCACAGCGAGACTGGCAAACGCCGCCCACATTTTCGCGGATTTCGAGGCAGAAACCACCCCGTCCTTATTGTTGATGACACCAAGGTCAAGCCACAACAAGAAACCGATGAAAGACAAAAAGGCGAGCCACAACCAGACTGGTTGGCCCGCATAGACGGCGGTCAGAAAAGGCAAGGCATCCATTGGCCCCGGTCCCCTAGATTTGGCTGCGTCGGCCCCGAGAACAATCAATCCGACATCACGATCAACGCCTTGATCGCCAGAGGGGCCCGGATTGCGGTATGGGCCGCATATGGGACGCTGGGCCCGGTGCGCAAGGCGTACACTGACAGAATCTTTGCCACAGCACTTCACAAGAGCGTGAAGGCAGGTGACGTCGCCCTGTTAGACTGATCACGCGCTTATGACGGCCTCTTGACCATGGCCTGCCAGAAAACGCTCTGCCTCAAGGGCTGCCATGCACCCCAAGCCAGCAGCCGTGACGGCTTGACGATAGGTTTCATCCGCCACATCGCCTGCTGCAAACACACCCGGGACATTGGTGCGCGTCGTGCCGGGTTCAACAATGATATAGCCATTGTCGCGCATGGCGAGCTTGCCGACAAACAGGTCCGTTGAGGGCTTGTGTCCAATAGCCACAAAGACACCATGGGTTGGCAGGTCAGACACGGTGCCAGTCTTGAGGTTCTTCAAACGGACGCCTGTTACGGCGCGGGGTTCGCCATCGGCAAGGATTTCTTCGACCACGCTGTCCCAGACAAGTTCGACCTTGGGATGGGCCATCAAGCGTTCCTGCAAGATCCGTTCAGCCCGCAATTCATGACGGCGGTGAACCAAGGTGACCTTGCTGGCGAAATTGGTGAGGAAGAGTGCCTCTTCCACCGCCGTATTGCCACCGCCAATCACCACAACCTCTTTGCCGCGATAGAAAAAGCCATCGCATGTCGCACAGGCAGAGACGCCAAAGCCGCATAAGCCTTGCTCCTCGGGCAGCCCCAACCATTTGGCCTGGGCACCCGTGGCAATGATCAGCGTGTCACCGGTATAGATTTGGCCACTGTCCCCAATTGCTTTGAACGGACGGCTGGAGAGATCGACCTCCATAATCCAATCTGCAATAATCTCTGTGCCGACATGTTCGGCTTGGGCACGCATTTGTTCCATCAACCAAGGGCCTTGGATCACGTCTGCAAAGCCTGGGTAGTTTTCCACTTCTGTGGTGATGGTCAGCTGGCCACCAGGTTGTGGCCCCTCGACCAAAACAGGCTGTCGCATCGCGCGCGCTGCGTAAATGGCAGCGGTATAGCCAGCGGGGCCAGAGCCAATGATCAGGACGGGGGCGTGACGGGTCTGTGACATGAAGGGCTCCTTGGAGGTCCCTATCTAGTGATTCCATCGCCCGATAAGAAGGGCAGTCTCAGCGCCGGGCCTTGAAGAAACTGCGCAACAGGGTGCTGCTGTCCTCGCCCAACACGCCTGAGGTCACGTGCGGACGCCAATGGCAGGTGTCTTGTTCAAAAAAGCGCACACCATTCTCAACAGCCCCGCCCTTGGGATCTGCAGCCCCATACACAAGGCGATTAATGCGGGCATGGCTGATCGCCCCCGCACACATGGTGCAGGGCTCTAGCGTGACATATAGGGTCAGATGTGGGGCAAGCCGGTAGTTGGCGAACTTTTCCCCGGCCCGACGCAGCGCCAAAATCTCGGCATGACCAGAAGGATCATGCAGGCCAATAGGCTCATTATGGGCAGTGGCAATCAATTCCTGGGTTTGATCATCGACCAGCACTGCCCCGATTGGAGCCTCCCCGGCAGCTGCCGCCTGACGCGCCAGATCAAGCGCCTGGGCCATCCAGGCGGCATCGCGATCAGGATCAATGACAGGAACAGGCCGCATGATGTGGTGTTAGCGGCTTTGGACCTGCAAGGCCAGATGAATATGCCCGCCACTGGTCCCCATGCGTGTCCCCTACGTCTGTCCAAAGGGCGGACCACGGGCCCCCTGCGCGCATATGTCCCCTTGCCAAAGCGGGTCAACACCAAGATTTTACTTGACGTGTGCGTAAACGTAAGCCACAGGCGACATCCTGCAGTTTCGGGAGGACAATCATGTCTGAAACGGCCGACAAGAACAGATATTGGACCATTGGCGAATTGTCGCGTGAGTTTGGGGCCACGGCTCGGGCCTTGCGCTTCTATGAAGACAAGGGATTGTTGAGCCCAGCGCGCGAGGGTCTCAACCGACATTATTCGGCTCGCGATCGGGCGCGTCTGCAGCTGATCCTGCGCGGCAAGCGCGTCGGTTTTACTCTGGCTGAAATCCGCGAAATGATCGATTTGTACGATCTGGGTGACAATCAACGCACCCAGATGCAGCGTACACGCGACAAATACCTCAAGCAGATCGAGCTGTTGAAGCGCCAGCGCGAAGATATCGTCGGCTCGATTGAAGCGCTCGAAAATGGGGTGCAATGGCTCAATGAACAATTGGCCAAAGCCCCAGCCGACATCGCAGTTGCTGGGGCGTCAGCCTATGAGGCGGTTGCCCGCGCCCGCCTTGATGGGGAGGATGCAGCCTATCTCGGCGAGAAGGCCAATTGATCATTTTCATCTGAACAACGCGCACAAACAACACGAAAAAGCCAAGGCAAGGCCTGCTCAGGGTCACACTAAACACGCAAAGCAACAAGATGGCACGCCGATACTGAGGTCCACACCCGGTTGACTATGTGCCTTTGAGGGAGACTGACATGGGCTATCAAGCACCCGTTCGCGACATGAAGTTTTTATTTGATGATGTGTTACAATTAGACCGGTTTTCCAACCTCGAAGGGTTTGCCGATGCGCCAAAAGATGTGCGCGACCAAATCCTCGAAGAAGGCGCAAAGTTCTGCGAAAATGTGCTGGCCCCGTTGAATTCGGTCGGTGACAAGCAGGGCTGCAAACTAAACCCAGACAATACAGTCACCGTGCCAGACGGCTTCACGGAAGCCTATCATGCACTGGTGGAGGCTGGTTGGCCGTTGCTGAGCGCCGACCCCGCTTATGGTGGCCAAGGCCTGCCCCATGTTGTCAACATGGCCTATAGCGAGATGACCTCGTCAGCCAATATGGCGTTTGGCATGTATCCGGGCCTGACCCATGGCTGCTATTCGGCAATCCATGAAGGCGGCACAGACGAGCAAAAGGACCTCTATCTGCCCAAGCTCGCCAGCGGGGAATGGGCCGGCACCATGAATTTGACCGAGCCACATTGTGGCACGGACTTGGGCCTCTTGCGCACCAAAGCCGTCCCCCAAGCTGACGGGACCTATAAGATTACGGGCCAAAAGATTTGGATTTCGGGTGGCGAACACTCGATGACATCCAACCACATTCATTTGGTCCTCGCCCGCATCGAAGGCGCACCCGCAGGGGTTAAGGGCATTTCGCTTTTCATCGTCCCAAAGTTCATCGTGCACGCCGATGGCAGCTTGGGTGCGCGTAACACCGTGACCTGTGTGGGCCTTGAAGAAAAAATGGGCATTCACGGCAATGCTACCTGCGTGATGCAATATGAAGAAGCCACGGGCTATTTGATTGGCGAGCCCAATAAGGGCCTGTCCATCATGTTTGTGATGATGAATGAAGCCCGCCTCGGCGTCGGGCTGCAAGGCATGGCGGTGGGTGAATCGGCCTATCAGGCGGCGCTGGCTTTCGCAAAGGACCGCCGCCAAGGCCGTAGCCTGACCGGCCCGAAGGAGCCAGATCAGCCCGCTGACAATATTCTGGTGCACCCCGACGTCCGCCGCATGTTGATGGACATCAAAGCCCATACTGAAGGCGGCCGCGCCTTCTTGTACTGGACCGCCCTTTATGGCGACTTGCTCCACAAGAGCCCGGATGAAGCTGTGCGCCAGAAGGCAGGTGATTATATGAGCCTGCTGACCCCAGTCCTCAAAGCCTATCTGACCGACAAGGGCCACAAAAATGCGTCTGACGCGTTGCAAGTCCATGGCGGCTCTGGCTTTACCGAGCATTATCAGGCCAGCCAGTTCCTGCGCGACAGCAAAATCGCCATGATTTATGAAGGAACCAATGGCGTGCAGGCGCTAGACTTGGTTGGGCGCAAGCTCGCGGCCAATGGTGGCCGGGCAATTCAGACTTTCTTTGCCGAAATTGACGCCTTCGTGGCTGAACATGAAGGTGATGAACAGCTGGCACCCTTCATTGCCGGTCTGGCTTCGGCCCGCGCGCAATTGCAAGACGCCACCATGTGGCTGATGGCCAATGGCATGAGCAATTTTGATAATGCCGGGGCTTCTAGCCATGACTATCTGCATGTGTTTGGACTGACCGGCCTTGCCTATATGTGGGCCCTGATGGCCAAGGCGGCCTTTGCCAAGGCAGGCTCTGAGCCCTTCTACGACACCAAGATCAAGACCGGCCGCTATTTCATCGACCGTATCTTACCCGAAATCGCCAGCCATTTGGCCAAGGTCAAAACCGGGGCCGCCCCAGTCATGGCACTGAGCGCTGAGGAGTTTTAAGCCCCTCCCCCGCACAGCGGGGGAGGACAGGCGCAATCAAATTTATTCTCCCCCGCAAGGCGGGGGAGGACCGGCGATAATGAAATGACGACGCTCAAGGGAGAAACACCATGACAGCCATCACCATGCCGAAAGCCGCTTGGCGCGATAGCGAAGAACTCACGATGTTTGAGGATTCCGTGCGCGGCTTCTTTGCCAAAGAAGCCCCACCCGAGGCGTGTGCAAAATGGCGGGAAAATGGCATTGTTGACCGCGAGATGTGGACCAAAGCGGGCCAAGCAGGTTTGTTGTGCGTGTCAATGCCCGAGGAATTTGGTGGTGGTGGGGGTGATTTCCGCCATGAAGCTGTCATCATGGATGTGATGGGCACCATGGGCATTGATGGCTTTGGCCTGCCTTTGCACAATGCCATCATCGCGCCTTATATCAAACATTATGGCAGCCAAGAGCAGAAGCAAAAATGGTTGCCCAAAATGGCTTCGGGTGAATTGGTTGGCGCGATTGCCATGACCGAGCCTGGTGCCGGCTCTGACTTGCAGGGAATCAAGACCACTGCGGTCAAAAGCGGCAATCACTATGTGATCAATGGCTCCAAGACCTTTATCACCAATGGTGCGACGGCCGATCTGATCATTGTCGTCGCCAAGACTGACCCAAGCCAAGGCGCAAAGGGCACAAGCCTGATCGTGGTTGAAACCAATGAGGTGGAGGGCTTCCGCCGGGGTCGCAACTTGGACAAGGTCGGCCAAGACGCACAAGATACGTCCGAGCTCTTCTTCGATGATGTGCGTGTACCAACGTCCAATCTTTTGGGGCCGGTTGAAGGCATGGGCTTCATCCAGTTGATGGAGCAATTGGCCAGTGAACGCCTGCAAATCGGTATTCAGGGCGTTGCCAGCATGGAACGCGCCCTGACCGAAACCATCGCCTATGTCAAAGAACGTAAGGCATTCGGCAAGTCGATCATGGACTTCCAAAACACCCAATTCAAACTGGCTGAGTGCAAGACCAAAGCCACCATCGCACGCACGTTCTGCGACCGCTGCATTGAGCTGTTGCTGGAAGGCAAGCTCGACCCTGCCACCGCCAGCATGGCCAAATACTGGGTTTCGGACGTTGAAAATGAAGTGATGGATGAGTGCCTGCAATTGCACGGCGGCTGGGGCTATATGAACGAAATGCCGATCGCCCGCATGTGGCGCGACAGCCGGGTCCAACGCATTTATGGCGGGGCCAATGAAGTCATGAAAGTTCTGATTGCGAGGACGCTGTGAACGATCCCCTCCACTCCGCCATTGCTGACGCGCTGGCCTTGATCGAGGCAAACCCTGAGCCAAGCGATGACAATTTGCGTGCGCTTTCGGTCCGCTTGGCCTTAGCCCATGCCGCAACCGAAGATGAAATCAATCAGCTGGCGGTGGAAAGCTTCCAGGAAACGATTGACGACATGCAGGCTGACAAGAATCCAGATCATCGCGCCTATTTGTACGAACAGATGACCACGGGACTAATGGCCTATGAAGTCCAACTTCTGGTCGACGGGGCCAAGGGATGAGCACGCACACCGCCTCCATCCTGTGGCAACGCGGCGACGCTGTCTTCTCGGACGGCAAATATGCCCGCACGCATCAGGCCAGTTTTGATGGCGGGGTGGAAATTGCGGTCACAACCGCCCTGCCCTTGCCGTCGAACACGGTGCCCGCTGCCGACCCAGAAGAAATGGTGGTGGCGGCCACAGCCAGTTGCCACATGATGTTCTTTTTGGCCTTTGCCAAACAGGCTGGCTTCATCGTCGATACGTATCGGGACACGCCCGTCGGAACCTTGGGCAAGGACGATGCAGGTGTGGAACGCTTTGTTGAGGTGGTTCTGAACCCCAAGATCAGTTGGAGTGGCGATGTGATCCCCGGTGCCGCCGACATCGACCTCTTGCACCACAAGGCCCACAAGGCCTGCTATATTGGCAATTCGCTTGCCTGCCCTGTGAGGATTGGCGCATGAGCGACCATGCCCAAACCTTCCTCGACATCGGTATGAAGCAGCCGTCGCAAAGCTCACAAACTTTGGGCTTCAAGCTGATTGAAATGGATGTGAAGGCTGGAACCGCGCGGGTTGAGTTTGCAGGCAAACCCGAATTTGCCAATCCGACAGGTTTCATTCAAGGCGGGTTTCTGTCTGCCATGCTCGATGACGTCATGGGTATGATGGCGATGCTGAAAGTCGCCCCCAAAAGCTTTGCCAGCACAATTGACCTGCATGTGCATTATCTGCGCCCGGTTCGCATCGGCAAGATCGAAGTGGCCGCCCGCATCACCAACAAGGGGCCCAGCATCATGTTCGCCGAAGCTGACCTCTATGATTGCCGGGGAAAAGTCTCGGCCAAAGCCACCTCTGCCTTGGCGATTACGCCATTGCAGATTAAATCCGACTTATAACAAAGGGAGCGCCAAATGGCCGAAGCATTCATCTATGACGCAGTACGTACCCCTCGGGGTAAGGGCCGCAACACCGGGTCCTTGCATGAAATCACCGCCTTAAGCCTGGCCACCCAGACGCTGCAGGCGATCCGCGACCGCAATGAACTGGACACCTCGAAGGTTGATGATGTCGTCCTCGGCTGCGTCAGCCCGGTTGGCGAACAGGGCAGCGACATTGCCCGCATCGCCGTGCTCAATGCCGATTATGCTGAAACCACCGCTGGCGTGCAGATCAACCGTTTCTGCGCCTCGGGACTGGAAGCCTGCAATATGGCAGCAGCCAAGGTGATCTCGGGCGAAGCTGACATGGCGATTGGCGGCGGGGTGGAAAGCATGAGCCGCGTGCCCATGGGTTCTGATGGTGGGGCTTGGGCATCTGACCCCTCCATCGCCATCAAATCCTATTTTGCGCCTCAAGGCATTGGTGCCGATACCATTGCCACCAAATATGGCTTCTCGCGCGATGATGTGGACGCCTATGCGGTTGAAAGCCAGAAGCGCGCGGCGACGGCTTGGAAAGAAGGCCGCTTTGCCAAGTCAATTGTGCCGGTCAAGGACCAGATGGGCGCGGTCATCCTCGCCCATGATGAGCATATGCGCCCTGATACCACCATGCAGAGCCTTGCCTCACTCGATCCGAGCTTTGTTGCTCAAGGCACGATGATGCCGGGATTTGATGCCATCATCCAACAGCGCTATCCTGAACTGGAAGCGATTAATCACGTCCACCATGCCGGCAATAGCTCTGGCATTGTGGATGGCGCCTCTGCTGTTCTTATTGGCAATAAGCGTATGGCCAAACCCACTGGCATTAAGCCACGCGCCAAAATCATTGCGATGGCCTCGATTGGGTCAGAGCCCTCCATCATGTTGACGGGCCCCGAGTTTGTCGCCCGTAAGGCATTGGCCAAGGCCGGTATGAAGCCAGAAGACATTGATCTTTACGAACTCAATGAAGCCTTCGCCTCGGTTGTTCTGCGCTTCATGCAAGCGCTCAACATCCCGCACGACAAGATCAATGTGTGCGGCGGGGCGATCGCCATGGGTCACCCCTTGGGTGCTACCGGCGGCATGATCCTCGGTACCGTCCTCGACGAGCTTGAGCGGAGCGGCAAGGAAACCGCGCTGATCACGCTGTGCGTGGGTGCTGGCATGGGTACAGCCACCATCATCCAGCGGGTCTAAGGCCCCTTTTTGCCACATGCGGGCAGGCTTTGCCCGCGCCTTGGCCCGACGCCGACCAGATTGGCGCGGCCATGATTTGCGAATTCTGGAGATCGTTACATGGAAAACTTCAAGACCAACCTCGATGCAGATGGCGTGTTGCACATCGCCTTCGATGTTCCTGGCAAAACAATGAACACCATCACCGCCGGGGTGATGAAGGAAATGGGCGAACTTGTCGCCGAGATCAAAAGCAATGAGGCCATTAAGGGTGCCGTGCTGTTTTCGGGCAAGGACAATGGTTTCTGCGCCGGTGCCGACTTGGGCGAAATCGGCAGTGGCAGCATGGATGCAGATCAGAAATTGTCTGAGGATGACAAGCTGAAGCAAGCCTTTGAACGCGGCTTCAGCCTGAACCGCTCGCTGCGCGCGCTTGAAACCTGCGGCAAGCCCGTGGCCTGTGCGCTGGAAGGCTTGGCGTTGGGCGGTGGCCTCGAAATCGCTTTGGCCTGCCACTATCGGGTCGCGGCCGACAATCCAAAGATCCAATTCGGTCTGCCCGAAGCAAAAGTTGGCCTGCTGCCTGGTGCAGGCGGGACACAGCGCCTGCCGCGTCTGATTGGGGTGATGAATGCCATGCCACATTTGTTGCAAGGCACCAGCATGAACCCACAAGAAGCCTTGAAGAAAGGTGTTGTCGGGGCCGTTGTGCCCGCAGGTGAAACCGTTGCCGCAGCCAAGGCCTGGGTATTGGCCAATCCGAATGCTGTCGCCCCGTGGGATGTAAAAGGCTATCGGGTCAAGGACGGCCCCTATACCCCTGGCGGTGGCATGACATTTGTCGGCGGCAATGCCATGCTGTCGAAGACCACTTACAGCAATTACCCCGCCCAAAAGGCAATCATGAGTGCGGTGTTTGAAGGCGTGCAAGTGCCGATGGATGCCGCTCTGCGCATCGAGACACGCTATTTCTTGAAGAATATGGCCAGCCCTTCGGCCAAGGCCATGGTGCGCTCGCTCTTCTTATCGACCCAAGCCCTCGCCAAGGGTGCAAACCGTCCTCAGGGCTTTGACAAGTTCGAGGTCAAGAAAGTCGCTGTCTTGGGTGCGGGCATGATGGGTGCAGGCATTGCCTATGTGCAGGCCATGGCGGGCATTGAATCCGTTCTGATCGATCAGAGCCAGGAATCGGCCGAAAAGGGCAAGGATTATTCCAAGAAGCTGCTCGACAAAGCCGTCTCGCGTGGGAAAATGACGCAAGACAAGGCCGATAAGGTTCTGGCATTGATCACACCGACCACCGATTATGCCCATGTGAAGAAGTCTGATCTGGTTATCGAAGCGGTGTTTGAAAACCGCGAGATCAAGGCCGATGTGACCCAGAAGGCCGAAGCGATGCTGGGCCCCAAGGCCGTGTTCGGCTCCAACACCTCGACTTTGCCAATCACGGGTCTGGCGACTGCCTCGAAGCGACCCAAGAATTTCATCGGCATCCACTTCTTTAGCCCTGTCGACAAAATGGGTCTGGTGGAAATCATCATGGGCAAGAAAACCAGCCAGGAAACCTTGGCCAAGGCGGTCGATTATGTCCTGAAGATCAAAAAGACTCCGATCGTCGTCAATGACAGCCGCGGCTTCTATACCAGCCGTTGCTTTGGCACCTATGTGCAAGAAGGCCAGGAAATGCTGGCCGAAGGCATCAAACCGGCCATTATCGAAAATGTCGGCCGCATGACCGGTATGCCCGTGCCCCCCTTGGCCATGGCTGATGAAGTTGCACTCGATCTGGCCTATAAGGTTGCTCAGCAAACCAAAAAGGATTTGGGCAATAAATGGGTGGCCACGCCGTCTCAATTGATCATTGAAGAAATGGTCGAAGGCCTTGGCCGCTATGGCCGCAAGAACAAAAAAGGCTTCTATGATTATAAGGAAGACGGCACCAAGGCGATCTGGCCTGGCTTGACCTCGGTCGTGCCAACCAAAGTGCATGAAGCCGACCCTGCCATGGTGAAGGAATATAAGAACCGCCTCCTCTATCGTCAGGCCTTGGAAACCGCGCGTTGCTTTGAAGAGGGCGTCATCACCGACCCACGCGACGCCGACATCGGCTCCATCCTCGGCTGGGGCTTTGCCCCTTACACGGGCGGCACAGTCAGCTTTATGGACGGTATTGGCATCGCCAATTTCGTTGCCGAAGCCGAGCGCCTCGCCAAGAAATATGGCCCCCGCTTCAAGCCCAACAAGCTTTTGAAGGACATGGCCAAAAAGGGTGAAACCTTCTATGGCCGCTTCGGTGGCGAGGCCGCGAAGAAGGCAGCTTAAGCGGCTTTCGTCTGCTCACGATTGCACGAAGGGCCACCCCACGGGTGGCCCTTTTTGTTTTGCCTAGAGCCAAAGACTACGTTAAGGAAGCTGCTTTGAAGAGAGTTTGAGTTCTTGCGCAATTGGTCGGAAAGATAGCGGTCATGCGAAGCTACTTGATTGGTGTGGTCTTCCTCGCTGCAAGCCTTACGTCCTGCTCTGGCGAGTCCGCCCACGTCACAGCCACCCCGGAATACACACTTGACCTGTGCGCTTGGAAGCCAGGGTACCAATCAACAAGATATTTTGACCCTGGCATTTTGACACCGGTCATTGCCGATATTCAAGAGAGCCTGAAGTCTAACGTCTCTCGCGTACAAAAAGCGCCGCCGGCATCCGTCGGGCCTTGGAAACAACATGTGGACAAATCGCTCACTGTTGCTCGGGATGCTGGTATGGATCTGGGTTATTATGCCGACGTGAGAAAGATCGGTCTCGCTGACCTTTCGGGAATAGAAATAGCCCCTCAATCCCAAATTTCGGTCAGGCTTGTTATTGGCAGCCCTGAGCTGAATCGTGAAACCAGCAGGGATTGGTTGAATATCTTTGACGAGTTGAACCAACCATCGTTGTACGCACTGTCGCAAACGAGCATGAGTACCATAGAGGGTACGTGGCGCTTCCATCAAGAAAAAGAGGTTTCGCCTACATTTGGAGGTCTACGTCCGTACATAATGTCTCCCGAGCATCTTTGGAGGTGCATGGTTGCACAGGAAGGACAGAATATCATGGCAGGATATTGGGTGTCCTGCGATTTGTTCTACCCACATTTGCAGACATTTGCGCAAGTCGGGTTCGAGCGACCACTCCTATGCCATACGCCTGAGATCGCCTCCAAAGTTGACGCCCTGATCCAGAAAATTGCCTCAGATTAACCAAAGCGGACGGACCATGGTGACAATCAGATTGCGGGGCTAGCACTGCGGCAATTTTGTTGTAATTATCTTAGATTGTTTTTCGCGATTTAATAGGACAACCAAGATGCGAGTGTTCTCCAGTTCTCAAGCCCAAGCAAACCTCTCGGAGCTCATCAGTCATGCTATTGCGGGGCAAGACGTAGCGATTTCTCGTGATGGCATAGCAGTGGCGAAAATCATTCCCCTTGAGCCGCCCAAAGAAAAACTCGACTTCGAAGCCATGCGCGCGCTCACCAGCAAAATGAAGCTCTATCCGGGTAGTTTCGTTGAGGACATGCGAGCAAAGGGCGAACTCTGACGCCCCCACTGAAATCAACGCACATAGAGGCGTGACAGGCACACGGCTCCGGCTTATGTCAAAGTCAACATGGCCCACAAAGAGACCCCACAAGACATTTTCAAGCGCGTGATTACCCACACAGCGCGTGCGCTTTCGCGCAGTGAAGATGTGGAGGTGAGCTTTTCCGCCGATGGCCCCAGCGTGTCGGGCAAACGTATTGGACTGCCCCATCCGGCGCGCGCTTTGGGCGAGCAAGAGGTTTCGCGTCTGCGCGGCCATGCCGATGCGGCGGCCCTGAAGCTGGCTTATCACGACCAGGTGGCCCATGCGGCTGCCATGCCTGAAGGCCCGCGCGCACGAGCATTGTATGATGTGGCTGAAAAAGCCCGCATCGAGGCGATTGGGGCATTGGCCATGCCAGGGGTTGCGCAGAATTTGACGGCTGCCCTGACAGAGACATGCGAAAAAAAGGGCTATGCCCGCATGACGGACCGGCAGACAGCCCCCCTCGCCGATGCCCTCGGCCTGCTCTTGCGTGAGCGTCTGACCGGGCTTGCCCCCCCAGAGGCCGGGCAAGGCATTGCCGATTTGTGGCGCGAAGAAGTGCAGTCAAAAGCCGGCGATACCATCACCCGCCTGATTGACCGCCTCGATGACCAAAAGGCTTTTGCCGAAGTCACCCGCGATCTGATCCGTGATCTTGATTTGGGTGATGAGCTGGGGGCAGAGCCCGATCCCTCTGACGAAGATGGCGAAGAGCCTGATGGTGCCGATCAACCGCCCCCCGATCAGAGCCAGAATGAAGATCAGGATGAAGAGGGTGGCGAGCAGCAGCAAGATACCCAGCGCGGGGAATCCCAAGGCAGCGAGCAGGAAGAAGTTCAAGTCAGAATGGAGTCTGAAGACACCAATCCTGACGATGATGATGACAGTGACGTCGAGGACGGCACCACGCCTGTGCGACCGAATTTCAAGGCCGGCGATGGCGATGGCCCGGCCTATAAAATCTATACCCGCAGCTTTGATGAAACCATCGGGGCGGAAGATTTATGCGATGGGGAAGAGCTTGCCCGCCTGCGCAGCTATCTCGATGCCCAATTGACCCAATTGCAGGGCGTGGTCGGCCGTTTGGCCAATCGCCTGCAACGCCGCTTGATGGCCCAGCAAAACCGCAGCTGGCAGTTTGATCTGGAAGAAGGTGTGCTGGATGTGGCGCGCCTGTCGCGCGTGGTGATCGAGCCTTTAGCCCCGCTGACCTTCAAAATGGAAGACGACACCGACTTCCGCGACACAGTTGTCACACTGCTGCTCGACAATTCAGGCTCAATGCGCGGTCGGCCCATCATGATTGCAGCGATTTGTGCGGATATTCTCGCCCGGACGCTTGAGCGTTGCGGCGTGAAGACTGAGATTTTGGGATTTACCACCAAGGCTTGGAAGGGCGGACAAGCGCGTGATGCCTGGATGAAAGCGGGTAAGCCTGCCAATCCCGGTCGCCTCAATGATTTGCGCCACATTATCTACAAAAGCGCAGACGCGCCTTGGCGGCGCGCGCGGCGTAATCTGGGTCTGATGATGCGCGAGGGATTGCTAAAAGAAAACATCGACGGCGAGGCCTTGGATTGGGCGCATGACCGCCTGTTGGCTCGGCCCGAACAGCGCCGTATCCTGATGGTGATTTCAGATGGTGCACCCGTCGATGACAGCACTTTGTCAGTCAATTCAGGTGCGTATCTTGAACGCCACTTGCGCGACACCATTGCCAAGATTGAGGATTATAGCCCGGTTGAATTGATCGCCATTGGCATTGGCCATGATGTTACGCGCTATTATCGCCGTGCGGTGACAATTGTGGATGCCGAGCAATTGGGCGGAGCCATTGTCGATAAGCTGGCTGAATTGTTTGAGGAAGAGCCCAAAGCTGCCAAAATGGCGCGCAGCAAACCCACCAAAACCAACCCCACCCCTACTGCCCCAAGCAGCAGCCGCATCGGTTCCCGCCCCGTGCGGTGAGCCCCCCTAATTCCGATACGCGGGTCGGGGGCTGGTGTCGCTGGCGGGTTTATAACGGGCCGCAAGCTCGGTAGAGCGGCTGGTCATGGGTTGGGCCACACCGGCAATAAAGACTGCCGTGGGATAGCTTTGGCCTTCTAGTGGATCTCCGCTCCAGATCACCACATCGGCGGCCTTGCCGGCTTCCAAAGAGCCTGTCTCCTGATCCACACCCCAAATGCGCGCAGGCACCAGAGTGATTGCCTGCAAGGCCTGCTGATAGGGCAGACCGTGGGCTACAGCGGTTCCAGCATTCATGCGGCTCTGGCGGAGATTGTTATAGTCCCGACTGCCCATAATGGCGACACTAACCCCCGCTGCCTGCAAAACGCGCGCATTGTCCAAATGGGTGCCCAAGGTCTCAAAGCTAGACGGAAGTGCTGCCTGAGAATCGATAATGACAGGGACTTTGGCAGCGGCCAGTTCCGCCGCAACCCGCCAGCCCTCTTCGGCCCCTTCCAGAATGATCGACAGCTTCTCCTCGCGCGCAAGCTTGAGGACTTGACGTATGTCATTGGCGCTCGAGACCCGCACCAACAGCGGCGAGCGGCCCTGCACCACCGGCACAAGGGCTTCCAGATCAAGGCGGCTGACCATCAGGCCCCGCCCCTCACCCTTATCATAGGCTGCCCGATTAGCAGCAAAATGGCGGGTATCGGCCAAAACCTGTTTCAACAAGATAAGTGAGGCCCCGCGGGAGCCCCCAGCGGCAGCAGCAGCGGATTCGCCAAATTGCAGCACCATGCCAGCATTGGTTTTGAACACAAGATCAGTCTGATCGCTGGCCAAATTGATGCCAATTGCTTGGCCCGCAAATAAGGTGGGATCATCCTCTTCGTGACCGCCAGCAGTGGCAAAGGCGCTGTCGTCATGGGCGTGGGCACCGCCACCGGAACGGCCGGCAACAGGGGTCAAAAAGGCCCGTGTCACGCCATTCAAGCGGGCAAGCGAAATGGTTGGCGCATCCGGGTTAATGCCGGCGGCCGGATTAAAGGCCGCACCCAATTTTTGACCGGCCCCATCATCGCGGGTTTCAGGAACTTGCTCGATCTCAGAGATGCCCAGACTTGTCGAGGCTTGAATCAAGCCTGGAGTCACCACCTGGCCCTTGGCATCAATTATTTTCGCACCCGCCGGCACACCAATCGTTGGGCCGACTGCAACGATCCGGCCTTGATCCATCACCAAAGTGCCGCTGGCAATGCTGCCTTGAGGGCCAGCTGTTTCAATCCGGGCATTGATGATGGCAACGGGTTGGGCCAAGGCAAGAGCAGGTCCCCCAACCGCGAGACCAAAGGCGAGAATGGCGGACTTCATGGCTTGGCCTCCAGGCTGGGGCGACCCAGATCGAAGTCCGACCGGGCATGGGTGGCAGGATCGGTGCGATCATAAGCAATGCCGCCATCGACATAGACGATCTGGGCCAGAGCATAGGTTGAGAAGGGGTCGCGATCCCACAAAACGATATCAGCCATTTTGCCGACTTCCAGCGAACCGGTCCGCGCGCCAATGCCCATAGCTTTGGCCGGATTAGCGGTGATCCATTTGATGGCATCCAGCCGTGATACCGGTATACCAGCGCGCGCTGCTGCCCCCATCGCAATCGCGGCCTCCTGATTGAGATGCTGGGTGATGGTGGCATCATCGGAATGGATAATGGCGCAAGCACCATAGGCCTGCAGGATGCCGGCATTTTCAGAAATGCCATCGAGCGATTCCATCTTGAAGCCCTGCCAATCGGCCCATGTGGCGGAGCAAATATCCGCCTCTTTCAACAGAGGAGCGATTTTATAAGCCTCAGACGAATGGTGGAACGTGGTGATCTTATAGCCAAATTCCTTGGCCATATCGATCATCAGCGCCATCTCATCGGCGCGATAACAATGGTTCTGCACCAAAATATCGCCATTGAGCACACCTGCCAGCGTTTCGAGCCTCAGATCACGCTTTGGCGGATCACCGGCGGCTTCGCCTGCGGCCACCTTGGCGCGATAATCAGACCATCGGCGGTTATATTCCGCCGCATCAATCCAGGCCCGCCGCGCCACAGCAATATTGCCCATGCGAGTCGAAGGGGCCCGCGAGCGAGAGCCATAGACACGCTTGGGATTTTCGCCACAAGCCATCTTCAAGCCATAGGGCGCACCGGGAAACTTCATGCCTTGGATGGTGGTTGACGGGACATTTTTGACCGTCACCGACCGACCACCAAACAGATTGGCCGAACCGGGCAGGATCAGCAGACTTGTCACCCCGCCTTCGCGTGCCCGATTAAAGCCGGGGTCTTGTGGCCAGATCGAATGCTCGGCCCAGACTTCGGCAGTATTGGGGTCAGTTGCTTCATTGCCGTCAGAATTGGCCTGCACACCCGGACTGGGATAGACGCCAAGATGCGAGTGGATGTCAATAATGCCGGGGGTTACGAACTTGCCCCTTCCATCCACCCGTTTGGCCCCGTCAGGAATGGCCACATCCTTTCCAACAGCAACAATCTTGCCCTCGGCAAAGACAATTGTGCCATTGTCGATTTCCTCGCCTGCCGCCGTGAGAATGGTTGCCCCGACAATGGCAGTCGTAGACCCTGGTAATGGCTTATAGGTGGATGGAAACGGATCCAATGCACCAGAACTGTCAAGCCCTTTGGGGATGGGCTTTGGTGTCGCCTTAGGTTTGGTAGCTTGCTCACCACCTGTCGACGCTGATTTTGTTGCCGCCACTTGGGCAGCAGACTGGGTCGCACAACCGGCAATTAGCAAGGCAGTACTTGCCAAGACCAGGGCGGAAGCGGAGGCGAATGGTCTTAAAGGTCGCACGTGTCGGCACTTTCTTCAGAATTCAGATCACGCAGGCAACACGAAATTGTGAACATGCACAAGGCCCACACCCGCACTTGCGCAGTGGGCCGCAGGTCGGCCTGCAGGGAAAACTTGACCTTGGACCAAGGGACGGACACTTGCAGCCCATGAGCCGCGACATCGTCATCCAATTGAAAGACATCGCCCTAACCCGTGGGGGTGCCCCAGTATTCACAGGGGTGGATCTGACGTTGCGTCGCGGGGAACGGGCCGCCCTTGTCGGGGCCAATGGCGCAGGCAAGTCGACGCTGATGGCTGTGCTGGCAGGTACGCTGGAGACCGATCGGGGAGAACGTGTGGTGGCCACGGGAACCCATGCAGCGACCCAGACCCAGGAACCAGATTTTTCAGGGACAGCCAGTTTACTAGATTGGGTCGTCCAAGACGTCCCGCATGATCGGGATGAACCTGCCCGTCTTGCAGCAGCAGCAGCCGAACTCGACAGCTTCGGGCTGGCGGCAGATCGACCTGTGACCGCTCTTTCTGGTGGGGAAGCCAGACGGGCAGCATTGGCGCGTGCCTTTGCCGCCGATCCAGACCTGTTGATGCTTGACGAACCGACCAACCATCTCGACATTGCCGCGATTGAGGAGCTGGAGCGACGGCTCAAACAATTTTCAGGTGCCGTGCTGGTGGTGAGCCATGACCGGGCCTTTCTGTCAGCTATCTCAACGACTTGCCTGTGGCTGCGCCACGGTGTTGTGCGCCGCCTTGATGCCCCATTCGCGAAGTTTGATGCCTGGGCCGAGAGCATTGAAGAGCAGGATCGCAAGGCGCTGGAAAAGCTCGACAAGACACTTGAAGATGAAACCCGTTGGTTGGCCCGCGGTGTCACCGCCCGGCGAACGCGAAACGAAGGACGGCTGCGGCGCCTGATGGCGATGCGCGAGGCCCGCAAAGGTCAAGCCGCGCTGGTGCGCAAGGATAGTGCCGCGCTTCAGGCTGAAACGGGGGCCATATCTGGCAAATTGGTGTTTGAAGCCAAAGGCGTGTCAAAGGGCTTTTCGGGCCGTGGTGATTTGATCAAGGGCTTGGACCTGCGGGTGATGCGCGGAGACCGGCTTGGTATTGTCGGACCCAATGGGGTGGGAAAATCAACCTTGATCAAAATGTTGGTCGGGGATTTGGCCCCGGACAGCGGTACGATGCGGATTGGCAAAAATCTGACGATTGCCTATTTGGACCAGTCGCGGGCAGCCCTCGATCCTGCCGCCAGTCTGTGGGAGACTTTTGCCCCTGCCGGTGGCGATCAGATTATGGTGCGCGACAGGCCGCGACATGTGGCGGCCTATGCGAAGGACTTTCTGTTCGACTCCCGACATTTGCGCCAACCGGTTGGCTCCTTCAGCGGGGGTGAGCGCAATCGTGTCCTGCTGGCACTGACGCTCGCCAAGCCATCCAATGTGTTGGTCCTCGACGAACCAACCAATGATTTGGATATGGAAACCCTTGATGTGCTTGAGGATATGCTGGCCGATTATGATGGCACTGTGCTGTTGGTCAGCCACGACCGCGCGTTTCTCGATGGTGTGGTAACAGCAACTTTGGCCCCATGCGGGGATGGCCGCTGGATTGAAACCCCAGGCGGCTGGAGCGATCTGGTCCGCCAAGGTGTACCGATGCTGGGTCGCAAGCCCGTGGCAAAGGCCAAAACCACGCCCTCTGCCCCACATAATCAATCGGCGGACCCAAGCCCCAACAAGACGGCAAAGAAACTGTCCTACAAAGATGAGCGTCGCCTCGCCGAACTTGAAGCTCTTATGCCGGAATTGGAAAGGGAGATCGCACGGCTTGAGGCCGAGCTCGCCGATCCGGGTCTTTACACGCGCGATCCAGCCCGATTTGAACGGACCTCCGCGCAAGCCGTGGCAGCCCGTTCACGGCTTGAAGCCGGCGAAGAAGAATGGCTGGGCTTGGTGGAATTGAAGGAGTCGCTGGCAGCAGGTGCTTAATCTGTGTGCGTGCGCCGCCCTGTCACCGACAGCGATCACAAATAACTGCGAATTGAATCGAGGCTTAATTCTAACTTAACCGGCGCGCGCCACCGATGTGATATCTTCGGAGTCGTTTCATGCGCGTGCGTTCACTGGCCTTTGGGCTGGTCCTGCTCGGACCTGCCGAGGCGCTTGCTCAATCGTCTGACTACGTGCGCTTTCAAGCCGCGTCGGCCGATGCGTGCGCAACCGCCTGTTCGGGCGACCGCATGTGCGCGTCTTGGTCGTTTGGCAAGCCGGCTGCGCCATCTCCTGCTGGCTTGGTTGATCGGCTTGTCCCGCCAGCTTCAGCTAAAATGTGTACGCTGTCCTCGTCACGCAATCAGGTCCAGATGGGTGGCCAGAGGGGTGGGATACAATCGGGCTTGCCACGCAGACTTGCCCAAAGCCCAAACAACCTGCCCCATGCGTCGGGCGGTGCTGCCTATGAGGTTCGCCCCGCACCTTGGCTTAATCCAAGCGGGAAGGCGGCCAATCCTGTCACCGCCCAAACCCCATGGTCAAATAATCCAGGTACGTCTGCGCCCATGTCGCTGGCACCCAGTATGGCCCCGCCGGTGACTCATGCACCCACCCCACGCGGGCCGAATCTGGCTCAAGCACTCGCCGCACCTCAACCCCAAACCGCACCGGCTGCCCGCGGGACACCTCGTGGCGAGCCCTCCGCACCAGCCAAGCCGCAAACCGGGCCTTTTGCCGCAAACAACCCGCCCAATCGGCCGCCACAAGCCTCTGCATCGGTCCAAGCCCCGGCAAGCCAAACCACCGCGCCAACCTTTGCCATCCCTGTAGGCTCGCAGACTGTTGCGACGCAGGGGCCCCCATCCCAGAGCGCTGCGCCGAATCCAGCGCCAGCCCCGCCGCTTCCTGTCCAGTCCCAAGTGGTTCGCCCATCGCCACCACAGCCCGCAACAAGCCCGGCACCCACCATGACTTGGGATCCTCGGCCCGAGCAAACACAAGTCGCGCCAGATGCAGCAGAGGCCTATTCGGAGCAAAAGTCGGTTCGCCAACCCATCTTCGTGCCCAGCCCACCAGAGCCAGAGCAGCCCAGTCCAGCCGCGGTCAGTAAACCACCCACCCCAGCCCCATCACGGCCCGCGGCGGTAACTCCTAAACCACAAGCGACACGTGCGACGCCGGTGCGCCCTGCGCCACCGCCGCCACCCCGAGCAGTCAGTTCTGCAGGGCAGGCCCCAGTCCCAGTCCCAGCCCCAGCAACACAGCCAACATCTGACGTGCCTGCCCAAGCACAGCCCCAAAGGCCAGCTCAGGCCCAAGCTCAAGGACAATCACAAGCCTCGGCCCCGGTTCAATCCTCGCCCCCAGTCTCTCAAAATGGTTTGCCGGACCTTTCGCAATTTCGGGGCCCAGACGGAATGATTGATGCAGCTGCCATGCGTCGCGCCCAGCTAAATGCCGCCCGTGACAAGGGCCAGCCGGCCTATGCGGTGCAGCGGGAATGGGAAGCAGTCGAAGCCGAACGTCAGCGCGCTGCGGCCACAGGCGAAGTTCGCCCCGACCCCCTGGCAGGAACTGTCCCCGTTGCGATACCAGAGCCTGAGCGGCCCAAAGCCACACGGGTTGAGCGCCCCCCAACGCAGGAGCCAGCGCCTGATCCCTTCTATCAGGAAGATGAAACCGATGCACAACCCGCCCCCAAACCTGCCTCGAAATCCAAAGGGGCGCGCGGGACGCCACGCGCCGAGGGTTTGACCAAAGCGCAGCAAAAATCCTTGGCTGATGCGGCGCGGCGTCGGGCCAGTAATCCAGCCTATATTGATCGCGAACCCCGTCTGGGCGGTGGTCCTGGCGGGTAAGCGCGCACATTTTGATGAATTCCCGGCACCAAATCTTTACGCTTATGCGGTACACGGTAATGAGCAGTGGGAAATCATGATGCGAGTTGGCGAAAGATACTCAAAGCTACTAGAAGTAGCCAGCGAGAGTTCCAGCGAAAAACGCCGCGAACTCTTGAATGAAGTGACAGATTTGTTTTTCGACTCGCAAGACAACCAAAGTCCTGTGGAGACGAAACTATTTGGCGATTTGATCGCCAAAGTCGCCTATGAGCTTGATTCAGAAGTCCGCAAGCAGTTAGCCAATCGCTTTTCTGGTGGTGAGGCACCGCGGTCTCTGGCGGTCGCCATGGCAAATGATTCTGAAATTGGTATCGCAGGCCCGATCCTACGTCGGTCAACATCGCTGACCCAAGATGATCTGATCCGCGTTGTCGAAACCCGCGGCCATGAACACCAGATGGTGGTGACCCAACGCCCTGACGTGGGTGAGCAATTGTCTGAAGCTTTGGTGGTACATGGTGATGACAGGGTTGTCGCCTCACTGGTCAGCAACCAAACAGCCAAGGTTTCTGATGAAACCTTTGATAAGATCGTCGACCGCGCCGCGAAGAACCCGGACCTGCATCGCCCAATCGCAGAGCGCAAGGTCATATCTCCAGAACATCTCAATCGGCTCTACACCATCGTGGAAGGCCCAATGCGCCGGGAAATCCTTGAGCGCAATGCCGAGTTCACCGAAGAAGAAGTCGAGCGCGCCATGCGTCGGGCTCAGACGCGGGTCGCGGTTGTCAATGGCACTTTGCCAGCCGACTTCGAGAAAGTGCAAGCCGAATATAATAAGCAAAAGGGTAGCAATGCGATCAATCGCAGCCAGTTGCCAAGCTTGTGGCGCAATCATGAAACCACCAAGTTCATGATCGCTTTTGCCGATTTGACGGGCCTAGACTATTTCCAAACCGCGCTCTTGTTCGAGAAAAAAGACATCGACACAATGGCTATGGTGTGTCGGGCAGCCAATTTCGAGCGGGCTTTGTTCGTGACCATCGCTGTTTTGGTGCTGGGCAATGAGGGGCTGAGCCAGGCCGAAGTGTTGGGCAATATGTATAATGACGTGCCGCCTGAAGCGGCCCAACGCGCCATCCGCTTCATGCGCCTGCGCGCCACGGTAACCGCCCAAGCCGCCTGATTGACCCTGGCTATCGGTGAAAAGCACATGAGACGGCACCTCTCAGATTAGGTGGATGCCATCTCGCACGCCACAAAGCAAAATCCGACCGCGATCAGCAATCTTGTTTCAGACGGCATCTGCAGCGGGCTCGACTTCGGCGAAGGCTCGGCGGTTCCAAAACTGGGAGCCGCGCGACACGCCTCACATCTCAGTCCAAAGACTTAGATCATACGCTCGCGTACATTGGTAAAGCGGATTTTTGGGAAACGTTCGGCCACATAGCCGATTTCCCACGCATTTTTGGCCAAGAACACCTCAGCTCCATCAAGATCGGTGCCCATGCCGGCGCGATTGCGGTCAGCAAAATGCTCCAAATCGGTGGCTGTCTCGGCCGAAATCCAGCGCACACCATTATAGGCGCAGGCTTCAAACGTGACATCCAAGCCATATTCGGCGGACAGCCGCTCAACCAGCACGTCAAACTGCAACGGGCCGACTGCGCCCACGATCAGGTCAGAGCCGAAATGGGGGCGGAATAATTGGGTAACGCCCTCTTCGGCCAGCGACTCCAGCGCCTTTTTCAGATGCTTTGCCTTGAGCGGATCCTTGACCGAGGCCCGACGCAGGATTTCCGGGGCAAAATTGGGAATGCCGGCAAACTTGACTTGGCCGGTTTCCGACAGGCTGTCACCCACGCGCAGCACGCCGTGATTGGGCACACCAATAACATCGCCTGCCCAGGCCTCATCGGTAATTTCGCGATCCTGGCCCACAAACATCAAGGGCGCATGCACGCCGATCTGTTTGCCAGAGCCGGTCTTCAGCCGCATGCCGCGCTGAAACTTACCCGAAGCCAACCGCACCATGGCAACACGGTCGCGGTGAGCGGGGTCCATATTGGCCTGGATTTTGAAGACAAAGCCCGTCACCTCATCGCGGTCGGCATGCACCTGGGTCTCAACCCCCTTATCCAGCGCCTTCTGATCGCGCGGTGCCGGCGCATAATCGCGCAAGCCATCGAGCAATTCACGTACGCCAAACTGCCGCAAGGCAGAACCAAAGAAAACTGGCGTCATGTGACCTTCGCGGTAGGAGGTCAAATCAAACGCTGGATAGCCACCTTGGACAAGTTCAGCAGAGCCACGCAATTCATCCAACTCATCCCCCGTCAACACAGATCCGATATCAGGGGCGCTTAAGCCAATTTGGTCGTGAACCAAGGGGCCGGTATCGCCGACTTGGGGACGGCGAAACACTGTGAACATATCCGTGCGCAGGTCAACCATGCCCCGGAAGCGATTGCCCGAGCCCTGCGGCCAAAAGATTGGCGCAGGATCTAGCGCCAGCTTGGAGGCCACTTCATCCAACAATTCCATCGGGTCTTGGGCTTCCCGGTCCATCTTATTGATAAAGGTGAGGATCGGGATGTCGCGCAGACGGCAGACCTCAAACAATTTAAGGGTCTGGGGCTCAATCCCTTTAGCAGCGTCCAGCACCATAACAGCCGAGTCTGCGGCTGTCAGAGTGCGATACGTGTCCTCAGAAAAATCTTCGTGGCCGGGGGTGTCGAGCAGATTGATGATGCAATCATCATGCTCAAATGTCATCACCGAGGCCGACACCGAGATACCGCGCTCGCGCTCAATCTTCATCCAGTCCGACCGGGTGCGGCGTTGTTCACCGCGCGCGCGAACCGCACCGGCTGCGCGGATGGCCCCACCCATCAAGAGCAGATTCTCCGTTAGCGTGGTTTTGCCCGCGTCAGGGTGCGAGATGATGGCAAAGGTACGACGGCGCTTAACTTCGCGCGCAAGTTCGGCAGACATGATGCGGCGGCCTGGCTGATGAGATTGGGCGACTGGGGCCTGATCACTCAGGCCAAACGGGGGCTGTGTGTAGCCGAGCCACGCGCACAATTAAAGGGCCGGACCTGCGCTCGCGCTTTATGGCCGGATCAGGGTCAGGCGGCGAAGGATTGCCAGACCGAATTATTGATGATGCCGGAGTTTAGCTTGCCCGCTTCCTGCAAAGCCATCAGGCTTCCCAGCGTGGTCAAGGCCACTGTTGCGAGGCGGAAACCAACTTCCTGTGGCTTGCGGCATTTGGGGGGCGCAATAAACAAAACAGCATTGGCGTCACTGCGGCTGGCGATCAGCCACGCAAGCGCGGCGGCCTTCAGGGGTGACTCAACCGCCAGATTCGGGACTTCCATGACCGCAGTCTGGGTGGCCAGAATAGAGTCGGCGAGCGTGTAACGTGCGACAGCTGTCGCAGGAATGCCCGAATTGATCACAAAGTCTGCGTTCCCAGTCAGGCGCAAGACCCGATCATTGAACAAAAAGAGCATTTACTGTCCTCCCCGGCCTTCTCCCGATACCACCGCATCGCGGCGGACTCAGGCGGACCGATTGTCATCGCACCACTGCAGACTGTCGGTCCCTTGCCCCACAGGCACAGGCCTTCATATCAGTGGCCTATAGCCTAACGTGTTTGGGTTAATAATCAGTCCACGCGCTCAGAAATAAAACTACGTCCATCTTTGTCTTCTATTTCAATAATCCAAATGTCGTCATCTTGGCTCGCCCGTTTCGCGAGATAGGCATCAATTGACATTTCGTCAGGACCTGCGGTCTTGCCTGTCAAATCAAGAAACAGCCGCGTGCCTGCGCCATCTCGCGCCGGAACCAAGAGGCGTGCTGTGCCATCCAATCGTGCAACTTTCACCAAGACTGCGCCAGCCTCGCCATGCCCGCGTCGGACCACATGGCCCGCAGCCCCATGTGCTTGGGCAGTTCTCAGCAAGGCCTTAACCCAAATCTCGCTTTTGAGTTCACTGCCAGACATCAGAACTGTTTTACCTTGTTTAATCCAAGTGAAAGAACAACGCTGTAATACATTCCAATGCGCCTTGTAAGATATATTGCTCTGTTTATACCTTTGGTTCTGCCGTCATTGGCCGTGGCCCAAGTCAATGGACTTGAGCGTGCATATGCCGAGCGGATGGCGATGCGAGCCATTGATGAGCGGTGCGGCTTGTTGGAAACCGGTCCACGTCGGGCCTTGGCTGGCTTTACAGCCCAAGCCAGAGGTGCCGCCTTGCGGGCGGGTGCCAGCAGCCAACGCCTGGATTTGATCGCCAATCAGGCCAAGACCGCCGCCGCCGCAAAACCGTGCCGCGATCGGGTGGTGCAAACCGAAGCGAGTCGTATCCGGGCTGCCCACAAGGGCTGGCGCGCACAAATGACTGGTTCATATCCCGGCACCGCACGCAGCTGGCAGGTAGATCGCAGCGGTAAAGACAATTGGCGGGCTGTGCAGGATACGGGAAATGCAACCCGCGCCGGGCTGATCACACTTGGCCAGGGCTTAAGCTTTGCTGTGGAAACCCCGGATGTGCAGGCAGCGGGTGCGCGGCTTTTCTTGCGCGACCTCTCCAAACTTGGCCCACCCCAAGCCAATCGCGCATTGAGCCCACCGCTGCGGGGTGGCACCAGCGTGCATCTTGCCGCATCTCGGCGACCTGCCATGACAAAGGCACGGGTCGATCAAAAACCGCGAGCAGGCACATTGTTTGTGTTTTCCGATGAGACCACACGAGCAGTCCTCAACGCAGACCCACGCGATAGTTTTGAGATCGAAATCACCAGCCGAACGGGCCAAGTATCCCGCCTTGTGGTGGAGGTTGGCGATCTGGTCGCCGCTTTTACCTTTGCGGCTGAGTTTTAGTGACCTTCCTCAGCCACAAAAGGATCTGCGATCACTGGTCAATTTGAGGCGGGTGCCAAGGGCAGTGCCACTTTGGCAATTGTGCCAACACCCAAGGTGCTGTCGAGCCAGAACCGCCCACCCTGCAATTCGCTCAAGCGCTTTACGACAGCCAGCCCCAGCCCTGAACTGCGCTTTAGGCGGGCACTTCCTTCATTTTGATTATTGGCCTGCGCCCAAGGTTGCCCAATCCGGGACAGATCAGCCGCACTAATGCCCGCCCCTGTATCAGCCACTTCCAGTACAGCCGAGCCGTCGGGATTGCCCATGCCATCGGTGAGGATGCGCAGCGTCACCATCCCACCTTCTGGGGTAAATTTGATGGCATTAGACAACAGATTAAAGGCAATCTGGCGCAGGGCGCGCTGGTCGGCCAAAACTGTGACAGCCGGGCCTACCTCATGGCGGATTTGCACCCCGGCTGCCCGGGCTGCCCCGCTCGACAAAGATATAGCCTCGAACAAAAACTGATCGAGCCGAATAGGTTCGCAGGCAACTTCGTAGCGACCCGCCTCAATCTTGGAAATGTCCAACAGATCGCTGACAAGATCGAGAAGATGGCTGCCGCTTTTATGAATGAGGCCTGGATAATCCTGGTAAGGTGCAGGCAATGGGCCAAACACTTGTTCGCGCATCGTGTCGGCAAAGCCGAGGATCGCATTCAACGGTGTTCGGATCTCATGGCTCATTTCTGCCACGAAGCGCGACCGATCTTCGGTCTCGGCCCGAGCCGCGCGGGCTTCAGCCTCTGCTTGCCCCTGGCGGGCTTGCGCCTGAGAGACCAGCGCCCGGGCAGATTGGCGGGCACGGGCGATGACGCTCGCGGTCCGTGCGCTGGTGGCCACAGCCAATCCTGCCGTGATCAGTATGAGGAGCCCCACAGGAACATAGGCCAGCCAGCCGCTCAATGTCGGCAGACTGGCGGGTGGCAATAGGGGGTGCAGCACCAGGGTGGCAGCCGCCACGCACAGGCTGGCCGCCACGCCATTCATCCGCGACACCCCAACCGCACTGGAACCCAAGAGCGGCCAGATGGCCGCGATCAGCAGCAGCCCAATAGTGAGCCCACTCAATCCGGCAAAGCCCAATCCGGCCCCCGCCCATAAGACCGGGATTGCCACACTTTGCTGGCCTTGGTTGGCCAGACTGGTCAGGAGAAAAATGGCGCAGAGACAAGCTGACAGCCAGACCAGAGCAACAATCAGTCGAATATCGGCGAATTGTAGGGCCGGGACGAGCAAAATCGCGACCAGTAAAGCCAATAGGCCACTGACCCATTGAGCAGGCACCAGCGACGGGCCAGCCCGTGGCCACACCTTCTCGCCGAGGCCGGAATCAGCCAATTCTGTTTGTTGTGCTACGTCCACGCCATTTTCTAACCGATCGGCTGGATAAAGTCGCCCCAGTTCGCGTGACAGGTGAAACCAGACTCCTGAAAACATGAGTTGGTTGTGATTTATTCACAAACGCAGGGCCATAAGGTCGGTTTCTGTCTGCTGGGGCGCACGGAGGAAAGATCAATGCAACGCAAATGGCTGGCCTTTGTTTTCGCGGGTTTGTTGGCTGGAACAGGCCTGATGATCCATGCCGATGCCGCAGCTCAACAGCGCCCCAAAGCCGGCGCACCCAAAGCGGCAGCCAAAAAAGCCCCTGCCCGAAAGGCAGCGCCAAAAGCCACCAAGGCAGCCCCGAAAGTCACAACTGTGCCTGCTGGCATTCTGATACCTCCCGGTGCCAACACGTTGGGCGCACATGCCGCCCTCTATGCCGCCTATGCGAACGATGTGAACGGTTTGTCGGTCGGTAGCATTACAACAGGACGGGGCCTGACAGTGTCAACTGAAAGGATTGCACGCCATCTCAATTCGGACCGTCTGGCCCTTGGCATTATTGCCTATGGGGCGGCTTGGGCGGCCAGCGAACCTGAGTTTGTGACAGAAGTGCGCAAGGCTGAAGCGACCATGGGCCGCGATGCTCTGATCGCACGACTGCGGTCGGACATCACTTTTGCCCGCAGCCTGCCAGGCGGTGAACAAGCTGCCCAATCAGCTGCCCGTGTCGTGCTGGCCGACGCTGCCCGCATCCAGACCCAAGGGGATGCCTTCAAGCAGGCAGCTTATGACTGGCAACGCTTTGCTTGGGCAAAGGCAAGTACTGCCGATTCTAAAGCACGCAATGCGGCGCTGCGTGCTTTGGTCCCTCCCCCCCCACTCGCCGCACCTTCAGTGACCTTTTCAACTTTACCAGATGCCAATCCGACCAGTCAGTCGCGCCAAGTCCGCACCCAAGTGCTGCAGCGGGGTCTCAATATTTCCACCCCCGCCGCACGTGAGGCAATCGTTTTGACCGACCCGATCCGGCCTTACTCCCCGATTGATCGCATGGTTGCAGTTGCGGCTTTAACCGCCATCGGGGCCCCCAGCGACCGCAAGGAAGACACCGAAGCCCTGATGCGGGATCCCCGCTTGGTCAGCTGTGTGAATTCCTCGCGTCTGAACATGCAGATGTGTAATGCAGCCACCAAACAACCCTATGAGCGTTCCTTCTGTCTGGCCGAGCACCCTTTGGGTGAGATTGCCAAATGCATGGCCAAGGTGGTGCGTTAGGGTCTGTCACCTTGTTTCCTGAAGTGCCGCATTCTGTATGCCGAAAGTCGACTGCTCGATTTCGGCCCAATGTTCTGAATTGAAAGCCTGACTGCAAGCATGACCGATGCCCGTCTTGAGGAGCTGATTGAGGAATTCTCCTTCCTGGATGATTGGGAGGAGCGTTATCGCTATGTCATTGATCTGGGTCGGGGTTTGCCGCCGTTGCCGTCTGAGGAGAAGCTTGATGTGGCCAAGGTTCGCGGGTGTGCCAGCCAGGTATGGCTGATTTCCAACCTTGATCCTGACAGTGGCCATATCCAGTTTCGCGGTGAATCTGATGCTGCCATTGTGCAAGGTCTTTTGGCGATTTTGATCCGGCTTTATTCAGACCGCCCAGCCCATGAGATTTTGAACCTGGATGCAGCCAGCGCCTTTCAAGCATTGGGCTTAGGGGAGGCTTTGAGCCCACAACGCTCCAATGGGCTGAAAGCTATGGCGTTGCGGATCCAAGATGTCGCCCGGGACGCAAAAGCGGCCGGTTGAATTTTCCTCTGTTTGGGGCGCTCAAGGCTCGCGGCTGGCGTGAAGCGAGGTTTAGGCAATTCTTGGTGCCTTTTCGCCATGAGATCCCGGATCGGCTAACACCGTCCGGGATGACAACGACCCGAAAAAATTACCCCCAACTGCATCGTCAAGCTGCTTGCTGATCGGGCAAAAAGCGTGGTGCCGGGGCTGCGCGCAGGGCAGCTTCCAGCTGGTCGAGCATGTCATCTAAATGCGGATCATCGCGGCGATCTTCTATGAGATGACAAGCATAAGCCACGGTTGAGCGGTCGCGGCCAAAAGCAATCGCAACCCGGTGCAGGCTTAAGCCAAAGGCGACGTGGGTGAGATACATCGCCGTCTGGCGCGCAAAAGCGTGCTGCGCAGTGCCCCGATCAGGCACCAAAAGATCACCCTTAATGCCCAGGGCAAAGGCTGCGGCCTCGCAGGCAAAACGGGCCCGGGCACAATCAAGCATATGGCGTTCATCTGGCTTCATGGTTTTCCCACCTCGGTCAATGCCCACAGACTGACATGGCCGGAACACGCAGAGGATGGATGGGAAACTATCCAACCGTCAGCCTGTCGACACCGACAGGGTATGGCCGTCTTTGACGTGAGGGCGGGGTGCAAATCGAGCCAAACACAAACAAAAAGCGCGGCCCGTTGCCGGACCGCGCCACTTGTTTGAGACTTTATGGACTTCTTAGAAGTCCATGTCGCACCTGGGATTTGCACCGCAAATCCCAGCACCCTTAATGATGGGCGACTTTATGGACTTCTTAGAAGTCCATGTCGCACCTGGGATTTGCACCGCAAATCCCAGCACTTTCAATGATGGGCGACTTTATGGACTTCTTAGAAGTCCATGTCGCATCTGGGATTTGCATCGCAAATCCCAGCACTCTTAATGATGGGCGACTTTATGGACTTCTTAGAAGTCCATGTCGCCCATGCCACCCATGCCGCCGGGCATGCCGCCAGGTGCGCCGCCGGTATTCTTCTTTGGCGCTTCGGAGATGCTGGCTTCTGTGGTGATCAGGAGCGAGGCCACCGATGCGGCGTCTTGCAGCGCGGTGCGCACGACCTTCACAGGGTCGATGATGCCCGAGGCGATCATGTCGACATATTCCTCGGTCTGGGCGTTGAAGCCGTAAGAGACCGAGCTGTTTTCCAGGATCTTGCCAACCACGATCGAGCCTTCGACACCAGCATTTTCCACGATCTGGCGGATCGGGGCCTGCAGGGCGCGACGGATGATGTTGACACCGGCTTCTTCGTCGTCATTCGCACCTTTGACGGTGATCGACTTGGACGCACGCAGCAGCGCGCAGCCACCGCCGGCGACAATGCCTTCTTCAACCGCAGCGCGGGTTGCGTTCAGCG
The DNA here is from genome assembly GCF_003112735.1 of Candidatus Phycosocius bacilliformis. GTDB lineage: Bacteria > Pseudomonadota > Alphaproteobacteria > Caulobacterales > Aquidulcibacteraceae > Aquidulcibacter > Aquidulcibacter bacilliformis. Next base: position 127,588 of record NZ_BFBR01000003.1, read on the forward strand.
CGTCATCCACGCGGTCCTTACGCTCTTTCACTTCGACTTCGGTCGCACCGCCAACCTTGATCACAGCAACACCGCCAGCCAATTTGGCCAGACGCTCTTGCAGCTTCTCACGGTCATAGTCAGAGGTGGTTTCCTCAACTTGGCGCTTGATTTGGGCGATACGGGCTTCGATATCGGCCTTTTCGCCAATGCCATCGACGATGGTGGTGTTTTCCTTGGTGATGGTCACCTTCTTGGCACGGCCCAGCATGTCGATCGACACGGTTTCGAGCTTGATGCCCAAGTCTTCAGAAATCACCTGACCACCGGTCAGGATCGCAATGTCTTCCAACATGGCTTTACGACGGTCGCCGAAGCCAGGAGCCTTCACAGCAGCAACCTTGAGGCCACCGCGCAGCTTGTTGACCACCAAAGTGGCCAAGGCTTCGCCTTCAACGTCTTCAGCGATGATCAACAAAGGACGGCCCGATTGAACCACAGCTTCCAGCACTGGCAGCATGGGCTGCAGGCTCGACAACTTCTTCTCGTGGATCAGGATCAGAGGATCATCCAGCGCGACTTCCATCTTGTCGGCATTGGTGATGAAGTAAGGCGACAGATAGCCGCGGTCGAACTGCATCCCTTCAACGACGTCGAGTTCGGATTCGAGGCTCTTGGCTTCTTCCACCGTGATGACGCCTTCATTGCCGACCTTGCTCATGGCTTCAGCAATCATCTTACCGATTTCTGCTTCGCCATTGGCCGAGATGGTGCCAACTTGCTCGATCTCAGAGTTCGAGGAAACCTTCTTGGCCGACGCCTTCAGGCCAGCAACGACTTCGGTCACAGCCTTGTCGATGCCGCGCTTGAGGTCCATTGGGTTGCGGCCCGAGGACACAGCCTTCATGCCTTCACGCACGATGGCTTGCGCCAGAACGGTTGCGGTCGTGGTGCCGTCACCGGCGGTGTCATTGGTCTTTGATGCCACTTCGCGCAGCATTTGCGCGCCCATGTTCTGGAACTTATCTTCCAGTTCGATCTCCTTGGCCACGGACACGCCGTCCTTGGTGGTGCGAGGTGCGCCGAAGGATTTTTCGATCACCACATTGCGGCCCTTAGGACCCAAGGTGACCTTCACAGCATTGGCCAGGATATCCACGCCCTGCAGCATGCGGTCGCGTGCGTCAGAGCCGAACAATACGATTTTTGCAGCCATTTTTGGTGCCTTTCAAGTTATTCAGAAAGAGGAAGGATTAGGATTCGATGACGCCGAGGACGTCGGCTTCCTTCATGATCAGAAGATCATCACCGTCGATCTTCACTTCCGTGCCGGACCATTTGCCGAACAGGATGCGATCGCCAACCTTCAAGTCGAGCGCAATCCGGTCGCCGTCTTCGTCGCGGGCCCCTGGGCCAACAGCGACAACTTCGCCTTCCTGTGGCTTTTCTTTGGCGGTGTCGGGGATGATGATCCCGCCTTTGGTTTTGGTTTCTTCTTCAACGCGCTTTACCAGCACGCGATCGCCAAGCGGACGAAATGCCATTTGACTTGCTCCCTACAAGGCTTGTCAGTTTCAGAAAATGAGTGTCGTCCAATCGGCCGGACGGTGCGCCTTAGCACTCACCCTTGCCGACTGCTAACACAGCGTGCAGGTAGGGATGCCCCATTGACGTGTCAACAGGGCGACTGGGCAAAAAAATGCAGTGGCTCGCAAGGAAGGAAGCGCCGTCGGTGTGCCGCTTGATTTCTGGGTATGCAGAACTGCGCTTCGCCCCAATGCACTGGCTGACATGAGCCCTTTGAGTGCCTATGTGGCCCCCATGACTGATACACCCCTTACCCTCGTCAAAGCTTGGACCGCGGCGCGCAAACGTCTGGAGGCAGCCGGCATCGACACGCCTGTGATCGATGCGCGTATTTTGTTGTTAGCGGCAGCCGAGATTGACCGCGCGGTTCTGATCGGAGACCCCCACCGCGTGCTGTCACCAGAGGCACAGGCGCGGTTTGACGCCTATGTTGCCCGGCGCGAGGCGCGCGAACCGGCTGCCCATATCGTTGGCAAGAAAGGGTTCTGGACGCTGGATCTCATCAGCGACCGACGTGGATTGGTGCCGCGTCCAGAGACTGAGGTGATTGTCGATATCATTCTCAAGGCCCATGCGGTGGATGTGCCCAACCGCATACTTGACTTGGGTGTCGGCTCTGGAGCGATCCTGCTCGCGCTGTTGGCGGAAAGACCCAGTTGGACTGGCGTTGGGGTGGATCAGTCGGAAGAGGCCCTTGAGCTGGCCCGTGAAAATGCCGCTCTGCATGGCCTGAGCGCGCGCCTCGACCTGCGCCAAGGTGATTGGCACCACGGCATTGACGAGCGCTTTGATATTGTGGTGTCAAATCCGCCCTATATCCCCTCCGACGTCATTGAAACCCTGCAAGAGGAAGTGCGCTTGCACGATCCGCGCCTCGCACTCGATGGCGGAAGCGACGGCTTGGACCCCTATCGCACCCTATTTGAGGCCTTGCCGGGCCTTTTGAAACCCGAAGGCCTGTTTGCATTCGAGTTTGGGATCGATCAGGCAAATGTGATCATGGCCATGGCCCAGGCCGTCCCTGAACTGACGAATCTTCGTGTGATCAAAGACTTATCAAATATTGATCGCGTGATTATGGGAACACGCCTCTAATGCTGCCGCTTGACCTTGCGTATTTAGGCAATTGAGCCCGGATATTGGCCAAAAAACAGCTTTACAGATTTATGAAGCAGTCGCACACTTTCCTCGCCTGAAGCGGATCCACCCAAAAAAGGAGCGCACGGGCAAGGGAGGACAGAATGAGTAGAAACGCTTTGCGAAGCGGGGCAAGCGCCCTGCTGGCTATCTTTATGACAACGGGCGCAACACAGGTTTTTGCGCAAACAGCCACCAGTGATGAAGCCCCCAAGAAAGAAGTGGAAGTCGTGGTCGTCACCGGGACCTTTATCCGGGGCACCTCGGAGAGTGCGTCTCTACCCGTCAATGTCATCAGTTCTGCTGACCTTGAAAAGGCTGGCACGCCCAGCACTGTGGAACTGATCAAACTCCTCAATGTTTCAAGTGGTGTGCAGGGTGATACCAACCAATTTGACTCCCGGGCGCAGGGTAATGAAGGCGCAGGCTCGGTCAATTTGCGTGGGATTGGCCCCGAGCGTACCCTCGTTCTGCTCAATGGTCGCCGCATGGCCTATAATCCGTTCGGTTTGGTCGGCACGGTGGTTGATACCAATCTGATCCCGTCGGCGGCAATTGGTCGGGTTGAAGTCCTCAAAGACGGTGCTGCGGCAACCTACGGCTCTGACGCAGTCGCCGGGGTGGTCAATTTCATTACCCGGACCAATCTGGAGGGCTTTGAAGTCGGTGGCGACTACAAGGCCATCGATGGTTCAGATGGCAATTACACGGCCTCGCTTGCGTGGGGACATAAGACCGATCGGGCTAAACTTTTCGTCTCACTTGGCCTGCAAAAAAAGACCGAATTGCCCGTTACGGCGCGTGACTGGGCTAATCGCGACTATCTGTCCAATCCCGAAGGTGGTTGGTCGGCTGCTGGTAATCCCGGCACCTACATCGCCATTGGTCCCACGGGAGGCCCCGTATCACTGCCAACACGGGAACCCAATTGCACCCCGCTTGGTGGATTTGCTGGCTTCAGCGGTTCGACGCCGGTCTGTTTCTTCCATTTCACGCCCTATGATAATCTGGTGGAAAAAGAAGAACGCTCGCAATTCTTTGCCAGTGCGGACGTCACCATTAATGAAAATCACGCCCTGCATGGGGAGATTTTGATTTCAAACACCAATACGCCGGAATGGAAAACCTCACCCAGCTATGCCTTCTTACAGGCACCCTCGGCACAGGCTTTGCCAACGCCGTCCGGTCTGCCCGGCCGCTTCTTCGTCCCGGCAACCAACCCAGGCTATATTGACCTCTTGGCCAAGAATCCCGGGCTTTTCCCTGCCAGTGCGATTGGCGTCAATATGCTAGCCTATCGGCCATTCAGCTATGGCGGGAATCCAAAGTTCACCAGCAGCGACCCACGTGGTGGCTCGCAGGGCGAACGCAGCTTTGAAGCTGTGCGCGTTTCGGTTGGGCTCAAAGGCAAGCTGACCGAAAGCATCAATTATGATGTCAATCTGGCCGCCATGGACGATACCGGCATTCGCACAGGCTATGACGTTCTGGTCAATCGGTTCCAGCTGGCTTTGCGCGGCCTAGGTGGTCCAAACTGCAATGTGGCTGCCAATACGCCCGGCGCAAACGGGTGCCAATGGTTCAGCCCGTTTGGAACTGCGATCCCCGGCAATTCGGTAACCGGGGTGGTCAATCCTCAGTATAATGCCGCTTTGGGCGCAGCCAATGCCGCGCTTGTTGATTGGTTCTACCCAGAGGTGCGCACCAAACAGACCTCCAGCTTGGTGGTGTTTGATGCCGTTCTCAATGGCGAGCTTGGGATTCAGCTTGGTGACGGGCCAATCGGCTGGGCGGCTGGCTACCAGTACCGCAAAAATTCCTTCCGGTCTGACTTCAGCAAGTTCTCCGATTTGACCCAGCAGCCTTGCGTGTCATCGCCGGACTTCAACAATAATGTCTGTGCGGCCATCACCGGGCCAACTGTGTTCTTGTCTGGCTCGTTTCCGGCCAATGTTAGTGCGGATGTGAATGCGGCCTTCTTCGAGTTGCGCCTGCCATTCTCTGAACGGTTTGAGGCTCAAATCGCCGGGCGTTATGAGGACTTTGGCGGCAAGGTCGGCTCGACCTTCAATCCGAAATTGTCGGCGAAATGGCAGATGACAGATACATTTGCCTTGCGTGGGTCAACCAGCACGACCTTCCGGGCACCATCGGTCTCCAACATTCAGCCAACCTCGGTGACCACACTGCAAAGCATTCTCGGCACTTTCCGCGCCGTGGATATCTTTGGCAACCCGGACTTGGAACCTGAAACAGCGACAACCTACAATGTGGGCGCGTTGTTTGACTCAGGCCATTTGCGTGCATCGGTCGATTATTGGCGGTTTGATTTCGACAATCCGATCGTGAACGAACCAATCGCGGGCCTTGTCGCCGCCCTGTTCCCAACCACAGGGGCCGGCAATTGCGGCAACTCAGCTTTTGCTGCCATCCAGGCCAAATTCACCTTCTCCGGGGGTGTCTGCAACTCGGCCAACATCTCGCGGTTGAATACCACGGTGATCAACGGCTCACCGCTCCTGACAGACGGGATTGATGTCAGCATCGACTATATGTTCGAGAATGTGATGGGTGGCGATCTCAAGCTCGGGCTCGATGCCACCTACACCATGAGCTATGACATTGACGCGCTGTTTATCGGCGGGGTGAAAGTCGCCGAACCCCTTGATGCGGTCGGCAAGCTCAACTTCCAGACAACTGCCTATCCGCTTCCCCAATATAAAGGCACGCTCTATGGGCTTTATGAAACGGGCGGACACAGCTTGCGGCTGGCGATGAATTTCATCGACGAATATGAAGATCAGCGCACCGCGCCCTTTGCCGCAAGCCTCAATTATAGCGCCACGGCTGGGACAACAGCGGTGATTTCCAGCGGCAAGACGATCAAGGGCTGGCAATCATTCGATCTCAATTATCGTTGGGCGATGGACAATGACCTGACCTTCACCTTCGGGATTGAGAATATTCTCGATCGGGATCCAAGCTTTGCCCGTCTTGAACTCAATTATGACCCCTTCACAGGCAATCCCTTGGGCCGCACCTATAAGATCGGCCTGAAAAAGGCCTTTGGTGGTCCGAAGTAAGGCTTAAATCTCTTCTGGCTGGCGGCCCGACCTTTCACCGGTCGGGCCGTTTGCTTTTGTTGATGCATCAACAGATTGGGGCCTTTTCAATCCGGTTTAATCAGGCTATATCGATTTTGTTCATGATGCAGCCTGACGGTTTCAATACCGGCTGGGGGGTCTGCAATGGACAGCGGCACACCATCAACTCTAGCCCCAACCTCCTGCTCATTTCTGGTCTCTGGCAACTGCCTTGATATCAGGACTCTGCATTTCGAGGCTTGTGGAATCAGGGAAATGATCGTGTGACAGCAGGCAGTCATTAAGGCGTTGAAATCCGTCTTCGGATCAAGTGTCGACGATAACTGTTGTAAAGGGCGGTTGTTCAGGCCTCATCGTTGGGTCCTGCAGTCCCCATCATATTCAAAACCTACGTGTTCGCTTTTGGTAAGAAACTTGACACGCAGGAACCATGAGACCGGCTCAACAGCTTGCTCGTGGCAGGACATGGCAGATTTAGCCAAGAAACATACAGGGCTTGCATGATGAAGCGCCAACGCGGTCGAGGACGTAATCCAGGCCAAAAACCACAGAATAACAATCCCAATCGCGCCTATGAGTCGAACGGACCTGACATTAAGGTACGTGGTTCGGCCCAAACCGTCTTTGAAAAATACCAACAGCTCGCCCGTGACGCTAATAGTGCCGGGGACCGCGTGCTGGGGGAAAACTATCTCCAACACGCCGAACATTATTTCCGCGTTCTGCGCGCGATGCAGCCCACCTTTGTGCCGCGCAGCGATATGATGATCGCGGGCTATGATGACGACGCCGATGAGGGTGATGAAGCCGCTGACGGGGTTGAGGGCGCAGAAGCTGACGGCGGAGAAGCTGGCGAAGCCACCGGCCAGCCCGACTTCAATCCAGCACGCCCCCCGCGTGAGAATCGCTTTGAAGGCAATCGCGCAGAAGGCCGCAATGACGGTGATGAGGATCGTTTCGGTCGTCGCCGGCGCCGTCGTCGTGATCGGTTTGGCAATGAAGGCCCCTATCAGGCCAATGGCGGGGATGAAGGCCAGGGTGAGCCATCTCGGCCAATCCGCCATGAAGGTCGGCCCGAGACAGGCGGTGAGGGTGGTTTTGCTGGCAATGGCGAGGGTTTCGTCCGCAGCTTAAGTGCCCCACCGAGCGATTTTGCCGAAGTGGCGAGCTTTAGTGAACCACAGGAATTTGGTGCGAACCCAGAGGCTGGTCCAACACGTGAGCGGCGGCCACGGCCACCCCGCGCACCGCGTGCGCCTCGGCCTGACAAGGGCGAAGATACCGCATTTGGCGGGGAATTACCTGCTTTCCTCACTGCGCCAGTGCCGACACCCTCGGCTGATTGAGGCAGAATGGTGATGGTGAGTCTCACGCGTCATATGATTGCTGTCGGCCTTTTGGCTGCAAGCATGGGGCTGAGCGGGTGTGGACCGGCAGCGACGACGCAATCCAAAGCTAACCAAACTGCCGCCACTGGCAATCAGGACCAATTCCCACTGGCCAGCCTCGGCATTATCAACGCCAAACTCCGCACTCCGGTGGCTGGGCGACCAAGTGCCGGCTATCTGGGGATAGAAAACCAAGGTCAAGAGGCAGATCGCCTTATGGCTATCACCTCGCCTGACTTCGGCCGTGTTGAAATGCACGACACCCAAAGTGATGGCGGTATGAAGAAAATGGTCAAGCTCGATGGGGTTGAGATTGGTCCCGGCAACACGGTGGACTTTGCCCCAGGCGGCAAGCATCTGATGCTGTTTGAGCCAACACGACCACTCAAGAATGGCGATACTGTCTCCATGGAATTGACCTTTGCCAACGCCGGGCCAATGACCATCCGCTTTACTGTGCTCGACGAGATCCCGCGTCAGCCCTCGGGCATGGGTGATATGGACCATAGTAAGATGGACCATTCCCAGATGGACCATTCGGGCATGGATCATGGCGCGATGGACGCTCCTAAGCAGTAAGGTTCAGATGCGGGGTTGCTGACCGCAGGGTCTAGCCTGTGGGGCACCAGCCCGCTAAACCCTGTGTGTGAGCATTCCGTTAGACGCCCAGCCGCGAAACCCCGTCGACCGTGCCCCTGCTGCATGGCAACCCTATCTGCGACTGTCGCGCTTTGACCGGCCGATTGGGTTCTGGCTGTTGGCGCTGCCGTGTTTTATGGGGCAGTTTCTGGGTCGGGCCGGTATTGGGTTTTCCCTCTATGATCTATTGTTGATGGGCCTCTGGATTGTGGGCTCGATTGCCATGCGCGGGGCTGGATGCAGCTTTAACGACTGGGTTGACCGCGATATTGATGCCCAAGTCGAACGAACAGCAGGCAGGCCGCTGCCAGCTGGCCTGATCAGCCCGCGGCAGGCCTTGGCGTGGACACTTGCCCAATGCTTCATTGGACTGCTGGTTTTGCTGGCCCTGCCCGCCCCAGCCCAAATCGTGGCTTTGTGCGCCATTCCGATGGTCGCGGCTTATCCCTTTATGAAGCGCATCACTTGGTGGCCGCAATTGTGGCTTGGCCTGACTTTCAACTGGGGGGTTCTGGTTGGCTATGTCGCGGTGATGGGAAGTCTGGACCCTGCAGCGCTGGCACTTTATGGGGCCTGTGTGGCTTGGACGATTGGCTATGACACGCTCTATGCCCAGCAAGACATGGAAGATGATGCTCTGGTCGGGGTGAAATCCACCGCCCGCCTGTTTGGTGATCAAGCCCGCCGCTGGGTTGGCCGTTTCTACCTTGCTGCTTTTGGGCTCGTAGGGCTGGCCTGCATACTCGCCGAACAGGCCTTGGCTGCCCGCATTGTCGGTCTGGCAGGTGGATTGGCGTTTGGCTTGCATCTGTGGGGGCAGGTCCGGCAAATCCCTGCTACCGGACCCGCGGAAGATCCGCTTGGCCTGTTTAAGTCCAACAAGATTGCGGGGCTAATTCTGGTGGCGGGATTATTGGTTCAAGCCGGCATTGGCTGGCTATTGTCGATGAGAGGCTTAGCATGAGTGGGGATTTGGCGGCTCTATGTCCGGTGATGGCCCGTCTGGTAGACACCCATGGCCCCTGCCCGATCCCAACCCGAGAAAGCCAAAGCGCTTATCAAAGCCTGTTCCGCGCCATCGTCTATCAACAGCTGTCAGGTAAGGCCGCAGGCACTATTCTGGGCCGGGTCCTGACCCTGTGTGGCGATCCAAACAATGCGCCCGATCCGGCCCACTTCCTGAGCCATTCTGATGAGGCCTTGCGCGGGTGCGGCCTATCTCGACAAAAGATCGCAGCCTTGAAGGATTTGTCGGTCAAGCGCCAGGACGGTATCGTGCCAGACAGTGCGGAAATCGACCATCTGCCAGATGAGGATATCATCACCCGCCTGACACAGGTGCGCGGGGTCGGCCAATGGACCGTTGAAATGTATCTTATGTTCACCCTTGGCCGTCCGGATGTGTGGCCGGTGGATGATCTGGGCGTGCGCAAGGGCTGGATGTTGGCCTATGGCCTGCCAGAAATGCCGAAGCCCAAGGCCTTTAAGACCATGGCTGACCATTTGCGTCCCTTTCGGACCCAAGCTGCATGGTATTGCTGGCGGGCGGTCGATACGGTGACCCCAGATGCTTAGGCGTGTGACCTTGCCCGTGCTTGCCCTTGCGGCGCTGACAAGTTGCGCGGCATTGAACCCTGTCGAGCCTGCAACACCTGGTGCAGCTTTGATTGGGTCGTGGGACAATCTGGCACAAATGGCTGCCGCACCCGACGACCTCAAACGCCAGCCCACCATTGGAGGGGCTTGGCTTGATGCCCAATATGCCACCTTTCATGCGGTGCACACCCCAGCTTTAGCTGGCCCACACGAGCAATCCATCTATCTGGTCTGGCGCAAGGATGGGCCGTATGGGCCAATCAGCCGCCAGCGCCTTTGGGTGTTTCGTCCCCAGAAGGATGGCGGTCTGATCATGGATTTCTATGCCTTTAAGACACCCGAAATCCTCGCCAATTTGTCGCCCACTGCACCAGCCTTTGGCGCACTCACGCCTGAGGACCTGATCAGCTATGGCCCAGCTTGCAGCCTGCCTGTGATCCGAACAACGCGTGGCTGGACCGCTTCCATTCCGCCAAGCTGCACCATAACGGCCACCAGGTCAGGTCGCCGCATGACGCTGTCAGCCACGCTGACGCTGACGGGCGGCACATTCAGCTATGAGGAGAAAGGTGTTCTGGAATCGGGTGACTTGGCGTTCAAAGTTCCAGGCGGCCCCGCATATGTCTTCAACCGAAAAGGACCTGCATCATGACCCTGCTTATTCTTGGACTGCTTGTCTTCCTTGGCGCGCATGCCTTCGTCCGTTTTCGTGGCCCGCGCGAGGCTTTGGCCGGATCATTGGGGGCCCAGCCCTATCGAGGCGTTTTTTCGCTGGTGAGTTTGGCGGGCTTTGTGCTGCTGATCTATGGCTATGGCCAATATCGCGCCGCGGGGATGATCCCGGTTTGGACCCCGCCAACATTTCTGTCCCACATCAGCCTCATCCTGATGTTGCCGGTAATGGTTCTGTTGGTCTCGGCCTATAGTCCGGGCAAGATCAAGGCAATGGTGGTTCACCCAATGCTGGCAGCGGTCAAAATCTGGGCGCTCGCCCATTTGCTCGCCAATGGCGATCTGGGTTCCATGCTCTTGTTCGGCAGCTTTTTTGCCTGGGCTCTGTTTGCCCGTATCCGCTTAGGCAAGGCAGAGCGGGTGACAATGCCAATGGGTCGGGGCGATTGGATCGCACTGGGTCTTGGCACTGCCGTATGGCTGGGCTTTATGGCAGGTCTGCACAAAATCCTGATCGGCGTGCCGGTCATCAGCTAAAGTCAGATTGCTTCGACCATCAATTCAGGCACACTGGCCACATGGCAGCACCCACAATCGACCCCAAAACCATTTTCACGCCCCAGGAATGGGAGGATTTACGTCGTCGCAATGACTGGATCGGACTGGGATTGGTGGCCCACGCTTGGGCTCTGATCGGACTTGCTGTGGCCCTATTCGCGTTGGCCCCCAATCCGCTAACCTGGCTGATCGCGGTAATGGTGGTCGGTGCGCGCCAATTGGGTTTGGCGATTTTGATGCATGAGGCGGCCCATGGCGGCCTTTCCAAACACCAAAAGCTCAATGATTTTGTTGGCCATTGGCTATGCGGTGTGCCTGTGGGAGCTTCTCTGCATCGCTACCGGCCCTATCATCTGGGCCATCATCGTCATACCCAACAAGCCGAGGATCCCGATCTTGGCTTGGCCGCCCATTTTCCAATCACCAAAGCGAGTTATCGGCGTAAATTGTTGCGTGACCTGACCGGCCAGACCTTCTTCAAACAGACACTCGCCCCGCTTATGGGTGTTTTGGCGGCCCCCGCTCAAGCCAGCTCGCAAGCCCGCCAAGCAGCAACAACTTATCTGGCCGGGCAGGTCGGTATCTTCATAGTGTTTCTCGCGGCAGGTCAGGGCTGGGCGTTTCTTTCCATCTGGCTTTTTGCCCAAGCCACGTGGTATCCAGCGGTGACGCGCCTGCGCAATATTGGCGAACATGCCTGTGCTACGCCAGACCCATCTGACCCCTGGAAGCTGGCCCGGACGACCCATGCCAATCCGCTCGAAAGGCTATTGATCGCACCTTATTGGGTGCATTTTCACGCCGAACATCATTTGTGGATGTACATCCCCTGCTATCGACTGGAAGCGACACACAAACTGCTCAAAGCCAAGGGCTTGACCGAGAAAATGGAGATCAAGCAGGGCTATGGCCAAATCCTAGCGCTGGCAACAGCCCGGCAAGCCTGACCTGATACAACTGCCTGTTTCTGGCGCGTTTGAGGACCCGTTCGTCCCGACTTCACCGCCCAGCTGATGGGGCCACCGTTATAGGAACGGGGACCGGATTTGCTTGCAATGGCGGCAAACCACCAAAATCGCTGACCCCACTCGACTGACTTTGGTCAATAATAGAACGGTCGGCCATAACAGATGCGGACCCTGCCTGGTCAGAGGCCGACGGGCTCACCAAAGAAGTCTTAGTTGTGGCACAAGCCGACACGGCTGCAGCAGACATCAATGCTGTAATCAAAAGCGCTTTTCTCATGACAGACCTGATCCATTCTCTAAACAATTGACGAAAATTTATATTTCTCATCATGCTAAGCAAGCAATACTAATTGTCAACCTAAAATTTTATTTGCTTTGGCCGTATGTAGGAATGTCTTGCGAAAGAGACTTATGGGCTGGATGGTTGGGTATGACTGACAACGCATTGGCGAATTTCATCACCACCCACACATGCCCTGACCGGCCACCACATTGCCCCGAGATTGTGCTGCATTTGGCGAGTGAAGCCGTCGCTTTATGGCAATTGAGTGCGGACGAATTAGACCAGCAAGGGCTGCCATTACCTTTTTGGGCCTTTGCATGGGCAGGTGGCCAGGCTTTGGCCCGCTATCTGCTTGATCATCCCAAACGTGTCCAAGACAAGCACGTTTATGACATCGCGTCAGGCTCTGGCTTGGTCGCCATTGCGGCAAAAATGTCTGGTGCAAAGCAAGTAACAGCGGTCGATATTGATCCTTATGCGATCGCAGCTGTCGGCCTCAATGCGTCATTAAATCAGGTCGATCTTGCGACCTATCAGGGTGACCTCATCGGCCAAATTTTGCAAACTGATGTGTTGTTGGTTGGCGATCTTTTTTATGAGCGAGAGATCGCAGAGCCCTTGTTCGCGTGGCTCAGACAATGCCAACAGGCAGGGATCTTGGTTCTGATCGGTGATCCTGGGCGAACTTATCTTCCGAAAGCGGGCCTAAAGGAATTGGCTTGCTATTCGATTCCAGTGTCGCGTGAATTGGAAGATCAAGATATCAAAGTGACTCGTGTTTGGGGGCTTGCTTGACCCGCAACCGCTTGTTCGATTGAAGAACATCCCAATCAGCCTACATGTGTGGCGTTATGCACACCGCACGAGACCGGTCAGGGGAAACGACATGAAGAAATGGTTTGCAGCTGTTCTGGCCTTGCTAACACTGGGTGCCTGCTCTGGGCCGCAAGTCCTGAACTTGGTAGCCCAAACACCCGGCCCTGTCATACGCGATGTCGCCTATGGCCCCCTGCCCCGTCAGAAGTTAGACATTTATGCGCCTAAGGTAATCCGGCCCGATACGCCAGTTTTGGTCTTCTATCATGGTGGGTCGTGGCAATATGGTGCCAAGGAAGATTACAAGTTTCTGGGCTCGACCTTTGCCGCACGCGGCATTCAGACGGTGGTGGTCAATTATCGCCTGCACCCGGAGGTGATTTTCCCTGGCTTTGTTGAAGATGGTGCCAAGGCGCTGGCCTATGTCCAGTCCAACATCTCAGAAGGTCGCCCTGTCTTTATCGCGGGCCACTCTGCCGGGGCCCATATTGCCGCAATGATTGCACTTGACCCCACGTTCTTGGCCGCCGATGGCACAAATGTTTGCCAGGCTGCGAAGGGCGTGATTGGCATCGCCGGACCCTATGATTTCACCCCGGTTGAGCCTGTGTTTAAGCGCATTTTCCCCGCCGAGATTCTGCCGAACACCAAACCCATCAACTTTGTTGCCAATCCGGCCCCGCCCATGCTGTTGTTGCATGGCACCAAGGATACCACTGTTTTGCCCAAGCGCAGCGAAGAGCTCGCCGCAGCATTGCGTCAAAAAGGTAATCAGGCAGACGTGAAACTCTATCCTGGTGTCGACCATCTTTATATTTTGGGGGCGTTGTCGCCGGTTGTGCGCCGGACCGCGCCCACGCTGGCAGACATTTTGGCCTTCATTGAGGCCCAAAAGGCAGCGGGCTATCCGGGCTGTCGCCAGAGAGACAAATCCTGATGCGCCGCTATGACCCTTTGGCCCGCAATGTGCTGGGCGGGCCCTTGGAAACCTGTTCGCTCAATCCACTCACAGGCTGGTTTCGCAATGGCTGTTGTGAAACCGAAGGACTCGATCACGGCACCCATGTGGTTTGCGCGATCATGACTGAGGCTTTCCTCGCCCATCAGCTCGATGTCGGCAATGATCTTGTGACGCCGCGCCCGGAATATCGCTTTGCGGGCCTCAAGCCCGGCGACCGCTGGTGTGTGTGCTTAAGCCGGTGGAAGCAGGCCCTTGATGCGGGGTGCGCACCACCCGTTCATCTGGAAGCCACTCATGAAGAAGCCCTCGTCGTGGTGCCCTTGGACATACTCAAAACCTATGCCGTGATCGCCAAAGACCCATGAGCCCACCTGCCCAACCTGTTTATGAAGATTTAGGTGCAGGTCGCGCACGACTTGTGCTGGTCGCACACTTAGCCCGACAGACGGGCCTGTGTACCATCACATGGTTCGACAGGGCCGACGGTGTGCGCGTGATTGACCATACTTTTGTCCCTTCTGCGCTGAATGGTCAGGGACTGGCCGGTCAGTTGACACAAGCAGCGCTGGATCAAGCCCGCGCTGATCGCATGCGCGTGGTTGCACACTGTTCCTATGTCGCGGCCTGGATCAAACGCCACCTGGAGTATCAAGACCTGCTCTGCGACTGATCAATCTGTGATCAGGCACCCATTCAAGGCTGACATCTCTTCCCTGTTGGGGACTTCCCACATTGTTTCGACAAAATCGAACATTTCGCGGTCGACAGTGAGGGAGAAAGTTTCCCCCTTGTCGGCATTACGGGCTTGGACCCGCCCCCAGCGCACCTCGACCGGCACATCAAGTACATGCAGCACGACCGGAATGCCACGCTCTTTAGCCACATCGGCAAAGCGGCGGCGATGGTCTGCAGTGGTAAAGCCAAGGTCAAGAATGGCATGTCGGCCCAGCCCAATGGCTTGAAGCGCCATCTCGGTGATCATGGCTTCGCAGCGGCCAATACGCGCCATCGTCCAGTCAAACTCGATAGGTTGGGGGCTGTCGGGCCAGAAAAGCTCAACCATCCAACGATCGATCGCCAGATAGAGGCCGGGCAAGTCGGCTGCCAACTTGCGGCTATAGGTTGATTTGCCAGCTCCAGTGGAGCCGCAAACCAAATGAAAAGCGGGATCAGTCAATCGGCGTCTCCAGTTGCATCAGGCGGGGCGAAGGCCCTTTGACTGAGCTGAGTCACATGGGCAAGGACATCAGATGGCCAATCTGCACTCAATGCGGCAAAGCGTACAGCATCGCCGGCAAACAAGGCGCGGCTGGCTTCTTCAAACCCCGCGGCATTACCGACCATCGCTGACATGAAGCGATATAGGCTTTCACGGCCAACCCGTTGGGTTTGATTGGTTTGAGAGCTGCGGCGCGCTGCCTCGACCAGTTTGCGCAGCGTCACGCTGGCCCCGCCGGGCTGTTGGGCCAGCCAATCCCAATGGCGCGGCAGCAAGGTTACCTCGCGCGCGGCCACCCCCAGCTTGGGCCGACCGGCCTTGCGTGGCACCGTCACCTCGGCTTGTGGCAAACGGGCAACCACATCGGCCACACTACCGCGCAGATCAAGATCAATCGGCTGGCTTGTGTCGGCATCAAAAACCAAAACAGGCTTTGCGTCTGGCCGGTCTTGATAGGTGCGTATGCTGGCAGCCACCTCCCGCAAGGGCCCAAAAGCAATCATCGTGTCGCCGGCGAAGGCAACAGCCGAGGTGTGTGCAGCATAGGTCATTTTCATCGTCCATATTTTTACCCGGATAAAATATCCAGACAAAATACCGCTGTCAATATTACCCGGATAAAATATACAGCGTGTGGTGCAAACCCGGTCTGCACATCAAGGGATGACCTGATCCCCGCTGCGGACTACATCAGTCGGGATGGAGGACTTATGGCCTATAAAAGTATGCGCGACTTCATGGCGCGGTTGGAGAGCGAACAGAAACTGGTGCGTGTGACCGAACCGGTGTCGACCATTCTGGAGATGACCGAAATCCAGACCCGGCTTCTGGCCACAGGTGGACCCGCGACCCTCTATGAAACCCCGCTGCTGGCCGATGGCACACAAGCCAGCATGCCGGTCTTGAGCAATTTGTTCGGCACGGTTGAGCGGGTGGCTATGGGTGTGACCATGGATGGCAAGGACCGCCGAACCGCCCAAGACTTGCGCGAAGTTGGCGAGCTTTTGGCCTTTTTGCGCCAACCAGAACCCCCGCGTGGTCTCAAGGAAGCGTTTGACCTATTGCCCTTGGCCAAAACCGTGATGCAGATGCGCCCCAATACACTGTCAGGTGGGATGTTTGCCAAAGCGCCGTGTCAGGAAGTGGTATGGGAAGGAGCCGACATTGATCTCTCCCGCCTGCCGATCCAGACATGCTGGCCGGGGGAGCCTGCCCCTCTCATCACGTGGCCGCTCATTGTCACCAAAGGGCCAAGCCAGAGCCGCCAAGACAATTACAATCTCGGCATTTATCGCATGCAGCAATTGGGCAAAGATCGCACCATCATGCGTTGGTTGGCCCACCGCGGCGGGGCTCAGCATTTCAAGCGTTGGAAAGATACCAAGCCCGAGCCCCTGCCGGCGGCCGCAGTCATTGGTGCCGACCCCGGCACTATTCTGGCCGCCGTGACGCCTGTGCCAGACACGTTGAGCGAATATCAATTCGCCGGCTTGATGCGAGGTCGCAAGCTTGATCTGGTGCCGTGCAAGACCATTCCCATCGAAGTGCCCGCCGAGGCCGAAATCATAATCGAAGGCCATGTGCTGCTGGATGAATATGCCGATGAAGGCCCTTATGGCGACCATACCGGCTATTATAATTCTGTCGAAAAGTTTCCGATCTTCCAGGTCTCGTGCATCACGATGCGCAAAGACCCAATTTATCTGTCCACATTCACAGGCCGCCCTCCGGATGAACCTTCGGTGCTAGGTGAGGCCTTGAACGAGGTGTTTATCCCGCTTTTGCAACAGCAATTCCCTGAGATCACCGACTTCTGGCTACCGCCTGAAGGCTGTTCATACCGGATCGCCGTCATTTCGATGAAGAAGGCCTATCCTGGTCATGCCAAGCGGGTGATGATGGGGGCGTGGAGCTTCCTACGGCAATTCATGTACACCAAATGGATCATTGTGGTGGATGATGACATCAATGCCCGAGACTGGAAGGATGTGATGTGGGCGGTGTCGACCCGGATGGATCCGGCCCGCGATATCACGCTGGTCGACCGCACCCCGATTGATTATCTTGACTTTGCCAGCCCTGAAAGTGGTCTGGGTTCCAAGATCGGGCTTGATGCCACCAATAAGATTCACCCCGAAACCCATCGCGAATGGGGCGAGGAAATCCGAATGGAGGCGCGCATTATCGAGGCTGTCACGGAAAAATGGGGTCGGCTGGGTCTCCCGGGAAGCGGCAAGCCGATCTGGAAATAATCAGCTGGGTCGACATAAGCCCCCCATCAGGCGAGCAAGTTCACCTGCTGGGCGGGATTTGTGCCGGAGCGGGAAATAGCCTGTGAGGCTTGGGTTGGATCAGACTGACCCACCCGCTGCGCCAATTGCCCTCCCCAGTCGACCGCCGCGCCAAATCGAGCCTGCGCATGCGCCTTTTCTGATCCTTGCGGCCCGTCTTTGGGGTGTGCTGGATCAATATTCTTCTTGGCATTGGCGACATCTGTGCAATCCCGGCACATATAGCCATTGACGATTTCCATCCTGCAACTCCTGTCTCTTGCCTTGACAGGGTATTTTTACGCGCTGGTGAAGCTCGCGGTTACAGCCATGATTTTACGTTGTTTTCACGAAGAAATCATGGTTGACAGAAGGTTAAGAAGCGTCAACTCACAGACCATCGCGGGCGGGTGGAACGTCAACAAAGCCGGAATAATCCACCATGCGCTGGGGTAGCAATTCCTCAAACTGCTCGCCCATCACGCGCGCCAGCTTGAGTCCCAGATAAAGCCCAATTCCTGCCAGGGCCAACAGAATAAGCGTTGCCAAGAAACCAGCCATGATCACACCCTCCCTGTGATGAACCAAGGCTAACAAAGTTTTGCTGCCATCGGATAAAGCGGGTCGATCTGTTTTGGGGTTCGGGTTTCACCGATCCTTAAGGGCTGGTTTGCGGGGTGATTAATGCTAGGTATGGTCACAAAATCTCTTGTGTCATCATAAAGGGTCGATCCATGTCCGCAGCCCCTGCTTTTGCTTTATATGCCGGTTTAAACGTGGCGATCATTCTGATCCTCATTGTCCAAGTGATCAGGCTGCGCCGTCGGGAAAAAGTCAGCCTTGGAGATGGCGGGTCGCCTGCCTTGCTGCGGGCCATCCGGGCCCACGCCAATGCCACAGAAATTGCCCCGATTGCTCTGATCGGCTTGGCAGCTCTGGTCATGGTTCAATCCCCGGTCTGGGTGATCCATGTGGGCGGAACGTGCCTGACCCTCGGCCGGGCGTTGCATGGTTATGGTTTAAGCCAACAGGATGGGCCATCCTTTGGTCGGATGGCCGGGATGATCTTATCCCTGACTGCCTTGATCTGGATCGGCATTTTTTGTTTGCTGGCTGCGATTTGACAAGATTTTCAAAGCATTGTGCCGAATAGTGGTTCGCATTTCTTAAGATCTATGGATCGCTGGCTTGCTTTGAAGACACCGCACGCTGCGCCAACTATTCAGACACAAAAAGACCGCTGCGCGGCGCAGCGGTCTTTTCGGCCCCCATTGCGCCAAAGGCGCAAATTATGATCAGAACACGCCCTGACCGACCCCACCATCCACGAACATGGATGAGCGGAATGTCGCTTGTTGCTGGCGCACGACTTGACGTGTGTTGGTGAAGGTCTCGGTCCGCGTGACTTTCGCATATTTGATACCGGGGCCAAAGCGGCGCAGCAAGGAACGCTCGTTGCAATCGGCTTCTGGCTTTTGTGCGACGCACTGGACCGAGCCTGCCAATTCATTGGCTTTGCGGCGATAGACCAAGGCCTGACCCTTTTGGCACGACATGGTGCTGCCACCATCGAAGCTGGTTTGGCCATTGATGACCTTTCCGACGGTAATTTCCATACGGGTCCCTGCCATGCAGCGGAAGACCTCGCCATCAAATTCCGCACCAATATCGGCGTCGCCATTGGTACGGGAGGCAGGGTGCGGCATGCCACGATCATCCATACAGACTGCACGGATCGCCACAGTTTCAGTTACCGTCCGTGTATCTTCGAACTGTTCCATCACAGTCTGGGCTTGCTCGCCGCCAACTTGCAGCCCGTCAATAATGCCGGCAGTAACGGGGGCAGGCGACACAAAGCTGCCACCACCACCGCCAATATAGACACCCCCGCCGCCACCACCGGAGCCGCCAATAATGGTGGTGCTGCCGCCAACAAATGTGTTGCCGCCGACTGTGACATTGGTGCCACCAAAATAACTGCCGCCGACATTCACGTTCACGTTGGGGCCAGGAACATAGACATTGGGAACACCGATGATGTGGCCATTCGCTGACCCACAGCAGCCGCCCGATGGTCCCTTTACAACTGGGATATTGGTCGTGTGGTTGCCACCACCGCCGCCGCACGTGTTGCAACCCCCTGCTTGTGCCGCACTCGCCATGCCGATGAAGGCCAGGGTCATGGCAGTCATGTATCGAATTGAAACACTCATTGTCGGGCTCTCCGAATTATCTGCCCTAAGCCAGCAATATCGGTGCCATTTTCGCGCCTGTGGCGAGCCTTACCACCACAGCTAGCTTTAACGGTTTGGCACAAGACGTGCGCATGCCTGGTCGGGTTGTCCATGGACGACCCGCAAAGAGGTCAAGACAATGCAATATGGTGCCCTTCATCCTGAAAGCCGTGCTTTCCTCAGCTCCTGGCAAGCCCTTAATGGGTTGAACGATCATGCCAATTCCGGCGTGTCTATGTCCAAGGATGCTGCCAATCTGGTCGAGCGCATCTTTCTGGCGCAGCGGACACAAGAAGGGGTCTTCACTTTCCGTACGATTGGGTCTGAACTGAAGCTGTGGACCGGGCGTGACCTGCGCGATCACGATGTTTCCAGCCTTTTTCATGGCACCGACCGCCCGTTGATGCGCGGCTTGATGGATGCAGCCATGGCTGCCCCCGGCCCGGCACTGGCCCGCTCAGCAGCCTTTGGAGCAGGCTTTGGCCAGCGTACGGAGGTCGAATGGGTGCTGTTGCCTTTGGTCGACAAAAGCGGGATTGAGCGCATACTCGGTCTGTTCCAGCCCATTAATCAGGCCAACTCAATTTCCAAGCCAGTCCTGCGATTTTCCTTGACCGCTTTATTGCCACCGCTGCCAGAAATGCCCGTCCGTCCTGGTTTGCGACTGGTCGTTAATCGCGGCTAGTCCAGCCTTAGGATTGGAATTGCAGGGCAGCAAGCTCTGCATAAAGACCACTTTGGGCAATCAAGGCCTCATGGGTCCCTTGCTCAACAATGCGGCCCTGATTGAGCACAAGGATTTGGTGTGCTCGACGGACTGTGGACAGGCGATGGGCAACCACGATTGTGGTGCGATTGGTCGCAAAGCGGTCCAGCGCCTCTTGAACCCTCGCCTCAGAATCTGAATCCAGTGCGCTGGTCGGCTCATCAAGCAACAGGATTGGACTGTCACGCAGGATGGCCCGGGCAAGCGACAAGCGCTGACGCTCGCCACCGGAAAGGCGGGTACCGCGCGGGCCGACGCGTGTCTCAACGCCCTCAGGAAGCCGGTCAACGAAATCACAGGCAGCTGCGGCCAGTGCCGCGCGAATGGCCTCTTTGCTGGCCCCGGCCAGACCCATGGCAACATTGTCCGCAATAGTGGTGTCAAACAATGTCGCGTCTTGGCTCACCAACGCACAATGCTGCCGCAAACTCGCCAATGTGACGGTGCGGACGTCATGCCCATCAATCCGGATGTGGCCGTTAGCCGGATCATATAAGCGCGGGATCAAGTTCAAAATCGTGGATTTACCCGATCCTGAGGGCCCAACCAGCGCCAAAGTCTGACCGGGCTCTGCAACAAAATCAATCCGATCCAAGGCACGCGCCCCGTTCGGCCAGACCAGCCCCACGTCCTTGAACTCAATCCGCCCCCGTCCACGTGGCAACGCGGCGGCATCGGGGGCATCAGCAATCTTTGGAGCCTCATCCAGCACCGCAAAAAAGCGTTCAAGGGCCGACAGACCCTCTTGCAACACACTATTTAGCCCACCCAAGCTGCGGATCGATTGCGCAGCCATCAAAAGGGCCGCGATGAAAGCAGTAAGCGTGCCGACGCTGGCGGCACCCTGGGTGATGCGGAAGCCAGCAAAAGCAAACACCCCGGCGATCGCCACCCCGCCCAAGACTTCTAAAATCGGATCGACCCGGCCCTTCTGCTCAGCCATTTTCAACAGAAGACCCATGCGGACCGATAAGGCAGATCCGACCCGTTTGGTTTCCGCGGCTTCCAGCCCATAGGTCTTGACCAAGCGAATACCGCCTAGGCTTTCTTCCACCACCCCGGCCAAATCAGCCGCTTGGGCTTGAGCGCGCGCGGCGGTCTTGCGCAATCGTGCGCCGATCATTGACACAGGCCCAATCGCCAAGGGCAGAATAACAAGACAGACGACCGCCAATTGCCAGTCACCCAAAATCATCACGATGATGACGCCCACAAGGGTCAAAACATCGCGCACCAAACTATTGGCAGCCCGCAATACAGCTTCACGTACAGCATTGATGTCATTCAAAAAACGGGCTGAAAAGGCACCTGACGGCTCCCCACTCAAGCGGGCAAAATCAAGGCTGAGCAATTTGGCAAAAAGATCCTGCTGCAGCTTGGTCGTCGCCGCCAGCGCGATTTGGTTGGTCATCACAGTGGACGCATAAAGCGCCACACCCTTAACAAAGGTTGCCGCAATAATCGCGATTGGCCCAGCCACAACCATGGCGGCAGGGGTTAAGCCTGGCACAATAGGATCTGGTGGGGCCGCTTCGCTGCCAGCCTTCAAGCTGGTCCCCAAACTGGCCAAAGCGTCAATGACTTTGCCGAAAAGCCACGGATAGGTGGCAGAGGCCGCAGCCACCACCGCCATCAAGACCGTGGCAATCACCAATCCGCCAATATGGGGCTTAAGCCAGCCCGACCAAAAGCGGACCAACAGGTCGCGGCTGCGCCCGGTTGGGTGCGCTCGCGGAGTTGATGTGGTGGGATTAGTGATCTTCGTCATCCGGAGTTGGGCCGTCTGGGTCGATCAGACGATGAGCGTGAATAACGAAATAGCGCATATGGGCATTGTCGACGGTGCGCTGAGATGCACTTTTCCACGCGTCGCGCGCCTCGGCATAATTGGGATAGGCACCAACAAAATCCATCGCCTTCAGGTCGCGGAATTCGACGGTTTCCAGATCCTGGACCTCACCGCCAACAACAAGATGGAGCAATTGCTTTTTTGCAGACGCTTTATTGGGCATAAAGACCTCACGATAGTTTCACATGGTGGACCCGTTCGATCAGCAAGGGATGCAGGGGTTTGCCTGCCACCACCAAACTTTTTTGAACAGGTACCGGCTGATTGTAAACAAAGGCTGCACCTTCATGCGTTGTCGCCAAAGCCCCCGCTTCAGCAACAATCACGGCAGCAGCGGCAAGATCCCAATCGCTTTTAGCAGACAAAGCGATGGCCCCATCATATTGGCCAGCGGCCACCAGACACATGCGATAGGCGATGGAATTGCGCGATACGACGTCCATGTCCGGCCAAGGCCGCGGCCAAGCTGGATGGCGAAACATGCCTGGGTCACCCAGCATGGCACAGCCCTCAAGGCGATCCACCTCACTGGGGGCAATGGCGACCCCGTTCAATCGGGCACCCCCGCCCAAAGCCGCCTCAAACATTTCCCCAGTTGCAGGATTGAAGACCACACCCAAAACCGGTTCGCTATCAGCCAAAAGACCAATACAAACCGAGAAATGCGGCTTGGCTTTGATAAAAGCGCGTGTGCCGTCGATGGGATCAACCACCCAACAAAAGCGGGCACTTTGCCGGGATTGATCATCGGCTGTTTCTTCTGACAGCCAGCCATAGCTGGGACGATTGGCGAGCAATCGTTCTTTCAACAGGGCATCAATCGCCAAGTCGGCATCGCTGACCGGATTGTTCGGCGACTTGTCCCGCACGTCCATCTCGGTGCCGAAATAACGCATTGCAACGGCACCTGCCTCAGTCGCAGCTTCCAAAGCCAACGCCAGATCAGCAGCCAAGTCCATGTTCAGGCCCCGGCGATGGTCATGGATGGCACAAGAAGGCTTGGACATTGCAATGATGACCGACCGTCATAATCATTGCCCGCAACCAAGCGCGCATAAATGTCGAGCATATTGCCAGCTACTGTAATCTCATTGACGGGTCGGACAATCTCGCCATTCTCAAACCAGAGCCCTGACACCCCGACCGAATAATCCCCGGTATTGGGGTTGAAGCTCGGGGACAATGTCTCCACCACGCGCAAACCGGTGCCAGCCTCTTTCTGCAGGCCCGCCACATCAAGGCGACCGGGCAGCACCCGCACAT
Source organism: Candidatus Phycosocius bacilliformis (assembly GCF_003112735.1). Lineage (GTDB taxonomy): Bacteria > Pseudomonadota > Alphaproteobacteria > Caulobacterales > Aquidulcibacteraceae > Aquidulcibacter > Aquidulcibacter bacilliformis. The sequence goes on from NZ_BFBR01000003.1 coordinate 150,877, forward strand.
TCGACGAGCTAATGCCAGGTGACCCGCCTGGATTGAGACTGGCATGGCCCGTAGAGGTCAGTCCCAATTGCCGCGCGCTGGATTGGTTGAGGAGCCAAGTCTGCAGCACACCATCGGTGACCAGATTGCGCGCCGCAACCGGCAGCCCCTCGCCATCGAAAGGATGCGATGACCAACCACCCTGCTCTAGGGGATCGTCGGTAATGGTAAAGCCTGGGGCAAAGACTTGTTGGTGCAGTTTGTCGCGCAAAAACGACACACCACGGGCAATGGCAGCCCCCGAAATCGCCCCCAAGAAAAAGCCGATCAGCCGACTTGCAACCCGGTTTTCAAAAATCACCGGGGCTGTGCAACTCTCCAGCTTGGTCGCCCCCATACGGGCCAGCGTGCGTTCTGCCGCGCGTCGACCAATCGCGTCTGAGGCGCGCAGATCTTTCACAAAGCGGCTGGAATCACTATCCCAATCGCGCTCCTTATGGTCATCCTTTTCGGCCAATGTAGATAAGCCAACTCCCCATGACGTCCCGCGATAACCACCTCGGAACCCATTGCTGGCCCCGTAAAAGACCTGGCTGGCTCCCCATTCAGCACCAGCGCCACCTGAATTCGTGATGCCAGGAATGGCCAGCGCAGCCGCTTCGCTTTCAAGCGCACGGGCTTCGAGACTGGCTATGTCAGGCTCGGTCTCATCCCACAGCGACAGGTCGACTGGATCACGTGCGAGCTCGTTAGGCTCAGGCAAGCCGCACCATGGGTCTTCTGCGGCTGCTTTGGCCATCGCCACCACCCGCTCGGCCAAACTATCCAAGGCCGCGAGACTGAAATCAGACGTCGATGCCCCTGCCTGCTTCTTGCCAATCAGAACCCGAAGGCCAGCCGACCGGCTCTCCTCACTCTCAACGGCTTCCAAATGGCCAAGACGGACAGAAACCGACAAGCTCTTGCGGTCAACGCAGGCCGCATCAGCCCCTTCAGCTCCAAGGGCTTTGGCACGAGACAATAGCCGATCGACGGCTGCTTCTAAATGTTCACTCATAGCTCACTTCTAGAGCGCGTTTCGTCCAAAGCGAAGCCACTTGCGCACTCAGCCCTGCGTGAATCCAGTGACACCGCGAGGCCAGGGACCAGGGATCTCCTTGATTAATTCATGGCTCATCGGCCCCACTGAGGCCGGTTTATCTGGCTGACAATCTTAGTCTGAGCAGGGCTGGCAAAATCCAGTCTGCATCTTGTAAGATTCCAATCCCAGTTTCAAAGCCTTGTCATCCGTGGGACACAACACGCCTTGAGCACCCCTAAAGATCAGAATTTCTTTGATTGCAGCCTGTTGGCACCCGATGGCCGTATTCTGCAAGATGAGGCGGGTTGGCTTGGCAATCTTTCCCATGAGGTCCGGCTGAACTTGTGCCGGATGGCGGGCCAATCCCCTTCTGAAACGAGCTTTGATCTGGTGGAGAGCTCGGGCAATCAGATCTTTCCGGTCGCCATGGCCCAAACAGAAGCAGCCAGCCATTGGGCGATCCCACACGCTCGAACAGCCAGGCAAATTGATCCAAGCACAATCTGGGTTTGCCGCCTATCACCCAGTGCGGTCCAGGGTCGACTGGCCCATTTCGCCCAAGCATTCGGCTTACCGCCTGCGGTTGGACGGGTCCTGCATGCCCTCTATGTGCATTGCGACGTCAAGAAAGCCGCCCAGATTGCTGGCGTGAGTTTCCATACCGCGCGGGATTATTTGCAGCAGGCCCGACAGGTGACATGGACGCCTAATCTAGCCCGACTGATCACTTGGTCGGCACTTGGGACTTTGGAAACAGTTGCCCGCGGGGAAAGTGATCACCCGGCTGGTGCGCTCTTTTCTCTTTCTGCCCGCCAGCGTGACTTGGCTGCCCGGATCGCCGACGGTGCCAGCCGCAGCCAAGCCGCAGCAGAGCTCGGGATTTCCTATGCAGTTGCCAAAAAGGAATTGGCCGAAATTTACGTCGCGACCGGGGTCAATAATGCCATTGGCTTGGCCAAGGTTCTGGCAGAATTGCGCAGCTTGGCGATGGCCACAGGCTTGGGTAAGGCTGACGACCCATATCCTCCCCCGCCAAGCCGCACGCTGATAGCGACCGACAAGACGGGTCGAAAAATTGTCGCCAGTGATTATGGCCCCCTCGGCGGCAAACCAGTACTGGTCCTCCATAATGGGATGAATTGCCGTGGTGTGGACCGTGCGCTGGTGGCAGCTTTGCAGAATGCGGGATATCGCCCGATTTCACCAGATCGGCCAGGCTATGGTGACACCGATCCAGCCCCGCCAACCATCCTTGGGGCTGACTACTACAAACTCTGCGCGGCCGATCTCATATGCTTGTGCGCCCAGATGGGCTGGGACAGATTGGATGTCATCGCCCATGGACCAACCCCTCTTGTGCTGACTTTACTCGAAGAAGCACCGACGCTGGTGCAAGCGGCTGTGGTGGACGCCCCAGAGCCAGATTCAGGTTATGGGGCTGCCGCCCAAGGCATGATCCCAGCTATGAAGCGGCATTTTTTTAAGCGGCCTTGGGCGGTGGCTTCAGTTGCGCGCATTCTCACCAATTTGGCCAGTCATGCCCGTCTTGCGACATTGATGCGTGAATGGACCGCCAACAGTCCCGCTGACCGAGTGGCGATGGAAAACCCAGCTCTTTTGATGGACTTTTACCGCAAGATTCTGCCATTCCGCAGTGGCCAGATCGACGGGTTTGTGCGCGAACAAGTCCTTCAAGCAACACTTGGCCCACCCAAAACCAGCTTGCGCGGGGCCGGCGTAACCTTGCTGATCGGCAAGACGGACTTCATGCATGATGGGGCAGAAACCCGTGACTATTGGCAAGCTCTTCTACCTGAGGCGCGCATTCACCTGATTGAGGATGCTGGCCGCTTCATTTCCTATTCCCATCCAGATCGGGTGGTTGAGGCTTTGCTGGCGGCATAGGCTTACCCCCCTCAAATGGTGATGGCAAACCACTCCGCGCGTGTATGCTCGCGGTGACAAATGGACATGACGGTTTGACACACGTACTTTCTGATCCAGTCAAATTGGGTTCGGCTCGAAAGACTGGATTTGGCGATAGGCTATTGGCTGCAACGGTTTTTGCGCTGTGCTTAACTGGGCTAACCAGCCCAGTCCGTGCCCATGTCGTCGAATATGAAGTCCAAAAACCTGAAGGCGCGCCAGATGGTCTTTGGATGCGCAGCTATCGAACGTGTGAGATCGTCTCACGCGGCGGGGCCCCCGATGCCAAACTGGTCTGTGGTTACCCGCTCGGCTGGAAGCTGACTGATCGCAGCGGCAAAGTCCTGTTTCCGAACGAGGGTTTTATCCCCTATCCAGCCACTTGGGCTTTTTCCACCGATGTTGGCGTGATCGATATGGGGCCTGAGCTTTCGGTCCTCAACTTGACCACATGGACTCACGTGGAATTGGTGTTTGACCGCTTGGAAGCAGTGCCAGCGGCCCTTGGGTTTGAGCTTTTGGCTTGGATTTGGACAAAAGATCGAGCAGCGGCAGTGGTCATGAACAATGGCCAGCTTTTGCAGCTGCACACCCCGGCCGATTTTGCGACCGCCGAAGCCAATACAGACACGCGATGTCGGCGGATTGGTATGATTGCAGCACTCGATCTGGGTAATCTGAAGCATCGCCATTGGCATGCCCTCCGGCGCCTGCCGCGCTCTCAGTCTGCCTCCGGGTCTGGGACATGCCCGGCTGAAGCAAGAGAGATTATTGCAGGACAGGATGACGCGGGCTGGCGCTGGCTTGACCCCGCCACATTATTGCCCCGCGATGAGACGGTGTATGCCTCACCGAAAGCAATTTTATCCCAAGCGATCACTAACCCCTGAAGCATTGAGCATGCCGTCCAGCAGGTCCTCACATGGCATTGAGGTGAGCCAATCAATCATGAAGCCAATAATGATGTCCAAAGTGTCCGGACCATGGCTACGACTGGGCTGGAACATTGTCCATCGCGTGCCCAAGTTCGTGCGAGCAGGCCCAAAAGCCGCATGAGGCGCTCTGGCCAACATGGCAGATGACCATATCGGCGTCCAAGGTGATATCCTGACGTTGAAATCCCCACCAACAGGCGCTGACCCACCTCTTGTCTTGCCAAGAGCGATGTGCGGAGGTCAGCCTCTGCAAGCGCAGCGAAATTGACCCCTTTGGTCTCAGAGCCTTGGCTCAGCTGACATTGCAGGCGCGTTGGCGGGAGATGATTTGCTGATAAGCGCGATCTGCCTCTGCTGCGGTTTTGAACGGCATAAAGTGACTGGCTTGACGCGATGAGAAGGTCTCCATCTCACCGGCTTGAATGCAGGTCTGCTCATTCCGACACGTGATCTTGAGAATGAAGAAGCCCGCCTCTTCGCTTGGCGCGGCAACATGCACATCCTTCAGCGCAAGCTTCCACCGCCCCCACACAGCATTACGGCCAAAGCTCAGGTCCAGAATGCCATTCTCAAGGGTGGCCTGATGATAGGGTACAAGCCCATCTAGCCGCAGGGCTTCAGCACAGGCCAAGGTGCGCTCTTCGGCTTGTGTTGCTGCCAAAGTGCTGCTGGGGACAACCACCAACAGACACACTCCGGCCATCCATCGCTGAACCATATGTCGACTGATCATGTCGGGTATCCTCCTGCTTCTAGGCGGGGCCCTCATGGCGGACTGGCTGCAGTCAGGGCATCGCCATGGGGAATGTCGCGCGGCTTTTGGCGATAATATGACTCCAGCACATAATAGAGTTCGCTGGGTTGGCTGTCGGGTCCCAAATGCTCAAGCATCACCGACCAAGTCGCATGATAGCGCAACAATGGCTCGGCCGTATCACTGGGCATTTCCGCCACTTGCACGCTTTCGGTACCCCTGACAGTGATGTCGCGTGCTTGGCCATAAAGAGGATTGCTGGCCCGCTGCCGCCCCTTCACGCCAGGTCCATAGGGGTCGGGCCCATTGAGCGGAATCAACGTCGTTTCAGGCGGCAAAGGCCGAAAAAGATCGGGGCCATCCTTCAGCATCTGGTCGATCAGAGCCACTGCGTCGGCATGCGCGCGTGTAAAAGCCCGGCTCTTGTCGCGCGTTTGGGCAGTCAAGGTCACCGAGCAATAATCCGCCTTGCCCTCAAACACATTAATGGTGATGGTGCCTTCAGGCAGAATACGCATCATGCGGATCAGATTGTGGCCGGGGATCGCAGTGGGCCAGGGCAGTGTTTCCTCGGCAGTGGGCTCGCGATAGCCGTCATTCTGGAGAAGCGCGCTGCGGCGCAAATCCTCCTGGCCACCACCGATCATCCAGGCTTCACAATGATTGGCATAGGCCTCTCGCGCGGCTTGCACATAGGCCGAATTGTCTGGCGGGGTTTGCGCCCCGGCCACACCCGCCATGCCCGACAATCCCCCCAGCCAGATCGCATATTTCCGCACCGCTCTCATCAAGGTTCCTTGCGCGACATAGGCCCAAAATGGCCAAAGGCTATCGCCTTACCATGAGCTGTCATCGCCATTTGAGGGGTATTGGCTGGAAGAGGTGGGATTAGCATGTCCCGGCTTCCTTACCAGCGACTTTATGGTTTCTTTATTACCAGATCCCGATTTCACATGGAAGCTTTACGCGGTCCCATGGTCTGGCTCTCTGGCCGTTCCGGAGACCTTCAATGACAAACCAACGCCCATCTCCTGCCGATGGATCAAGAGCGCCCAAACCTCAACATACAGCCATTCTGACCATTGGTGCCATTGGTGTGGTCTTTGGCGATATTGGTACCAGTCCACTATATGCCTTTCGCGAAGCTTTGGCCCAAGCTGCCGGTGGCGGCATCACGCAGGCGGAAATCTTTGGCGTGCTAAGTTTGGCTCTTTGGGCATTGATCTTGGTGGTCACGGTCAAATATGTCAGTTTTCTTATGCGCGCCGATAATCATGGCGAAGGGGGCGTTTTGTCGCTCATGGCTTTGGCGCGTCGAGCAACAGGCGGCAGATGGGCCTTTGTCACTTTGCTCGGAGCCATGGGCGCAGCCTTATTCTATGGTGATGCCATTCTCACTCCGGCGCTGTCGGTTCTTTCCGCTGTGGAGGGCTTAAAATCAGTCCCAGCTGTCGCGCCGCTATTGAGCCATAACATGATTATAGCCATGGCCATTGCCTTGCTTGTCGTCCTGTTCTTGATCCAAAGCTCAGGAACGGCAGCTGTTGCGGGCTGGTTCGGGCCAATCTGCGTAGTTTGGTTTCTAGCCATAGGGACGGTCGGACTTTTCAACATGCTGGCAGCGCCACAAATCCTGTCAGCATTAAATCCGATGTACGGAATCGAGTTTCTGCTGACCCACGGCAAAGTAGGACTCCTTGTCATGGGCGCGGTTTTTCTGACCGTAACGGGGGCGGAAGCGCTGACAGCCGATATGGGTCATTTTGGCCGTTTCCCGATCCAACTTGGCTGGTATCTGCTCGTGTTCCCTTCACTAACCCTGAACTACTTCGGGCAAGGTGCATTCGCGCTATTGCAACTTGAAGCCGCCGCCGCCCAAGGACTTAACCTACAGCCAGCCGACTGGTTCTTTCTGATGACCCCGGAATGGTTCAGACTGACGATGGTGGGCCTGGCCACAGCGGCCACCATCATCGCAAGTCAGGCCGTCATCACCGGTGCCTTTTCCTTGACCCAGCAAGCTGTCCTTTTGGGCCTGCTGCCGCGCATGACGCTGCGCCAAACCAGTGCCAGCCATTCGGGTCAAATCTACCTGCCTGCGATCAACTGGTTATTGGCCCTAGGTGTTTTGATCCTGATCCTAAGCTTCCAAACATCGTCCAAGATGGCTGCTGCGTATGGTATTGCCGTGACCGGCACCATGGTTGTGACCACAATGCTGGCCTTTTTGGTCGTATGGAAATTGTGGCAGTGGTCATTGGTCAAGGCTGTGGCAATCATTCTGCCGCTCTTGGCTCTGGACATGTTTTTCTTCGGGGCGAACATCCTGCGCGTGGCCGAAGGTGGCTGGGTACCGCTTGTCGTGGGCCTGTTGATAGCCGGCCTGATCGGGATTTGGGCACGCGGGCGGGCATTTCTTGCCGCTCAAGCGAGCCGTGAGACGGTTAAGACAAGTGATTTGGTGACTAATCTCGCCAAGACTCCCATCCCCACTGCTCGCGGTACCGCAGTCTTTCTCACAGCGGATCCTGAGCTTGCCCCACCAGCACTTCTACACAACCTAAAGCACAATCAGGTTTTGCATCAAAACAACATCCTATTGACAGTGCGCACGTCAACTGAACCCCATGTGGCATCGAACAAGCGCCTGATTGTTGAATGCTTAGATGAGCGCTTTTCTCGCGCCACCTTGCATTATGGCTACATGGAAAGCCCAGATGTACCAACTGATTTGCATCGAGATGGGCAGGTCCCGATCCCTGCACACGGCATTTCATTCTTTGTCAGTCGCAACAGTCTGGCACCAAGCGCTGAGGTAGGCCTACCCTTGTGGCAAGCAGTTATTTATAGTTTCCTGCACCGCAATGCTGCAGATCCAACCGCCTTCTTCCAAATTCCTCCTGACCGCGTTGTGGAACTGGGCTCTCGGGTGCGGGTTTGATGATGCCTGATCTTCGAGCCAAAAGTGCTGACCGAACAATTTCGCTTGGCTTTGCTCTACTTATCACTTTCGGTCTCGGTTGGGCTGGAATCATATGGCCTAACTTGGGCACTGCCAATCTCGCGCTTCTTCTCCTGATCCCAGTTGTCTTGGCGGCCTCTGGTGGCGGAAGAGTTTTGGGTCTTGGATTAGCTATCCTGGCTGGAGCGGTCTTTAACTTTGTTGCGCTTGAGCCACGGCTCACCTTCGCGATCGCTAAGTCAGGGGATCTGGTGACTTTGGGGGTATATGTGCTGGTTGCTGTTGTAGCCGCATCTGTCTCCGCTCGCCTTGCAGCCGCGGGCGACCGCGCAAGGGAGGATGCAACCGACAGCGCATTGTTTTCGGCAATGACCCATCAGCTTCTCTCAGCTAGTACACGAGAGCTGATTATTGAAGTTGCCGTCCGCGCGGTTACAAATTGCACGTCTTTCGGTTGTGCCATTGCAGAAACCAATCACGATCTCGCCCCACCCGGCAGTCAAGATGAGGCCGCCGCCCGCTGGGCCATTGTTCATCGAGACGTCACCGGACGCGGATTACCTCTGTTTTCAGATGCCTCAGCTATTTATGTCGCCGCTCGCACAGGCCGTCGGGCTCTTCTGGCTCGGATTGACGGTGCTGGTTTGCCCGATGCGCGCCTTGGCTTAGTTAGAAAGATAATCGATGAAGCGGCAGACGCGCTCGATCGGATAGAACTTGCGGCGCGGATGGAGGCTGACCAACGCAAAGCAGATGCACAAACCATGCGCCGAGCAATTTTTGCTTCCATTGGCCACGATTTGCGCACCCCAATGACGGCGCTTCGGGCTGGCCTTGAAGGTTTGAGCGGCCATGATCCAACCCAAACCGAACTCTTGCGCGCCGATGCTCTCCGTCTTGAGCGCACACTGCACAATTTGCTTGAGCTCGCTCGGCTTGAGGTCAACGATCGATTACCGATCGTCTGCAGCATTGACTTAACCGACACAATTGATGCAGCGATTGATGCATTGCCAGTCACGACAAAGGATCGAGTCCATATCTGGATTGGAGACGAGACCCCACTCATTCAAAGCGACCCCATTATGCTCCACCATATTGTCGTCAATCTTTTGGAAAATGCGGCGAAATACAGCCCGGCATCAAGCAATATAGAGGTGCGAGCTGAATCGGCGGATGGGGGTGCGAGGCTTGTCATTCTGGATGAGGGCCCAGGAATTGATGACGATGTGGCCGATTTATTTGGTCTGTTCAGACGTGGGACACATGGGGACCGGGCACCAGGGTTAGGGGTTGGACTTTCGGTGGTGGATGCATTCGCCCGTGCCTTGGGGCACATTGTAACGGTTAGAAACCGACCAACAGGAACAGGCGCAGAATTTGTTGTGGAGTTTTACGGCGAGCCGCCAAAGTCATGAGCGCCGCCATCCTCATTGTCGATGACGAGGCCCACATCTTGAGGTTATTGCGGGCAGTAGTTGAGCGAGGTGGACATCACGTTGTTACAGCCACAAATGGGCGTGAAGCGCTTCATCTTGCCCGCACGTCCTCCCCGCCTGTGGCATTGCTTGATCTTGGTTTGCCAGACAGGGATGGAATTGAGCTCGTAAAGCAATTTACAGATTTGGGAATAAGTGTCATCGTGGTGTCTGCACGAGACGACATCAGCGAGAAGATTGCCGCCCTTGACCTCGGTGCGGCTGATTATGTTGTTAAACCATTTGATACCGATGAGCTCTTGGCTAGACTGCGCGCGACATTACGAAGCCGCACACCGCAAAGACGTCGCGTTGATGTGCTTCAGCTGGGTGATGTGAGGCTTGATCTTGGAGCGCGTCGCATCCAGCGCAATCAGTCAGAAGTCCACCTCGCTCCGAAAGAATATGCGCTTCTCGATTTGCTAGCCCGGCATGCAGGAAGGGTGTTGACTCACGCGCAATTGCTGCGTGAGGTTTGGGGGCCGGCACACGAAAAGGACATCGAATACTTGCGGGTCGCCGTCCGCGCGATACGACAGAAAATCGAGCCAGTTCCTTCCCGTCCGACCTTCATAAGAAATGAACCCGGAATTGGCTATCGCCTCATGGTACCAGAAGCGCCGGCGGAAGGCCTCTAAAGGTCATTTTGGATCAGTCGGGCGCTCGTTTCACGGGTTTGGGCTGAGCTGGCTTTCAGGCTCAGATCGCTGCATCAATCTGGGCTTCTGCCTGCGCAATGGCGAATGGTGCGTCCCAGGCCACGCCCTCGGCGCGCAAGACGGTTACGTCAGGAATTCCAAAGAACACCATCATATGACGCAGATAGGGGGCAAGGAAATCCTCCACCTCTTGCGGGCCTGAGGTATAAATGCCCCCGCTGGACAGTAGGAAAACAGCCGAACGTGCATGGGCCAAACCCTGTCGCTTGCCATCAATATAGGCAAACGTCATGCCGGGACGACTGACATGGTCAATCCAGGCCTTCAAAGGTGTTGGCACGGTGTAATTATGAATGGGTGTCGCCACGATCAATGTGTCGGCAGCCTGAAATTCGCCAACCAATTGATCAGACACATCAAGCTCGCGCGCCTGTTCTGGCGTACGGGCATCCGGCGGCAGGAACATGGCGGTGATGAATTCCGCACTGAGATTGGGCAAGGCATTTTCCGGCAAGGTCAAGTCGCGGATCGTCAAGGTTTCATCAGGAAACCTGACCTTCCGGCGGGCAAGATATCGATCGAGCATGGCCCGAGAAACGGAGGCAGCACCATTCGGGCTGGCGATGAGAACAAGAGCATGGGCCATCTGATTTTCCTTTCGTCCTGTGTTGTAGGCCCCGGGGTTTGCCTAAGTGCCGGGGGCGAAGTGGGGAGGCGTTGGCGGGTCAATTCACAGTGGGGTTCGCGCCGCCATCGACACGCAGGTTTGCGCCGTTGATGAAGTCGGACTGTGGGCTTGCAAGGAAAGCCACCGCCCGGGCAATGTCGTCGGGACGACCAAGACGCCGTGTTGGTGTGTTCAGCACATGGGTGGCCGCATTATGCTCGATCACGTCCCAATCCTCACCCCAACCAAAACTTTGTGACCAGCCGCGGATCATGGGTTCGACTGCGGGGGTACGAACCAGACCGGGTGAGACCGCATTGACCGTAATGCCCGTGCCGGCCAGCAGCCGCGAGAGACTGACCATCTGGTTCAAATTGGCCGCTTTTGTCAGGGAATATTGTGGGAAGGCTTCGCGTGGCATTGCAGCAGCAACCGAGCCGAGCATGACGACCCTCCCCCAGCCGCGGTCCTTCATTTGCGGCACAATCCGGCGAACCATTCTGAACACCGAATTGACATTGGCCTCATAAAGCGCGCTGGCCTGAGATGCGCCCAAATCTGTCAACCAATCGCCGGGGGCGGGCGCTTTAGGCGCAATCAGCAGGCCGGCATTATTGACCAGAATATCAATCCCGCCGAACGCCGCCAGTGCCGCACCAGCCACCTGATCCGCTCCAGCCTCGGTCGACACATCCCCCACGGCACCGGCCGCCCTAAACCCGTCGCGGGTCAGCTCTGCCACCCCGTCAGCAACCGCCTCGGTGCGCCGACCATGCACAATCACAGCCGCGCCTTCCCGCGCCAGAAGCCGCACGATCGCCGCCCCGATCCCACTGGTGGACCCGGTCACGAGGGCATTTTTGCCTGCCAGTTGCAAATCCATGCCAATCTCCTTATCATGATGATCATCATCATTAATTATTCATGATGGCTGTCATGAATAGTGTCAAGGGGGGGTCAACAGGCAGCGCATGAAGGTTTCGGCAGAGCAGAAGGCGCAGAACCGCAAAGCCATCCTAGAAACGGCAGGGCGGCTCTTGCGCATCAAGGGACCAGAGGGGCTCGGCGTGGCCGAAGTTATGGATGGGGCCGGGCTGACCCATGGCGGCTTTTACGGCTATTTTCCGTCAAAGGAGCAATTGGCGGCCGAAACCGTTGCCCAGGCATTGGCGGAGGCAACCAGCTATGCCGGAAGCGCCGTTGATGACGCGGGCTTTGAGGCTTTCCTGTGTGGCTATCTTTCAACACCGCATCTGGACGATGTTGAGGCGGGTTGCCCGATCGCAGCTACCCTGTCAGACATTCCCCGACAGCCCCAAGCGGTGCGCGCGGCATTTGCAGCAGGTATGGAAAACTATCTTAAGGCCACCACAAAAGGGCATGACCGCCAGACCGCCCTCGCACGGCTTGCCGCCATGATCGGTGCCCTCGCCCTTGCCCGCGCCCTGCAGGGTGAAGATCGCCCATTGGCTGAGGAGATCCTTGCCGCCGTCCGTGAGGATGATCGGGCGGGGTGAGCACCATGGCCACGACACCCACCGCACCGCAATCGCACATGCGGGCTTGATGTCTGAAAAAACAGGGAAAAACTGGCGGAGACGGAGGGATTCGAACCCTCGGTGCCCTTTTGGAGCACGCTCATTTAGCAAACGAGTGCCTTCAGCCTCTCGGCCACGTCTCCGCGCTGGGCTCTGATAGCCCGATCATCGGGGGCAGAGCAAGACCGCCTGATCAGTCAAGCTGCACTGGCCCGTCATGATGGATGGGCTGCATGGGCATAAGCAGGATGGCATTGTCGTTAACAGGGCGTCTACTCCCGTCTGCTATGCTTGGGTATGAATTATTTTTCGGCCATGGACGGGGCTGATCCTGTGACAACCCCACCCCAAGAGCCGCCGCTGGTCGGCGCGCGCAAGGCCGCGCGTGGGGCACGTTGGTATCGCTCCAGTTTCGGCAAGGCCATGAACTTCATCGATCTTCTGGTCATCCTAGCCAGCATGGCAGTGGTGCTGGCTGTGATTTCCCATGCCGGGTTGTTGCACACTTCGTTGGCGGATTGTTTGCCGATGGGATTTGGCGGGCTGGTCTTGTGGTGGGTCCTGCGTGAGCATGACTTGTACCGCTTTGATGTGGAACCCAAAGTGACCGACCATGGCCTAAAGACTTTGGGCGCGATTATTCTGGCGGTCCCTGCCGCCGCTCTGGTCGGGGCAGTTCTGGCGACACTTATTGGCCGCCATCCAAGTCACGGGGCCTGGGAAGCCGGTGTGGCCAGCCTGTTGGCGGGATCATTAATCCTCGGTCTGCACTGCCTTTTGGCTCTCGTATTGAGCCTGATGAACCGGGCAGGTCTGTTTTCCTTAAATGTGGTGATCGTCGGGGCCACACCTTTGGCCCATCGTCTCATCGAGGAAGCCCATGCGCAGGGCGGGGATTTGACCATTCTAGGGGTCTTTGATGACCGACTGGAACGTGCAGGCCCCTTGCCCCACCATGTGCCCCTGCTGGGCGACCTGAACGATCTGATGGAATGGTCGCATTTGCCTCGGATTGACCGGGTGATTGTGGCGGTGTCCAGCACAGCCCAAAGCCGGGTCCTGCATTTGGTCAACCGCTTACGGGCCATGCCCAACAAATTGGTGCTTGCCATCGATATGCAGGGCTTTGACAGCGAGGGGACCACGATTGGCCGCATGGGCAGCCTACCAGTTGCTTATGTGTCGGGTGCCCCCGAAGATGCCCGTCGGGCATTCTGGAAGCGGGTGCAGGATCTGGTGCTGGGCACGATCATCCTCATCCTGGTCAGTCCGATCATGGTTTTGACTGGGCTCGCAATCAAACTGGACAGTCCCGGGCCGATTTTTTTCCGGCAGACTCGTCATGGCTTCAATAACCAACCGTTTTTGTGTTGGAAGTTCCGCTCCATGCGGGTGGAAACTGCCGATGCCACGGCCAGCCTTCAGGTCCAAAAGGACGATCCCCGTGTGACCTTTATTGGTCGCTTCATCCGCAAGACGTCGTTGGATGAATTGCCCCAATTGTTCAATGTGCTGGGGGGATCGATGTCGCTGGTTGGGCCGCGGCCCCATGCCATTGGCATGAAAACAGGCGAACAGGACAGCCAAGCCTTGGTGGCCGAATATGCCCACCGTCACCGCATTAAGCCGGGCATGACAGGTTGGGCTGCAATCAATGGATCGCGCGGGCCGGTGCATACTGCCGAAGACGTAGCCGCACGTGTGGCCTTTGATTTAGCCTATATCCGCACAGCCAGCTTCTGGTTTGACCTGTGGATTATGGTGCGAACCCTGCCGGCCCTGATGGGTGACAAGAGTAAGATCCGGTGATGGGCCGCCACCTTTTGGCCTATCTGGCCCCCAATCTGGCGCTGGCGCTGAGCAGCTTCGGCATGGTCGCGATTCTGACCCGATTGTTGAGCGATGACGCCTATGGCCGATACACACTCGTCTACGCGGCCATGACATTGGCGCAGTATATTTCGGTGGTCTGGATTGAGGCAGCTGCGGCACGCTTTTATGCGGAAGCGGCTGAAAAAGGCGAAAAGCCCGCGCATTTCGCCACCTTGCTCAAGCTGTTTAGTTGGTGCGCTGGCGGCTTTGCTCTGGTCTCGATTGCCGCTTTGCTGCTATGGCCAGCCGATGTGAATCTGAAGATCGTGATCGCAATCGCCTTTGGCAGTGTTATCACCCGGTCGCTCATCAAGATTGCGCTGGAAACCCGCCGCATGGCCCAGGAAGCCACACGTTATGCCGTGGTTGAGACGCTGCATATTGGCTTAGGTTTTGGGCTGGGTATTAGTGCCGTCATTTTGTTTGCCATGGGCCCAGAAGGCCCGTTTATTGGCATGCTGATCGCTTCCCTGATCGTCCTCCTGATAGAAGGGCCCGCCTTGTTTTTGGCCGCACGGGCTGGCGCGTTTCAGCCTGAACGGGCGCGCGCCTATTTGGCTTATGGTGCCCCGCTCGCCGGTGGCCTGATCCTCAGTCTAGCGCTGACCAGTGGTGACCGTTTTGTCATCGCTGCCTTTCTCGGTGAGGGCGATGTGGGGGCCTATTCGGCGGGCTATCAGGTTGGGGCACGGATTCTCGACATCATTTTTACCTGGGGGGCGGCGGCTGTAACTCCAATCCTCATCGCCGCCTATGAACGCGGTGGACCTGCTGCTGCGGTCAAGGCGGCCCACCAAGGCTATGTTGTCCGCCTGGGTATTGGTGCCCCGGCTGCCTTGGGACTTGGCCTGCTCGCCGCCCCAATATGCGAATTCCTAATCGGGGAAGCTCTGCGTGACCGGGCAGTCCAAATCGTGCCGTGGATCGCTTTTTCAGCACTATTGGCCGGCATGTGCGACTATTTCTCAGAAGCCTTCATGCTGTCGAAAAAGGCCTTACAGCGCGCTATTTTGCTCTTGGTGCCCGTCATCACCAATTTGGGACTGAATGTCATGCTGTTGCCGAGCTTCGGGCTGATGGGGGCGGCCTATGCCAATGTGGCCTCCTATGGCGTTGGTATGATGATGCTGGCCATTGTCGGGCGACGCTATGTCGCTTTGCCGATCCCACTCGACCAGACCTTAAAGATCGCGCTTGCCTGCGGGGGTATGGCAGGGGTGGTTCTTGCGGTGCCATCAATCGGCCCGCTGCCTGATCTCATCATCAAGTCGGCCGTGGGCGGGCTGAGCTATGGCGTGTTTGTCATTCTGCTGGATGTGGCTGGCGCACGCAGCTTTGCTCGATCGCTTTGGGCGCGCTGGGCACGGAGGCATGTGGCATGAGCGGCGAGCACATCCATGACAATGGCGTTCAGGCCGCTACGTCTGTCGCGCTAAGCGTTGCCATGCCATTCTTTCGCAACGACCCCTGCCCGCTCATCAGCATGCTCACCAATCAAGTTGGGCTTTTGCCGGTTGAATTGCTGCTGGTAGATGACGGTTCAGGCAGCCCAGCCCTGACACGGGCGGTTACGGACCTGCTGGATGAGGTGCCAGCCCCAGCAAAGCTCATCACACTGACCCATAATCAGGGGCGCTCGGCTGCCCGAAACCGCCTGATCGCGGCAAGCACCGCCCCCTTCATCCTCTTTCTTGATTCAGACATGGCACCTGATCGTCCAGATTTTCTGGCCCAATGGGTCAAGCTGGCTCAAGCCGACCAGACTGCCATCGCCTATGGCGGATATTCGACCTTGCAAATACCCGATTGTGCGGCTCTGGCCTTGGCCAAACATATTGCTGAAGGCAGCGATTGTGATCCAGCGGCAGCACGCCAGCATCGCGGGCCATTGGCGCTGGCGACATCCAACCTTTTGGTCCGCAAGTCGATCCTTGCTGACATCCCGTTTGACACCGACTTTATCGGTTGGGGCTGGGAAGATGTGGATTGGGCTCTGAGGGCAGCGGCACAGGGTCATTTTGTCAGCCATGTGGATATACCGGCCACCCATCTGGGACTGGATGAAGCCGCCGTCTTGCTGGACAAGTTCGCCAAGGCTGCAGGCAATTTTCGCCGCATGGTAGACCGGCATCCAGAGATGGCAGCATTGCGGAGCACGCAGATGGCGCGCTTGATGAAACACATCCCGGCGCGGGGCCTCCTCAAAGCATTCATGCGGGCTATCGCCTTGGCAGAATGGCTGCCGATCGGCTTGCGGGCCTTTGCCGCCCGCCTCTGGCGCGCCCTGTGGGCGGCCGAAGCGCTTTAACGTCGGATCGGCGCGCGCGGAGGCAGATGGGCTGGACGGGGTGAAGCTGGTCTTGGAATAGGCTGCGATGGACTGACAGCCGTGGGTCGAACACTTTCGGCGCGCAGGCCAAAGCTCACTCCCGCCATCAGCGCAATCCAAGGTCCAGCAATCAACACAGAGTCTGAGAGGCTCAAAAGACCCACAACACTGGCAGTCCAAACAGCAAGGACAAACACCCCATCAGGTCCCTCCTGGCCAAGCCCGAACAGGATCCGAAACGTACTCACCATCAGCCAGATAGCAACGATAAACCCGCCAGCCAGGCCAAGCCCACCCCAGAAGCCATCCGTCCATGTCGAGCCGACAACCCCTAATCCATAGCCCAATAGGCTGGGCCCGGTGTCGCTCATGAGATTAAGCTCAATCGGCCCGAACAAAAAACCGAAGGTCAGCGCGACAATCAAAAAGGCCACCAAAATGGCGACATGGATTGGCGTCCAAATAATGCGGGCGCCCAGCCACGTCCAAGCCAAGCCAACCAAGCCTGCAAGCCCGCCTATTGCTGGGGCCAACAACGCCACCCAATGTCCAGAGAGGCCGCATATAACTGCCACCACAACTGTCCAAGCCAGCCACACCCAGCGCCAGCGACCGCGCGTCACCGCCGCCCATAAACCCCCAATCAGCGCAAAACTGAGGTCGGCTTCGGCGATGTCTGGTAATGCGGCCGGATTGGTGAAGGCTTGACTGGCGACCATATGTCCCAGAACCATCATGACCCCGGCACTGGCAATGAGATGGGCATAAAGGCGACTGGAGAATTGGCCCGCCACAACCCAGCCAAAAATCCAGACCAGCACGACCAACAAGCCATTCTGTAGCGCCAAAGCCGGATCTACGGCCCACAGGGTGGAGGCGAGACAGACAGCCAAGACAAAGAGGGTTTCAAGCCGCGCACGGGCCAGCGGCCAGAAATACTCCCACCGCACCGCAAAACCCACAAGGCCCAGCGCGGCAATCCCAGCCTTGAGCAACACGGCCCCGGCGGGGGCTTCAGCCATGCCAGCAGCGCCGGGCCATAAGCGCCAGGCGGCTGCGCTGAAACTGGCCAAAGCCAGCGCCAGCACCCCAAGGTCCCAGCGTACAGATGAGGTGCGGTTTGCCACTATGTCAGGCCTGTCGGCGGAGCTTAAACCCAGAGGATGCGGTTTCAGTCACCACGATTCCGAGACAGCGTCCACCGCGACCGATAATCTCATCGCGCAGATCAATGGACTCCCGCACATCGCTGATCTGGCTATCGATTACCAGAATGACGCCATCCATGTCCGGGACCAAGGCTAACCCCGCGCGAGAATATTCCAGCGCCGGGGCGTCAACCACTGTCATGTCAATCGCCTTGCGCACCGCTTGCCAATAAGAGGGCGCCGGACTGACCTGCATTTTCTGACCGGCTTGCAAGGCAGCGCGGTTGAAGCGGCTGACGAAAAGCTTTGGCACGGGGGTTCGAAAACTCACCAAAGCCCCCTCACCCTGGCTGCCATCGGCCGCTTTGGGCTGGGCTCGCCAGAATGGCTGGGTGGCAAATGTCATATCGAAGGGGCCCTTCATGGCAGCTTGTTCGCCGCCATAGGCAGCAAACTGGCCAGGTCCGAAGAAATCCAAATCGACGAGCCAAGCTGCGCGCGCAGCGCGGGCGGCAGCCACTTCAGCAAAAGCGCGTGCGACCTCAGAAATGCCCACATCCGACCGCGCACCAACAAACATGACCGCAGCCCCGCCCCCGCCGGTTGCTGCTGCAACCGCGGACCAGACTCCGTTCATCTGCGCCTGAATGCTGGCCATCGAATCCCCATTTCACGCACTTGAAGGACGAGTGTCTGACCAGAACCGGACTCATGAAGCGGAAACTGGCCTGCGCGTGTCATTGGCTGAGTGCACCCTATATTTCAACCAGATTCGATCAATCCCGATACGGGCCCTTCTGCGCGAAGACCAGCGGCATCGCGCTCAGCGCGCCACAACTGCCAAGACCGGCAGCCCCAAGGTTCGCCCGACAGATGCTGCGGTCGGGAAATTGGATCGGGCAAAGGCCCGGATACCCCCCGCTGCCAAGGCGGTAATGCCGGCAAAGAAGATGGCCAACATCGCAAGTTCGCGCTTCCAGCTCTTGCCGCGCGTGGGTACGGTCGCCCGTTCAATGACCCGAATATTCTCATTCGATGTGCGACTAATTTCATTTTGCGCTTGGGAGGAAGCTTCCCGCGTTGAGAATTGGCGGACTTGTTCTTCTAAAATAGCCTTGCGCCGCATCAGATCATCAAACATCGGTTTGGCTTGGCTTAATTGAACAGCACGCGCCTGCAATTGGGCGACCTGGGCCTCAAGAATCGCTTCGCGTTGGGTCAGTGCTTCAACTTCCGCAGCATTGCGCGCCCGGTCGGCGGCCAATGTATCGCGGACGGGATTGGCCCCAGTCTTGGTTGTACCTGCGGCGCGACCTTGTTCGGATTGCAGCACAGCATCGAGAGCCTCGATCCGCCGACGCATGTCCTGAACAGGTTGGCTTTGATCGGTATAGCGGGTCTGCAGCTCTGCCAATTGCGTGGTCAATTCCAGCCGCCGCCGCGAGGTGTCGGTTTCAAACGACAGGCGTACTTCACGGGGTTCATTGCGAAAGCTGCGATCACTCGACGCATACCGGCCCTCGGCCTCACGCAGGCGCGACTGCACGTTTAGCAAATCAGCGCGGGCGCTGCTGAGCAAGCCCTGCAATGCCTGTCGCTCGGCTTCGAAGTCGGCAACGCCATTGGCCCCCAGAAATGCCGTCACCTCACCTTCGACTTCTTGCAAGCGCGTCTCGAACTCGCTGCGCTGAACTTTGAGCGAGCCTGTCAAATCCTCAAACAAGACTTCACGGCGATAGGACAGATATTCGTCAATCATCGCGTTGAGGACTTTTGCCGCCACAGCGGGGTCCTTGGCGCGATAGCTGAGCTTAATCACGGTTGTATTGGCAGTGGCGTCGGCGGTAAAATTGCGCTGAAACTGATCGACGCCGAAGGCGATACGCCGCTCTGGCGTATCTGGGCCTTGGCTAACGCGTATTTCCTCAGGCCCAAACACTTGGTCAAGGCCAATTTTACGAATCACCCGCTCAGCCACTTGGGCGGACTTGATGACTTCGACTTCGGATTGAACGATTTGTTCCTGCTTGGGGGCACTCCCCCCGCCTGCATCCCCGACCGTTGGACGAAACACATATTCCTGTCCCAACAAAATCGACAGGCGTGCACCGGCGACATAGGTCTTTTGCTGCGTGCTGGCCAAGGCGATGCCAATGGCAGAAATCAGCACAAAAACAATCAGCATGAGCCATTTTTCGCGCCACAAAAGGCTGATGACATCGGCCAAATCAAGCTGCGGACGCGCATAGCCAATCGGTGCCATGCCGCCTGAGCGAGGATATGTTGGGCCCGACTGGTAAGTCATTCAAAGTTCCGCGCGTGGCCGAATCTGGACAAGCATTTTGCTAACCTTATCCGTTAATCAACCATTACTCATTAACGAAACGTTTAACGATTGGGTTTCTAACAAAGTCACCAAATCTTTGCCTATGGGACTGATCCAACATGCCAAACAAACCTGCTGTCAGGTCACACGGCTGGACATCACGCGTCCGACTGGCACTGTCTGTGGGTCTTGGGCTGTTTGTGAGTGCATGTGCGCCGCGCGGCTATGTCGATGCCTTGCGCACGGAAGGGGCCCAATGGCGCACACCTGGCAGCGTGGCAACCATTGAGTTTCCGGCCGTCGCAACATTTCCCAGCTGGACATCTCAGGATGAAGCCTATCGTTTGTTTCCCGGTGATGTCATTGATTTTCAGTCCATTGGCGCACCAGAAATTAATCGCAAACTGACCGTGGCCCCCGATGGGCGCATCCACCCGCCCATGCTAGCGCCCATGATGGCGGGGGATCGGACATTGGATGACCTTAAATCGGATCTGGAAAGCCAGTATGGAGCGCTGCTTCGTAATCCGGTTGTGACTTTGGCCCCTGAAAGTTTCGCCTCACAGAAATTCTATGTCGGCGGCGAGGTTGCCAAGC
Source organism: Candidatus Phycosocius bacilliformis (assembly GCF_003112735.1). Taxonomy (GTDB): domain Bacteria; phylum Pseudomonadota; class Alphaproteobacteria; order Caulobacterales; family Aquidulcibacteraceae; genus Aquidulcibacter; species Aquidulcibacter bacilliformis. The sequence continues at coordinate 171,128 of NZ_BFBR01000003.1, forward strand.
CCGGAATCTATGATCTGACCGGCGAGACAGACCCCCTGCAAGCAATCGTGCTGGCCGGGGGCTTTCTGAACTCTGCGCGCCGCGAGGAAGTGGTTGTCCTGCGCCGAGGTGCAGGCGGACAGCCCTTCATGCGGATCTATAATCTCAAATCCGCTTGGTCCAGCCAAGCCTTAATGGCCGAATTGCCGCGCCTGCGTCGGTTTGACGTGGTTTGGGTCCCCAAGTCGACTGTGGCAGAACTGGGTCTGTTCACCCAGCAATTCGTTCGCGACGCGTTGCCCGTCACCATTGGCTTCAATTACAGCATCGGTAATAATTTTCGCTAAGTCCACGTTTGAATCGGCCAGCCACACCGATGGCAGCCATTCCTTAGCAAAACTTAGTTAGCGGAGCGCTGCAGCCATTCGCGGGCAGCACGTTGGGCTGCTGAGACCTGTGTTTGTGTCATCATGGCGGTCAATTCCTGACGACGCAGCTTGGCTTCCTCATCGCCGCGCATTGCGGCAATATTGAACCACTTGTGAGCTTCAACATAGTCGATTTCTGCACCCACACCGGTTGCATGCGACAGACCCAGTGCAAACAAATCCAAGCCGGCATCACCGGGTTCAACGTCGCTGGCCATCACCATTGGTGCGGCAGTGCTCATATCAAAAGCCATCTTTATCCCCTAACCTTATTGGCCCTTTTCTGGGCCCGGTTCTTGTTGTCATCGCACACCTGTTTGCGGCGTCCGTGAGAACAATCTGAAGGCGGATAGTGAATCGAATCTTCTCAAGACCTTGCTATAAAATGAATTTCAGTACTTTTTGCGTAAACAGGTGGTTCACAACAAGGCATGTGATTCACATATCCTTCAAAACCTTTAGAAAGAGATTGACAAACGTGCCCTTTTTCGAGCCCGACGATGCCAGCGCCCTGTCGACTGACAATCTCGATGTCAGCGCAACAATCGACCTCAATGGCAAGGGTGCGGTGGAGGCGCTGGCGCTTGTGGAGGCGGCCTTGCAGGAGCATCGTTCAACCGACGAGGTCCGTCTGTGGTTTCGGTTTGACCCGCCCCGCCCCGGTGGTGGTGAAACGCTGTTTCAGCCCGTCGGGCGGCGTCTGCGCGAAGGGATTGCGCAAGGCATTCTTGTGCGCGCCATGCCGACCCAAGCCGGTGGCTGGATTGTCAGACTGGCGGCAAAGGTGCGATAGTCGGCCATGGCCGTCTATACAGAACCCAGTGACGATGAACTTGCCGCCTTATTGCGCGGCTGGGGCCTAGAAGGCCTGCGCAATTTTAAAGGTATTGCCGAGGGGGTCCAGAACTCAAACTTTCTGGTCGAAGCCCATCAGGGCCGCTTCATCATGACGATTTACGAAAAGTCCGTCGCGTTGGAGGACCTGCCCTTTTATCTTGGCCTGACCGAGCAGGCGGCGAATGCGGGCCTACCAGCAGCCCGCCCCATCCGGACAACGGATGGCCTGCTGACACAAATGATCCGAGGCAAGCCCACGGCCCTGTGCAGCTTTCTCGACGGGGTTTCTACAAAACGACCACCGGCCAGTCATGCCCGCGCGGTTGGGGCCGCTTTAGCGCGTTTGCATCAGGCGCTGTCGGATTTTTCAGGCACGCGCGCCAATGACCTAGGACCGCGGGACTGGCCTAGTCTCTGGAAAGGACGGTCTCGCCAGGCCGAGGCGCTCGAACCAGGGATCGCTGCCGCAGTAGATACCGATCTGGCCTTATTTCGCACTGATTGGCCGACAGATCTGCCCAAAGGGATAATTCACGCAGACCTATTTCCAGACAATGTTTTGTTTCTGGGCGATGAGGTCAGCGGGCTGATCGACTTTTATTTCGCCTGCAATGATTTTTTGGCCTATGACGTGGCGGTCATGCTGAACGCGTGGTGCTTTGAAGCCAATGGGCGGGAATTTGATCTGGTCAAAGGGCGGGCCTTGATCTCAGGCTATGAAAGTGTACGCCCGCTGAGCCAAGCTGAACGGGACGCACTGCCCATTTTGGCGCGTGGGGCGGCTCTGCGCTTTTTCCTGACCCGGTTGGTTGATTGGATGACCCCGATGGACGGGGCATTGGTGCGCAAAAAAGACCCCCGCGATTATGCTGGGCGGCTGGCATTTCATCGGGCAGCGCGCAGTGCGGCTGATTATGGCGCACCCTGACCAGCGCCTTGTTTGCGACGTCTCGAACCTGACTTCCGACTTTGGGCTGAAACACTGTATGAGAGCTGCGCGCAGCCTGGTGCGTCAACGGCTCGTAAAAGCACTCGAGCTGTCCAGCCAAGCCGCCACAGTGGCGACAATGTCGTCATCCTGCACCAATGCGCGATGGCCAAAGCCGTCCACCCCCCAAAAGCGGGCACCGGGCCAGGCTTTGGCTGCCCGCTCACCTTCATTTGCCGGGCATTGTGCATCATCGGCCGAGTGGATGAATAAAGCTTCGGCCTGCATGTGCGGGGCAGCAGCGGCCAAGTCAAAGAAGCGGCCTTCGTCATGGCCTAAGGCCAAAGCCGCCGATATCAAGTCTTCGGGGACATCATAGCGCCGCCAGGCGCGCTCAAACTGACGGGCTTGGGCCACGGGCGGGGCGATCAGAACCACCCGAGCAAGTTTGAGACCGTCCAGCATGGCCCGGGTGATGGCTGGCCCGCCAAAGGAGTGCGTTGCCGCCCCTGCAAACGGGCCGAAACGCCGGTCCAGCGTCAGGATGGCTTCAGCTGCCAATTCCAGACTGCAGCGATCGCCCTCACTATGGCCGTGACCCGGCAGGTCGAACGCCACCACGCTGCGTCCACGTTCGGCCAAAAGTGCGATCAGGGGGGTCCATAGACTGGTATCATCCTCCCAACCATGAACCAAAAGGACTGGCGGATCGGCATAGCGTGCCCCAAGCAGGTGCCACACGGCAATCTTGCCAGAACCCGTCTCAATCATCTCATGTTCGGCTTGATGCAACAGGGGGCTGACACGTGGTACCGCGCGGCGCTTGGGTTGACCGGATTGGTTCAAAAGATGCTTGGCATGATTGGCAACGTCGTTCATGACAGTGCCCATGTAACTTCACTGCCGCTTTGGCAAGATCATGACGAAACGGAAACCCCAGTATGGATGACACTTTGTTCCCCGCAGCCACCATCCTGTTGGTTCGCGACGGGGCCGACGGGCTTGAAGTGTTGATGGTCGAGCGCCACGCCAATATTGGCTTTGCGGGTGGGGCCATGGTGTGGCCGGGCGGCAAGATCGAACCTGCCGATTATGACGCGGGGTGGCTGGAGGCTGCCGATGGGCTGGAGGGCCTTGATGCAGACGAGCGCGCGGCACGGGTTGCTGCTTTGCGCGAGGCCTATGAGGAAACCGGCATTCTGCTGGCAACCCGAGATGGCTCACCCATCGGAGCCCAAGCGCTTGACCTAACCGCGATGCGTAAGCGGGTCGACCAAGATGCCAGCCTGTTTCAGCCTTTGGTGCGCGGTCATGGCCTGCGGCTGGCCACCACCAGTTTGCAGCCGTTTGCGCGCTGGATTCCGCCACCGGCCCTGCACAAGCGCTTTGACACCCGCTTTTTCTTGGCCCCAGTGCCAGAAGGGCAAGACGGGGTGCAAGATGGTAGTGAGGCTGTTGATCTGGTGTGGATCAAACCTCAAGCCGCGCTGGACGATCTGGCAGCGGGTCGGCGCAAAATCATTTTCCCAACAGCCCGCAATCTGGAGCTTTTGGCTTTGTCAAAAAGTGCAGCAGGCGCTTTGGCTGATGCGGCGGCCCGGCCGCAAGGCATCGTTCAGCCCGTGATCGAAGACGGTGTTCTCAAGATTCGCACCGATCTGGGCTATCCGGTGACAGAGGAAAAGCTTGATACCGCGATGCGCGGCTGAGGCCAGAGGGAGGCTTTAGGACATGGGTTTGATTGAACTTGGCAGCGGGATTCCCGCCCTTTTCGAGCCTGCGCACGGCAAGAAACGGCGCGGTGGCCTCATAGTGGCGCAAGAAATCTTCGGCCTCAATGCCAATATCAAGGCCTTGTGTGCGCGGTTTGCCGGGGATGGTTTTGACGTGGTGGCCCCGGCGTACTTTAACCGCATCGAAGCAGACTTTATTGCCCCCTATGATCAGGACGGTATTGCCAAGGGCCTCGCAGCCGTGCGCGACACGCCTTGGGATCAAGTCACTCGTGACACCCAAGCGGCCATCGACCATTTGGGCCAAACGCATTCACGCATCTTTGTGACGGGTTTTTGCTGGGGCGGAACGGTGGCCTGGGTCGCGGCTTGCCGCTGTCACAGCCTGACAGCTGCGTCGGGCTTTTATGGCCGGATGATCAATATGTTTCTGGCCGAGACCCCACGTGTGCCCATTCATTTGCATTATGGGGATTCTGATTCAGGCATTCCACTTGCTATGGTTGACGAAGTTGCCGCCGCCCATCCGCAGGTCCCGATCCATATTTATCCGGCCGGCCATGGCTTTTTTTCTGATCGTGGAAAGGATTATGCGCCCGAGCAAGCTGATCTTGCCTGGTCCCGCACGCTGGATTTGTTTGATCACACTTGATCAGAAGGTGCGTGTGAGAGCGACAAAGCCATAATTGCTGTTTCCTTGCCGCGATGCATTGGGTGCTGTCTTAGCGAACCGACCTTGTATCAACGTGGCTGCACCGACTTCAAGCTGCAGTTTCCCCGGATCAATCCAATAGCGGGCACGCCAATCCCAACTGTGGCCAATGAATTTGCCTGATTGGCCTTGACGGTCACGCACTTGGGCAATCACCCATGCATCACGAGCTTGGTCAAGAAAGGCCGCCTTGTAAGTCAGACGAGAATCCCAGCGTGCATTGGGCCTGACTTCAAGCCGCCACCCAGGCGCGTTGATATTGGCCGGTGCCAAAGGGCCGTAAATACCGGTATGCCCAAAGTCGGTGCGCCGCCCGCCAAACAATCGTTCAAACTGGTCGAACTTGGCATCATTGGGATTGCGATCCCCCGTGGCATAATCCCAATCAAGCGCCAAGCGTGGCTGCCACGGGGCGTCAAACGTATAGCCCAGATGCACATGGGCCATGCCTGCCCGCACTTTTAAGTCCGTAACATCGGTCGCAGCTGAACTGGCCCGCCGCGTTCCGGTTCGATAGGCAGTTTCAAACTCAAAATCCCATTGCCCCCGGCGCGGTGGCCGGATCAAGCGAAAGCCTGGCTGAAGATAGTCACGATTGGGTGTGGCGACCTTGGCGCTGTCTTTTTCTGACAATTGATAGACGAATAGCTCAAGATTGGTGCGCGGCAGAAGATCTGCCAACACATTGGCCCGAATGTAATGAAGGCCGAGAAAAACACGCGACCATTCTTCTTTGTCGAGCTGGATTTCATCTTTCTGGAGGCTGGCAAAATCAGTCGGCAAGCGGCCAACTGGAACAACAGCCAACGCATGAAACATATCCCCGCGCGCATTGGTTGAGTTCCAGTAGCCGCCGGTGAAGTTCAAGATCACATTTGACATGTCGACCCGCTCTAGGATGCGGCGACTGCCAATGTCGAGGGTTTGCCGACCCAGCTTCAGGCGGGCCTGATTATGGCCGAGCACTTTAGCGATTCCGGTCTGACTGGCGTCGAAATTCGCGTAGAATTGCAGAATATCGAGAGCATTGACCGCGCTATTGCTGGTCGGCGAGCCGGCATCATCATAGAAATGGCGACTATCTTGCACCTCAAAGCCGAGATTGACCTTATCAAAGCGGGCTTCAGCGAGAACCAGGGTGCGCAGTGCGAGGGCTTGGTCACCTCCGCGTCCGCCCGCGCGGAATTGGCCGTCCACACTCTCATAGCGCATGCGCGCTTCACCCGAAATATTCAGCCAGTCCGGCAGGCCGGTTGCTGCGGCCTCTGCAGCCGGTGCTGGTATCACCAAGGGTGTTACGCCTTGGGCCATTGCAGCGCTGGAAAAAAACACGATGCCAGCGACAAGGGCAGCAAAAGTTTGGGTCAAAGGGTGCGTCCTGTCCTCTGTAGGCGGACAAATTGCCAGACCAGTGCGGTCAAGCGCGAGGCTCGTTCCTTAACCCAAACCGCCTCTTCGATGCAAAGCCTTGTGTCACAAAAACGTGACACAACTGACACATTACAAACCAAGCGCCAACGCAAAGGCGAATTGGGCCTTTGCCGCCTCTGATTTGGCGGTCACTTCCGCGCTCTGTGCGTCAAAAGCAGCCCGCTCTGCGGTCAAGACATCCAAAAAGCCCGATAGGCCAGAAGTGTAGCGCACGCGCGCCAGCCTGGCCTGATCCAAAGCGGATGCCACATTGGCAGCTTGGGCCGCAGCACTGACTTCGCCCAAGCGAACGGCGGAGGCTTGGGTCTCCAAATCCGCCATCGCATCAAGAACCGTCTTTTGGTAATTGGCGGCTTCGGTCTCAGCCTGCGCACCTGCCAATTTAGCCAATCCACGCAGGCGACCAAAATCAAACAGGGTCATGGCGGCCGTGCCTGCCACGCTGTTGGAAGCCACCCAAGCGCCCGCCCCGGCATCGGTCGTCAAGCCTTGAGCGGTAATTGACAAACTGGGCAGACGGTCACGGAAAGCGGCGCGCGCATCAAGTCCAGCTGCCCGCAACCGCCATTGCGCGGCGACAAGATCGGGGCGCGCCGATAACCAATCCTGGGGACTGCGAACCGCCTGACGGGAGTCAAGTTGTGGAATTGCCGCCACAGGGGCCAACAATATCGCCAGACTGCCCGGTTTATCACCAATCAGAGCCTCTAGTCCAAGCCGGGAAGCAACTTGGGCTTGACGGAATGATGGCAGGCGGGCGGCAATTGCATCGCGATTGCTGGTGGCTTGTGCCACGCCCAGTCCGGTTTCAAGGCCGGCAGCCTGACGGGCCTTTGCCAGATTTAAGCTCTCATTGGCGCTGGCAAGGCTGGCTTCGGTGACAGCCACTTGGGCCTGCGCAGCCCGATAACTGATATAGAGTTGGGCCAGAGTATTGCGGGTCAGGCTGGCCGTACGGCGCGCTTCCAATTGGGCTGCCTCAAGACTGGCGCGGCTCGCGCCAGACCGGGCGCGATTGGCACCAAACAGGTCGATCGGTACAGTCAAACCAGCCGCCCCAACCTTGTTGATGGTCTGATCTGCGCCATCTGTTTCGCTTTGTGTGGTGGTCGCCGTGAGGGTAAGATTGGGCAAGAGTGCTGCACGGGCTACCATCAGCCGCGCCTCGGCCTCCTTCAAGCGACTTTGGGCAATCGCCAAATCTGGACCCTCGGCCACACGAGCAAACAATTCTGTCAGGACCGGGTCGGGCGTGACAATCAGAGCAGGCAGATTTTGGGCCTCTTGCCAGCTGTCTGGCAGGCTTTGCCGCGCGGCGATTTCAGCGTTGGCCACAGGCGAGGTCGCACACCCTGCCAACATGAGGGTCATCGCGGCGAGGGCGGTTACAGCGGAAAAGGACCGGCGGCTCATTTGCCATTCCCCGCTGCTGGCTTAAGGGTCTCAGCCCGTTTGATGGGCCGAGCGGTGACGAAGACATCCATTTGCTGGCCGACAAAGGCCTGAACGCCAGCCGGATTGAAGGCATAAATCGCCTCAACCACGCGGGTATCCACCCGCTCAGCCCCGCCATTGAGGTTCTTCTTCGGCAAGGCTTGCGGCTCAAAGCGGACAAAGGTCAGCGGGATGCGACGCGTGGCGTCACCGCGCAGACTGCCTTGCGCCGGCGCACCGGCTGCCACACGGGCGGCATCTTCTTCGTCAATCTGAACACGGACATGCATCGGGTTGACGGCCCCCATCGCCACCAGCGGGTCGGCCAGAGGGCCTGCACTGGCAAACTCTCCCACCCGGATGTTCAGCCGAAGCACTTGGCCGGCAATCGGTGCGCGCACTGTCAAACGGTCGAGGTCGGTCGCTGCGACTTTGGCTTGGGCCTGAGCTTGGGCAGCCCCGGCACGGGCCGCCAGCGCGGTTTGTTGACCCTCACTCACCGATGCACGGGCGCTGGCACTGGTTGCGCGGGCTGCTGCAAGACGGGCTTGGGCATCACCCAGGCCACCCCGGGCCGCCAGAAGCCCGCCTTCGGCTTCAATCACTGCCGCGCGGGCCTGATCGGCCGCAGCCTTGGCCCGTTCCATGGCAAAGCGGGCGCGATCCCGCTCATCGGTTGAGACAGCGCGTGGGTCAGACAAATTGGTATAAAGACCAAGGCGGGCCTGGGCATCAGCGAACGCCAATTGTGCCGCATCTGCCGCCGCCCGCGCACTTGCCAACCGACCTTCAGCCTGGGTCAGGGTACCGCGTGCGGTGGTAACACCGGCTTCAGCTTGCGCAATACCTGCAGCCGCATTGGCGGCATTGGCTTGTAAACCCGGCACCCGGCTTGCACTGGCCGCGCTATTGGCACGCGCCTGATCGGCCGCTGCCCGCTGGGCCTCAAGATTGGCCCCCAAAGCCCGATCATCCAGCCGGAACAAAGGTGCCCCGGCTACAACTTGATCGCCTGGCTTCACAAAAACCTCGCGGACGACGCCGGAGAGCTCAGATCCAACCTCGATCACCTCGCTGGAGGGTTCGATCAGGCCAAGGGCAGCAACAACAGAGCCTTGGGACTCAGGGGCGCTTGCCGGGGCTGCTGGTGGTGCGGCCCCGGCCTTATCCGGCGGGGACAGAGTGAGAATCGCAAAGCCAATCAGACCAGTAGCCCCGATTGGCAGAGCAAGGCGACGCAGAAGTTGAGGTGTGACTTTCATGGTTTCAGACCTTTTGGGGAGGAGATGATGAGAGCCCATCGTCGATCACACGGCCGTCTTCCATGCGGATGATGCGATCGGCGAAGGAGAAAATGCGGTCGTCATGGGTGACAACCAGAACCGCGCGCTTGGGATCGTCGGCGGCCTCATCCAGGAGTGCCATGACCGCCTGTCCAGAAGCGGCATCAAGTGCGGCTGTTGGTTCATCGCACACCACAAGGGCGGGATTATGTGCCAGAGCGCGGGCGATGGCGACGCGCTGTTGCTGACCGCCTGACAATTGACGGGGGAATTTGGCCAGATGTGGACCAAGCCCCAGATGCGTCAGGACACGACCAGATTGGTTTAGCGCATCTTCCCAGGCAACCCCGTCTGCAATCAGCGGAATGGCGGCATTTTCGGCCACGCTGAGCGTTGGAATGAGGTTATATTGCTGGAAGATAAAGCCGATCTTGCGGCGGCGGAAGCGCACCAGATCATCCGTTCTGAGCCGGTCGAGACGCTCATTCATCACCGTCACAGTGCCAGAGGTAGCTGACAACGTCCCCGACAGGATCGACAGGACTGTGGTCTTGCCGCAACCCGATGGGCCAACCAACATGGTCATTTTGCCATAGTCGATCCCCATGGAAATGCCATGGAGGACGCGAACCACGTCATTCCCGCTGGGAAACTCCTTGATTACCTGATCAATGATGGCGGCTTGGGAGGAAGTGGGAGTCATGGTCTAGCCCCTGAAAACGACGGCCGGATCAAGTTTGAGGACTTTGCGGACGCTGACATAGGCCGAGCCCACCACAATCAGCATGACCAGGACGGCGGAGCCGAAAACAATCTCGCCCAAGGCTTTGAACCCGCGCAGGCTGGGGTCTGCTTGGCCGAAATACAAGAAAGCCGCCGTGCCCCCGATACCAATGCCATAGCCGATGAAGCCGACCAGCAAGGCTTGGCTCAAAACCATGAGGAGGATTTGCTGATTGGTGACGCCAATCGCCTTGAGCGCGCCAAAATTCTTCAGATTCTCGGCCACGAACATGGCCAGCGTCAAAGCGGTAATCACCACAGCCACCAGAATGCCCAGTCCGATGGCAGCACCAAACGAAATCGGAATGCCGGTGTTTTCAACGATGAATTGCGTGCCTGCGGCGGCAAATTGCTGTCGGGTTAGGGCTTTGAGCCCGGTGACCTCGGTAATATGGCGCGCGAGTTGTTCAGGCTCCACACCGGGTTTTGCACCGACCAGCACGAAAGACAATTTGTTGCGTTCCGGCGGAGTGATGGCGATGGCATCAGTATATTTCATGTAAAGCGTTGGTAGACCGCTGAAATTGGCCAAAGCTGTGGTGAGACCGGAAATCACCACCCGATTATCATTGATCTCAACCACTTCCCCGATCGGATTACGGCCATCAGCCCAGATCAGATTGATCTTGTTGGCATCCAAAATGGCGGCATTGCGGCCACGGATCGCCGCCATGCTATTGGCCAGATTGTCTTCTGGCAGACCGACCATCGACTGATTATCGACGCCCACCAAAGTGATAGCAGCGATATTGCCTTGGCTTGTTTTCACCGTCGCGGTGGAGCGTGCATACGGCACCGCCCACGCCACGCCATCGACTGATCGGACACGATACAGACTTTGGTCGCTCATCGGCTGACCCTGGTCCGGCTGCTTCACCCGTGGGTCCATGACCCAGACCTGTGCCTGACGCACGTCAAGAACCGGATTGGCACCCCAGGTCAACAAGCCAACAAAGATCGAAGCTTGTTGGCTCATCAGCAAGGTGGAAAAGCCGATGCCGAACACCAAGCCGAAATATTTGACTGGATCGCCCATCAACATCTTAAGCGCAATCGCGACCATACCAAGCATGGTCGGCGCATCATTGTGTGAACTTGGCGGTACTTTCCCGCTCATCATGGATTTCCTGGTGGCTGGCGACCGGAACAAACAGGCGGTCATAAGGGGACTGGAAATTTATATACCGAACTGTTAAGTTCAGTAAAAACACCTTACTTAACTGAACGGTTCAGTATGTCAATAGCGGATGAGACAGAAAATCTACCGAACGGTATGAATGCGCAGCGCCCTTCAGGTCGCTTGGGTCGTCCGGTTGATCCCGCCAAAGAGGCCAAAATCCTCGAAGCGGCACGTTCGGCCTTTCTTGAACATCCCTATGACCGGATCAGCATGGACGCTTTGGCCTCCCGTGCTGGTGTGTCCAAGGTCACTTTATACGCCAAATACAAGTCAAAGGATCAGTTGTTCGTTGCAGCCATGAGTGTGGGCTGCAACCAGATTTATGAGCGGGCGATGCTGGAAGCCGAGGCGGGCAAGCCCCTGGCTGAAACCCTGTTGCGCCTGGGTGTTGATTTCGTCACCATGATGCTGGAGCCTGAGATTTCAGCCCTTCATGGTGTGATGATGCAGGCTTTGGCGACGCGACCAGAATTGCCGCGCGCTTTTTTCGAGCGTGTTGTCCATCGGTCGACACAAATCTTGGCAGATGCCCTCGCTTTGGCCAACAAGCGGGGCGAAATTGCCTGCGATGACCACTATCGGGCAGCGGTACAGTTTATCGCCATGGTTCAAGGTGAGTTTCGCTACAAACAAGAGTTAGGGATTGCGAGCGGCGTTGATGAGGCCGAGCTCACGACGTTTGTGGCCTCCTGTGTCCAAGTTTTCCTGCGCGGCTATGCCAAAACGCCGCGCTGAGAAAGCACGTCGAACTTAACCGGCATTTCACGCTTGATCACTATAAACGAAGGAAGTGGCCGAGGAACATCCCGTGTCGAACCCTTGCTTGAAATGCCCAACCCAACAAAGCTGTTGTCGCGAACTGCATGGCCTTAAGGTCAATGAGGACGAATTCTCGCGCTTGTTTGCCGGCAAAAGCGACCATCTGACCGTGGTGAAAAAAGGCAAGCTCTATGAGCTATCGTCGCATGGCAAAGGGCCATGTCCGAATTGGGATGGGCACTGCCAAGCCTATGGTACCCGCCCGATGGATTGTGATCTGTATCCCTATACCATCGGCAATGTGTTTGAGGGCAAAGGCGAGGTTTACGCCACCTACCACAGCCGCACCGAATGCCCACTTTCAGACGAACTCTTAGGCCCACGTGAAAAGGCCGAAGCCCTGATCTATAATTTTCTCAAGGCGACCTATGGCGAGACGGCCAAAGTCACGGTGCGCTATGACGAAGGGGCAGCCCGTGTCTATCATCTTGCACGACGCGCCATGGCCAAGGCCCAGCGCGTTTTGACGGGCGATGGATCACAGTAGAACCGCGCGGCGCGCTGTCCTCAAGTCGACAGAACGCGACCGGCAATCGCCGACAATTTCGCCACCAACTCCCGATCGCGCGCCTCTGGGGCGGTGATCAAGGCATAGTCTAGGCACGTATCAATGGGCGAAGCGGGCCGAGGAAGGTTCTTCAAACGCCGCGCCATTTCAGCCACCAATGTCTTGGCCTTGGTCGAATTGGCATGCATGACTTCCAAAATGGCTGACACTTCTACCGCGGCATGATCCTCATTCCAGCAATCATAATCGGTGACCATACACACTGCCGCATAAGGCAATTCGGCTTCACGGGCGAGCTTGGCTTCTGGCATATTGGTCATGCCGATCACCGAACACCCCCAGGATCGATAGAGATTACTCTCAGCCAAAGTCGAAAACTGCGGCCCCTCCATCACCAGATAGGTCCCGCCTTCGGTGACATCGGCCCCTGCCTTACGTGCCGCTTCGGCTGCAAGCCCTGCCAAGCGCGGACAGATCGGATGGGCGACCGAGACATGGGCCACCAGGCCCGTGCCGAAAAAGCTTTTGGCACGCGCAAAAGTTCGATCAATATATTGGTCGACCACAACAAAATGACCGGGTGGCAATTCCTCTTTAAGCGATCCCACCGCAGAAATTGACAAAATGTCGGTCACCCCTGCCCGTTTGAGGACATCAATATTGGCCCGGCTATTGAGGTCGGAAGGTGAAATCCGGTGCCCGCGGCCATGCCGGGGCAGGAAGACAACGCGCTGGCCATCAAGCTCGGCATCGAACACCTGATCGGAGGGCTCACCCCATGGGCTGTCGATCGTGCGCCACTGCCCTGTCAGGCCCGGAATGTCGTACAGACCCGAGCCACCAATGACCCCAAGCACCCATTCTGACACGTTCTCATCCTTCCTTGCGCCAGCGCACAATATCCTTGCGGCACGCTTCTAATGTGGCCAAGCGCCGCTGCATGAGGGCATTTGGATTTTTTGAGCTTGCCAATTCGCGCTGCCCTTGGCGGGCAAAAGCATCATAGTCAGCGCGGAAACGCGGTTCACCCCGCACGGTCGAGGCCGCCAGCACCATGGGCTGCATCGCATCGCTCAAGGCCATGATTTCGCGCGCCACATTGACAACTTGGGCAGGCGCACCGGGGCGACTGGCCTGGATCCGGGTGATCGCCCCCATGAAGTCCGCCGTACCATAGCATTGCACCAAGCGCGTATAATCGGTTGCCACGTTGAAATTAGGGGCAATCTGGCGGGCAATCTCTTCCTTGCTGAGCGGTCCGGCGGGCATCTCGGGGACAGCGGGTCCTGCAGCGGGCGGGACAATACTGGTCATATCCGGGGCCAATGGTGCCGCGGGTGCGGTGGGATCCACGACCGGGGGAAGCTCGAAGCGCTTAGTCTCTAAAGGCGCGTAAAGCGGTGTGTCGGCTGGCTTGCGCCCCAGATTTACCGTCACTTCCGGCATAGCAGGTGTTGTCACCTCAGCAGGCGCGGGAACTTGGGCAGGATCAGGCGTCACAGTCTGGCTTTGGGCCCAACCAGCAGGCCCTGATGCCAAGGCCGCCACCGCGACCAGAGAGGCAATGCGTTTCATCAGTCCATCACATAGCGGATCGGCAGATTTTTAAGACCACCGACAAAATTAGCTTCTGAGAGCTTGGGTTCGCCTGCAAATTCGACCGATTTGAGGCGAGCCAGCAATTCTTCCCAGAAGATACGCATTTCAAGCTTGGCCAAATGCTGACCCAAGCACAAATGTGCGCCATAACCAAAAGCCAAATGCTTGTTGGGCGACCGGTCGATGCGGAAAGCATATGGGTCGTCAAACACCTCTTCATCACGATTGCCAGAGGGATAGGACAGCATAAGCCAGTCACCCTTTCTGATCGTCTGGCCGCGCAATTGATAGTCCGCCGTGGCTGAGCGCATAAAGTGGCGCACCGGGGTTGCCCAGCGGATCGATTCATCGACCAAGCCTGCGATCAAGCTGGGATCCTTTTTGACCAAGGCAAATTGTTCAGGATTGGCAATGAGACCATACATGCCCGCAGCGGTTGATGATGAGGTTGTGTCATGGCCGGCGGTAGCTACGATCGTGTAATAGCTCACGGCTTCAAACGCCCCGATCGGCTCGCCGTCGAGCTTGGCATTGGCGATCACGGTGGCGACATCCTCGGTGGGATTGGCGCGGCGGGCCTCGGTGATCTGATTAAAATACATGAAGAAGTCCATCAGGACAGCCTGAATGTCGGCCAAGGCCTTTTGCTCGTCCTGCAATTCCCCGCCTGAACGGTTCATCTCAGGATCCTGCGCGCCAAACAATTCCTGCGTGAGCTTGAGCATGCGTGGCTCATCGACTTCAGGCACACCCAAAATTTCCATAATGACGCGGAGCGGGAAATAGAGCGCGATATCATTGAGGAAGTCGCATTGGCCACCCATGTCAGCCATGCGGTCGACATACATGCGGGCGATTTTGCGGATTTGATCCTCAAGTTTGCGCAAGTTTTGCGGCATGAACCAAGCTTGGGTCATCATGCGGTATTTGGGATGGTCGGGTGCATCCATCTGCACCAAGGTGCGGATCAAATGGGGCGAGCCACCTGTTTGCTTGCGGACCTTGGCATCAACTGTTTTGGTGGTCAGGGTCGTGGGCAATTCGCCGCTGAGAAACAGTTCATTCTGCCGGCTGATCTCAAGAATATCAGCGTGTTTGGAGACAAACCAAAACGGCGCGAAATCGTCCATCTGGGTCTTGGCCAGCGGGTAGTCCGCCCGGATCCGCGCAAATGTTGCATCCATATAGGACTGATCCGCATAGGTCTTTGGACTGACAACCGCGCGGGCAAGGTCGTCTGGTAGGATCGGATCGTGCGACATGGCTCATGCTCCCTGACGTCCGGTACAGGCCGGACCGCTTTTGTCAGCACGATGTGACTGCCCTCCCCTCAAGGGTCAAGGGCACAGGCCGACAAAAAGATGTCACAACCCGTATCGCTCCGACCTGCTTAACTGGGTTCGCGGGGCAGAGAATTGACGACACGTACGCCCCCCGTCTCAATCGACACGACATAGCGCGTACCAAAGACTTCACACACTTTGTCGTCGCCCAAAGTGCATTGCCCGCTGGCGACCTTGGCACCCTTGAGGCGATAGTCGAAATAGACGGTGTTTGCGAAGGAATTGCGGAGGACAACGTCGAGGGGTTCGGCTGGCATCAGATCACCCGGCCCCAATTCATACGGGGTTGGGGGAATGGGTGCGAGGCCTTGCAAGCGACCGCCATAAATGGTGCGACCGAGCCGCACGTCTTCAGTCACATAACCGGCGTCGAAATTCCCATCATCATTGAGGTCACGGAAGCATTGCGCGCGCCGCACGCCCTGATCAGGCTGCATGGGCGTACAGAAGGCCACACCATTATCAACTTGAACTTGAAACAAGACCGTGCCGGTGGGGACAGATTGAGGATAGCTGCCACGCCGCGGAATGGTGTCGACTTTAAGACGGGCGGTCTTGTCGGTGGTCACGTCAAAACGCGCGAACACATTGCCATTCTTGACAAATTCCCCCGGCTGACTGGAGCTAATCGGCTTAGCTTGAAATCTGAAGTCAATGTCGGGCATCCGCAAGAGCTTGCCTGCTTGGGCTCGCTCATTCCGGGTTGGGGCTGGATCTGCCATGACAGAGGTCGACACCAAACTCGCGGCCGCAACCACCACAGCCATCCACGTCAAATCATGCAATTTAGACATCAAGTATCTCCCCAGAGGCCTGCCAGAGGCCGCGCAGGCCTGCCAATATCGGCTGAGGGTGCCGACTGGCTCTCGCACCGTCTCGCCTCACCCACGGCTCATGTGTCGCATTTCGACCAACAACGCCACTTACAATGATGTAAGATTGCGACTGCTTGGTGGGCAGAAGTTTAGCTGGCGATCACACGTGTGATTGGCCAGACGGCGATGGCAAGCCCGATAATCACTTCAATCGCGACCGATCGAACCACATGGCTGTGTTGGGTATGAGAATCCAAGCTGAAAGAAAGATAACGGCCAAGTGCGGTGAACAGCCAACCTGCAGCCAAGATCGCACAGGCCGCAACACCAACCGGCTCCCGCCAAAGTGCCAAACAGATCAAGGCTGACAGGTGCAAACCAAGGAACATACCGCCAAAGGTGGCTCGGAATTCTGAATAGCCTTCAGGCTGGCCATTTTCTGGCTGCAATCGAACTAGCCGGCCCGCCCAAGTTGGATCGAACATGCCCTTAATCCCCAGACCAACACCAAACGCCAATGTTCCAGCGGAAATAAAGTAGATGATGTCATCCATCGGTCGGCCTCGAAATAAGCGGGGTCAAAACATGTCTGACTATGATATAGGGTCCATTGGTAAAAATTCCTCCAACCCAGGTGCAGATGATGGCGGAAAAACTTCTCGATTTGACACCCTACCCAGCAGTTCTGGCATTCGTGGACGGGATTTCTCCGGTGGCCCGTCAGGATGAAGCCAAACAATTGGTGGCAATGTTTGCACGCGCCAGTGGGCAAGCGCCGCATATGTATGGCAGTGCGATCATTGGCTTTGGCACATATCACTACCGCTATGACAGCGGTCGCGAGGGAGAAGCACCGCGTGTTGCCTTTTCACCGCGCAAGGCCAAGCTGGTGCTCTATCTGCATCTCGAACGCACGGGGGCCGATCAGCTCTTGGCCAAACTCGGCAAACACAGCACCGGCAAGGGCTGCCTTTACATCAACAAATTGTCCGACATTGATCTGGCAGTACTGGAAGACATCGTCGCTTTGAGCTTTCAGACCATGGCCCAAGCCTATCCGATGTGAGTCAGCCCGCCCATATAGGGGATCAACACGTCTGGCACTTTGATCGTGCCGTCTTCTTGCTGATAATTTTCTAGCACAGCCACCAAGGTGCGGCCCACAGCAAGGCCCGAACCATTGAGTGTGTGGACAAAGCGGGTTGCCTTCTCGCCCTTTGGGCGGGTACGGGCATCCATGCGTCGGGCTTGGAAATCCCCACAATTTGAACAGGATGAAATCTCCCGATAGGCTCCTGCCCCGTCATTCTGGCCCGGAAGCCAAACTTCCAGATCATAGGTGCGCCGGGCGGCAAAACCCATGTCGCCAGCGCACAGCAGCATCCGCCGATAGGGCAGTTTCAATGCTTCAAGTATGCCTTCTGCGCAGGTGGTCATGCGCTCATGCTCAGCATCAGAGGTTTCCGGTGTGGTGATCGAAACCAGTTCAACTTTCCAGAACTGATGCTGCCGGATCATGCCACGCGTGTCGCGACCGGCACTGCCGGCTTCTGAGCGGAAGCAGGGTGACAAGGCCGTCATGCGGATGGGCAAATGTTCATCATCGAGGATTTGCTCGCGCACCAGATTGGTCAGCGACACTTCTGAGGTTGGGATCAGATAGCGCCCGTCAGTGGTCTTGAACAAATCCTCTTCAAATTTCGGCAGGTTGCTGGTGCCGAACAAAGCATGGTCACGCACCAGAACGGGAGCATTGGTCTCCACATAGCCGTTTTGCCCGGTATGCTGGTCTAGCATGAATTGGCCGAGAGCCCGTTCCAGCCGGGCCAATTGGCCGCGCAGAACGACAAAGCGCGCGCCAGACATGCGGGCGGCCCCTTCAAAATCCATCCCGCCCAAAGCTTCACCCAAGGCGACATGATCCTTGGGCTGGAAGGAAAATTGCGGCAAGGCACCCCACGTCTTAATGGTCACATTGCCGGTCTCATCTTCACCGTCCGGGACGGCTGCATCAGGCAGATTTGGCAAAGCGTGTATAATGCGGTCCAGCGCAGCTTGGGCAGCAGCCTCTGCTTGGCCAGCCTGTTCGATCATGGCCTTGGCGTCGGCGACTTCGGCCATAAGGCGGTTTGCCTCCGCGTCATTCTTCTGTGCCTTGGCAATGCCGATGGCTTTGGAGGCGGCATTGCGCTGCGCCTCAGCCTCCATCCGACGCGTCATGGCTGCGCGCAATTGGTTATCAATATCCAACAAAGCCGGGGTCTGGGCGTCTAGACCACGGCGTGCCCAATTGGCATCAAAATGAGCGGGATTGTCGCGAAGGGCTTTAAGGTCGTGCATGATGGGGCTCTGAAACTGATCGGGTCCTCTTAGCGTGGGTTGAGCCGACCTGAAAGACGCCGGACGCAGGCCTCGACAAAGCCGACGCTGGGTTCTATCTGCCCGCCATGTTTCTCATTCTCGCCACCGGACCGCGCGCCGCCATCGAAGGCGCTTCCAAACTACTTGACGCCATTGGCGGCTTTGGGGCTGTCGGCTGGTGGGAGCTTGAGCGACGTCAGTTCAAACTTGAAGCCTATGCTTATACACTCGAAGGCGCGCAAGCCGGGGTGGGGGCCATCGCGCTGGCCGATCCGGAATTGGACGCCCGCATTGCCCCATTGGAAGATGCCGATTGGGTGAAAATGTCGCTCGACGGCCTGCCGCCTGTGCCAGTTGGTCGCTTCCGGGTTGTGGGCAGCCATGATGCTGGCAAAGTAGGCAATGGCAGCATCGAAATCGTGATTGATGCCGGCGAGGCGTTCGGCACGGGACATCATGGAACAACCTCGGGCTGTCTACTTGGTCTTGATCGGTTGCTGACACGGGGTGTGCGCCCGACCCGGGTGCTGGATGTGGGTACGGGCTCTGCCATTCTCGCGATCGGGGCGGCCAAAACTGGCAGTCGTGTGGTGGTCGGCACTGAAATCGACCCACGCGCCAATTACATCGCAGGCCTCAATGCAAAGCTAAACCGGGTGCGGCCTGCGGTGCGCACCTATGTTGCCAATGGCGTCCGGCGCGCCTTGATCCGCTCGCAAGGCCCGTATGATCTGGTGTTTGCCAATATTTTGATGCGGCCCTTGGTGCGCTTGTCTGCCGACCTCGCCAGCGTGGTCAAGCCCGGAGGGCGGATCATTCTTTCGGGCCTTTTGACCCATCAAGAACCCGCCATCCGACGTGCCTACAGCCAGCGCGGGCTCGTACTTGAACATCGCTATCGGAAAGAAAACTGGTCAACCCTGACCTATGTCCGACCACGTCGGGCCGCTCTATAGGTTTGGCCCGGATCAGGCTTTACGGGCCAGATCGTCATAACTGGTTTCGGTGAGACTTGTCAGGAACTCTGTCAGCATCTCGTGAAACTCTGACGCCTGCATATGCGGCCGGTTTGGGTTAGGGAAGCGATATTCCCAAAAGCTGGTGATATGGTTCATCACACCCATGCTGTGGCCAAGCTCGATAAACAAGCGCGGGGCTTCCAGCAAGAATTTGCGGAAAGCAGAGGCATTGCCATGCTCAACCAGATCATTGAAGGCATCATCATAAAGGCCCAAAATCGCCACACAGTTGCGGGCTGCTTTTTGGATCGCCTTTTTCAACCGAACCTTTAGCGACTTGATATTGGCGTCGAGGGTCTTGTCGAGTGCCCCTTCAAGGCTGACGCGATCAATGGAGACCGCCAGAACCTGCATCTTGCTCATGCTCGAGCGGAATTGCCATTTGAAATACAGAAAGCCTTTCCAACTGAAGATGCTGTCTTCAAACTGCTCGCCATCCAGACCCAAGGTAATGCGCAGCGGATCGAGACGAGATTCTGTATCCTTGGTCAGAATGGCATCAACCATCCGCATAATGCTGGCACTCATCTGATTGCCAGGGCCTGCGAACGCCAAAGTGATCAGCTGTCGGATTTGTTCGGCCGCAAAGGTGCGCATCTTGGCAATGTCGGCAGTCGACATGGCGAAATAGCAGTCTGCAGGGTCATAATCATGTCGGCTCAAGGTTTCCTTGAGCAAAAACGGATCGAGCGACGGCAAGCGCGACATCAGCCATAATAATTGCAGGTCTCGCTCGAGATAGCGATGCTCGCCCCCCAGCATATCGATCAAAGTCTGACGGTAACCCGATTGCCCAATCATGATGGACTGGCCACCTGTGCGCAGGGTTGTGCTGTCGAATGGGAAGATAATCTTGGTGGCCACCGGACTGGAACGTGGCATCAAATAGGTCTCGTCCGGCCGCAGCCGATGCTTGACGAAAATCGCCCGGTTCAGCATCGGGTCTTGGAAAAATGGCTTGTCCTGATACTCGTCTTCTTCGTGACAATCCTGCCAAACCTTATAGAGATTCAGCACACGGCTCGTCGATGCTGTCCTATATAGAGCTTCCAGACTACGAAGACCGCGCATGTTTTCCTCAAGACCATCTCAATATCGAAGTACGTTCTCGCACAACCTGTCCGATACCTGAGCACGTGGGTCGCAGGGTTAACCCAAGTGGTGCAAACAAATTGTGAATCGGGGTGCAGCTTGCCTTGCGCAACCTCAGTATGAGCTTTAGCTTGAAAGCATGTTCCAGACCTATGACGTGCGCGGTGGCGCAGACCAAGGCCGCAAGGCCCTTCCCCTCATCCGGGCTCAATTGGCCCAATTGGGCCTCGATGGCCTGTTTGTTCCCCATGAGGACGAATGGCAGAATGAATATCTGCCCGATTGCACCGAGCGGCTGGCTTGGGCCACCGGCTTTACTGGGTCAGCAGGTGCGGCCATCATCCTGAAAGACAAGGCTTATCTGTTTTCAGATGGCCGCTACACCCAGCAGGCCTTGAGCCAAACCGCACCCGAATTGTTCGAGCAACGCGATTTGGTCGATCAAGGTCCAGCAGTCTGGTTAAAGGCTGAAGCCCCTGCCGGTGCGAAGATTGGCTATGATCCCCGTCTGGTGCCCCCCGATGTGCTGGCACGCCTGAAGGAGTCGGCAACCCAAGCCGGGGTGGAATTGGTTGCCTTGGACGCCAACCCGATTGACCAAGCCTGGACTGACCGCCCTGCGGAACCTACCGCCGAAATCGTGCCCCATCCGGAGACCTTCTCGGGTGAAAGCAGTGCTTCCAAACGCTCTCGCATCGGGGAAAAACTGGCGCGGGACGGACTGGACATCAGTGTGCTGACTGCCCCTGCTGCTTTGGCCTGGCTGTTCAATATCCGCGGTAAAGACGTGACCCGCACGCCGCTGGCACTTGGCAGTGCTTTATTGTCTCAGGACGGCACCGCCCAATTGTTTGTCAAACCTGAAAAAGTCACGCCAGACCTGCGCGGATTCTTGGGGAATGAAGTCTCCATTCGGGCGGAGAGCGAATTTGTGGATGCCTTGCGCGAAACCAGCGGCAAGCGTGTCTTGGTCGATCCCAGTCTGTCATCAGCCCATGTGTTTGACGTTCTGCATGGGGCAGGTGCGCAGGTCGTGCGCGGTCAAGACCCGACCATTGTGCCACGCGCCCTCAAAAATCCGGTCGAGATAGCCGGTGCCAAGCGCGCCCATGCCCGCGACGGGGTGGCTCTGGCCAATTTCTTGTGCTGGTTCGACCGGGAAGCACCCAAGGGCAAGCTCACGGAAATCGACATTTGCAAGGCTATTGAAGGCTTCCGCATCGCCACCGGCGCTTTGCAGGACTTATCGTTTGACTCAATCTCCGGGGCTGGTCCGAATGGGGCGTTCCCGCATTACCGGGTGACGGTGGAGAGCAACCGTCCTGTGGATCAGGATAGTTTGTTCCTGTTGGATTCAGGCGGACAATATCTCGACGGCACCACCGATGTGACCCGCACAATTGCCGTGGGTAATCCAAGTCCGGAAATGAAGGACCGCTTCACCCGCGTGCTTAAAGGCCACATCGCTTTGTCGCGCGTGCGCTTTCCCAAGGGCACCACGGGCTCAGCCCTTGATATTCTGGCACGCTTAAGCCTGTGGGAAGCAGGCTTTGATTATGACCACGGGACCGGCCATGGCGTAGGTTCTTATTTGGGCGTGCATGAAGGCCCGCACCGGATCGCCAAAGTCCCCAATCAGGTCGCCATGGAACCCGGCATGATCGTTTCAAACGAGCCGGGCTATTATAAGATTGACGGCTACGGCATCCGCACGGAAAACTTGCAATTTGTTACCCCAGCCAGCCCGATCCCGGGCGGTGAACGGCCCATGCTGGGTTTTGAGACACTGACCCTCGCCCCCATTGATCGCCGTCTGATTTTGCCCGATCTGCTGAGTCCAGCCGAGCGCGACTGGCTCAATGCCTATCACGCCCGTGTTTTGGCCGAGATTGGGCCGCGCGTGGAGGGAGATGTGCGCATCTGGCTGGAAGCTGCCACTGCGCCGATTTAAGTTGGCGTGACTGATCTGGCATTGACCTCGCCAGCGGGTTGACCCATCACAGAAGGGTGAGCCGATCCCTTGCCCCCTTCGCCTATGTCTCGTTCGCCCGCTATTGGTGTGCGCGTGTGTTCTGGACCTTGGGCACGCAGATCCAGATTACGGCCATGGGCTGGCAAGTCTATGACATTGCCCGCGCCCGTGGCGACAGCATCGAAGAAGGTGCTTTCTTGCTGGGTCTGATTGGGCTTGCCCAATTCCTGCCGCTCCTGATCCTCTCCTTGATCGGCGGCCAGGCAGCAGACAGGTTTGACCGGCGCATGATCATTCTGGCTGGGATTGCCCTCAAAGTTGCCATTGCTGGCGGGCTTGTGGTGGCCTCAGGCTTTGATGGTCACACCATGATCGCAGCCATTTTCGCTGTTGCCATGCTGACCGGCATGCTCAATGCCTTTTTGCCGGCGGCAAGCTCTGCCATGGTCTCCAATCTGGTGCCACGCGATGTGCTGCCCCAAGCCATCGCGCTTATGTCTTTAAGCTTTCAGGGCGGCTCAATTCTCGGCCCGGCTTTGGGTGGTGTGCTCTATCATTTCGGTCCCTCAATACCCTATAGCACCGCACTTGGCTTGTTCATCTGCGGCTGGCTTCTGGCCTTTCTGACCAAGGCCCCGCCGCAGGAAAAAGTTGAAAGCGGCCGCACATTTGAAATGATCAAGCAGGGCCTGATTTATGTGCGCGACAATAAGATCGTGCTGGGGGCGCTCAGCCTTGATCTGGCTGTGGTGCTCTTAGCGGGGGCCACCGCCCTTCTGCCAGTCTTTGCCCGTGACATTCTCCACGCCGGACCCACCGCTTTGGGTATTTTGCGGTCAGCCAGTGCGGTCGGGGCGGGGATCGTGTCGATCCTGCTCGCCATCCGCCCAATTGAACGCCATGTCGGGCGCTGGATGTTTGGGGCGGTGATCGTGTTTGGCTTGGCGACTTTGGGGTTTGGACTGTCGACCACATTGTGGCTGTCGGTGGCCTGCCTTGCGATTGCGGGCGCTGCTGACATGATATCGGTCTATGTGCGCTCGTCGCTGGTGCAATTGGCAACCCCAGATGCGATGCGCGGGCGGGTTTCTGCGATTTCCTATGTCTTCATCTCAGCCTCCAACGAGATGGGGGAGTTTCAATCCGGCGTGGCCGCCCGCCTGCTTGGCCCGGTCGCAGCCGTTGTGCTGGGTGGGATTGGGGCGATTGGCATTGCGTGGGCCTGGATGGGCTTGTTCAAACCCCTGGCCGCCGCCGACCGGTTTGAAGATGCAGCGCCAGAGAATCAGGGCTCGACCAAAAGCGAATGATCAGGCTAGTGTCCGCCAAACCATAAAGTGGGAGCATGACCATGGGCGTTTTGGACGGAAAAGTCATTTTGATCACAGGCGGCGGTAACGGCATCGGGCGGGAGTGTGCGCTTCAGGCCGCAGCTGCCGGTGCCAAAGTCGTGGTCAATGATCTTGGCGGGTCTGTTTCTGGCGGTGATGAAGGCTCGGTCGGCCCGGCACAGGCCGTGGTCGACGAAATCCGCGCCGCGGGTGGACAGGCGGTGGCCAATTCGGACTCAGTGACTGATTTCAAGGCCGTCCAAGGCATGGTTGAGCAAGCCAAAGATATGTTTGGCGGTCTGCATGCCATCATCAATCCAGCCGGTATCTTGCGCGATGGCATGTTCCACAAGATGAGCGAAGCTGATTGGGACGCGGTGATCGATGTGCATTTGCGCGGCGCGTACAATGTCACCCGCGCCAGCGTTGAATTGTTCCGCGAGCAGCAGGACGGAGCCTATGTGCTGTTCACCTCCACCTCGGGCATCATCGGCAATATTGGACAAGCCAATTATGCTGCTGCCAAAATGGGCGTAGCGGGCCTGTCGCGCATCATCGCAATGGAAGGTGCCCTCAAGAATGTCCGCTCCAACGTGATCGCGCCCTTTGCGTGGACGCGCATGATCGCCACCATCCCGGTCAAGGACGAGGCCAGCGCCCAACGTGTTGAGCGGATTCGCACCCGCATGCGCGCCGACCAAGTCGCGACCTTCGCGGTCAGCTTGTGTTCAGCTTCAGCCAGCCATGTAACGGGGCAGATTTTTGGCGTGCGCGGCAATGAAGTGGTGGTGTTTGATCAGCCACGGCCTGTACGCTCAGTCTCGAGGATTGACGGATGGACACCCGAAACACTGATCGAACATGGTTTGCCCGCGCTGGCGGGGGGCTTTATGGGGCTGGAGGCAACTGCTGGCGTCTTCACGTGGGACCCAGTCTGATCCGGCCTGTTCAAGCCTTTCTGCTCAGCCTGATCGTCCTGCTTTTCGGCGAGATGTTCGCCGGTGGCGGGACGGCGCTTGCCCATGGCAATCATCAGCACACCAAAGGTGCGCCCGCCCCGGTTTTGGTGCTGCAGGGGGAGTTTGTGGTCCATGAATTGGGGGGGCGGCCTTTGCCGCAATCGGCAAGCCAACGGCGCCCCAGCTTGATCTTTCAAGACCCTGATGGGCTGACGGGCTATCTGGGCTGTAACCAAGTCAGTGCGCATGTGGTTCGCGGCCGAGGTGAGGAAGCCCGCTTTGGCCAGATTGTGACCACAAAAATGGCGTGCGCCGGTCCGGGCTTTGCGCGTGAACGCCAAATGCTGGTCGCGCTGCAAGGCACGCGCAAAATCACCAAATTCGGCCCAGAAATTCGCTTGCTCTCTGCAAGTGGCCGCGTGCTGGCCCGTCTATCGGCCATCGGCCCGCGCGGGGAAACCGGTCCTGGCCTCTATGGCAAGACATGGACCTTAATCCGCCTCAATGGTCGCTCATTGGATTCAGCGACAGAACGCCCACAAATCCGGTTCGAGGCGGGTCAAATCAATGGCTCAACCGGTTGCAACAGCTTTTCGGGTCGCCATGAGCGCATTGGCGGCGTATCGCGCTTCCTCAATCTCATCCAGACCGAGCGGGCATGCGTTGCCACACTGGGCGACCCAATGGCGCTGGAAGCCGAATTTGTGCGTGCATTGAGCCAAAGTGACCAGATCATATTGGAAGGCGGCCATTTGACCATTAAGGCCAGTGGCGGCTCAGAAACTCTGGTCTTCGAGGCTGGCCGATGAGACCCCACTGCGACCACTAGAGCCGAAACGCGGATTTAGAGATGCCAAGGCGGGGTGCGTCCGCCAAACTTCTTCACCAGGAAATCTGAAAAGACTTCAAGCCTTTTGGGCTTGCCCCGGCCCGGTGGGCTGAGCAAGTGCAAGGTCAGTTCGGGCGAGCGCCAATCCTGTAGCACCGCCTCAAGCCGTCCGGCGCGAATGTCATCATTGACCAAGAAATCAGGAAGATAGGCCACGCCAAGGCCTGCGCGCAGGGTCGGCATCTCAATCTCGCTGCCATTGATGGTGATTGGCCCTTGCACGCGCACCCGCAATTCCCGGCCATCTTCGGCCAGATAGCGCCATTGGGAATGGTTGGGAGTATTGGTGTAGCGAAAGCAACAATGCATGGCCAAATCTTCCGGCCGACGTGGCCGCCCACGCGCTTCCCAATAGGCAGGTGCAGCAACCGTCATCAGTCGAACCGGAGCGAGCTTACGAGCCAACAGGCTGGAATCGGGCATGGTGCCGATCCTTATGGCAAGGTCAAAATTGTCCGCGACCATATCAACCGTGCGCTCGTCTATGCACAGCTCAAGGCTGATTTCGGGATAAGCGCGAATGAACTCTGGCAAAAGGTCTGCCAACCACCGCCGAGAAAATGCTTGCGGGGCGGCAATCTTCAAGTTTCCGCGAGGAACGGACCGGCTCTCACGGGCTTCATCGGCCAGGGCTTCTGCTTCTTCCATAATGCGCTGAGCGCGCAAATAGGCGCTTTGGCCCGCCTCTGTCAGGGTGAACAGGCGGGTGGTTCTGGCAAACAGATTGACCCCAAGACTCTGTTCTAACTCATTTATTTGTTTGGAGACCGTCGCCTTAGACAGCGCCAGATCGCGTGCAGCGGCTGTCACACTGGCTCGCTCCGCCACTTTGGCAAAGGTGCGTAACAGGTCGAGATTCACGATCATGACTTGCCCTTATGATATTGCACAAAATTGCGAAACAATGGGTTTCGTTTCTCCCTAGTATTCGAACAATTTAATCTCGTCCATATAGTTCGCCATGACAACAAGCCCGAGGGGCCGGCGATAACGGCCCCCGGAACAGGAAAGGTCTCCTCCCATGACGACAGTCGCCATCATTTATCATTCCGGCTATGGCCATACCGCTGTTGTAGCCGAACATATTGCCAAAGGCGTGACAGAAGCCGGTGGCAATGCTGTGCTGCTCAAGCTGGAATCAGCCAGCCAAGATTTTACCGAAACCCTCGAGGCTGCCAGCCGTGCGGACGCCATCATCTTTGGGGCACCGACCTATATGGGCGACATCTCCTCCCCCCTGCGGGCTTTCTTTGAAGCCACCTCGAAAATCTGGTTCACATTGGGCTGGAAAGACAAAGTGGCAGGCGGTTTCACCAATTCGCTTAGCTTTGCCGGTGACAAAGCCCATTCATTGAACTCCATCCTGACCTTGGCGATGCAGCATGGCATGATCTGGGTTGGAACTGGCTTGGCGCCCGGTGCCCATAGCAACAGCGACGCTGCCCCTGACGTGGTCAACCGTTTGGGCTATTATATCGGGGTGGCAACCCAGTCCGATAACGCCGCCCCTGACATCACCCCACCTGCTGGTGACCGCGAATTTGCCCGTTTGTACGGCGCACGCATCACCGACATCACCCGCAAATTGAAAGGCTAAACCATGATTGAGAAACGCGACTTCAACAGCTTAGGCCGGTTCAAAAACAGCTGGCTCAACGCACGACACCATTTCTCCTTCGGCCATTATCATGACCCCAAGCGCACCCAATGGGGCACGATCCGGGTGTGGAATGATGATGAAATTGCGCCGGGGACAGGCTTTGATCCCCATGGCCATGCCGACATGGAAATCATCACCTATGTCCGCGAAGGCGCAATCACGCACAAAGACAGCCTGGGCAATGTCGGCCGGACCGAGGCCGGTGACGTGCAGGTGATGAGTGCGGGTACCGGCATCACCCATGCTGAATACAATATGGAAAGCGAGACCACCAAGCTTTACCAAATCTGGATCCTGCCTGAGAGCGGTGGAATTGCCCCATCCTGGGGTGCGGCTAAATTCCCCAAGGATGACAGATCAGGCCAGTTCGTGACCTTGGCTTCAGGCTATCCAGAAGATGACGGGGCGTTGCCGATCCGCCAGAAGGCCCGTGTCTTGGGTGCGACGCTGAAGGCGGGCGAAACCGTCAGCTATGATCTGGCCAGCGGCCGCCACGCCTATTTGGCCGCGGCCAAAGGTGTGGTCGAACTCAATGGCATCGATCTTTATGAGCGCGATGCAGCAGCCATCAAAGATGAACCCACCTTGACCATCAAGGCGGTGGTAGACGCCGAGCTTGTGCTGGTTGATGCGCCCTAACGGGTGATAGTGGGTCTGTCTATTGTCATCCCGGATCGGCTTCGCCGTCCGGGATGACAGTGCATTGTACAATCAAACTTGGGGCCGCTTTCTTGGGCTACGACCCGGCGTTCGCCTTGGGGCACTGAACCAGTCCGCACCAGCCTGCGTAAGACAGGGTGAAAGGTGTTCCCCATGATCAAATCTCTGCAAAAGCTCGCTGCCCTCGGTGCGGTCGCCATCAGTGTGGCTGGTTGCGCGACCACAGCTGCTGCCCCCACAGCCAAAGCCCCCGAACGGCTGGCGCTGGAAGACTATTTCAAAGGCAAGACCACAGCTTGGGGTGTTTTCCAAGATCGCAATGGCACGCTCATTCGCCAGTTCAAGGTCGATATCGACGGACAATGGGACGGCTCGGTCCTCACTCTGGACGAGCGGTTTGATTATGCCGACGGCGCCAAGGAACAACGCATCTGGAAAATCCGCAAGACTGGCCCCAATACCTATGAAGGCACGGCCGGGGATGTGCGCGGCGTGGCCCGTGGTCTTGTCCAAGGCAATCAATTGTCTTGGGTTTATGATGTCGACTTGAAAGTCGGCGACCGCACCATATTGGTGACCTTCGATGATCGCATGTGGCTGCAACCTGATGGCATTTTGATCAATCGCGCCAAGGTCAAAAAATTCGGTATTACATTCGGGGAAGCCATCATCGTATTCCAGCCGACGCCACGCTGAGAGGAGCGCGGCCACCTCGCGTGCCCATTCACAATTGTAAGGTGCCCATCTTGCCGAAGTGCTGATTCAAGGTCATTCTGGGGCTAGGTGGGTTGGAGCCGCAACAGCGCGGTTATGTTCAGCAAATGTGTGATCAAGGAGAGAGAAATGGTAAAGCTGATGTCTGCAGGTACCTTGCTCTTTGCGATGCTGGCGGCGGGTTCTGCCATGGCCGAGCCGTTGCAGGTCAACGTGTCCTTTGGCGAGGCGGCCCAGAAAAAGCTCGAGAAGACCTATGGCCTGCGCGAGAAGGCCGTCATTGAAGAGATGGTGGTCGACAATCTGCGCGAAACCCTGAAAGGCGGGGTGGCGCGAGTCGATGTTGTTGTTCATGACATGACGGCAAACCGGCCGACTTTTCAGGAATTGAATGACAAGCCCGGGCTGTCATTACAAAGCTTTGGGATCGGCGGGGCTGATGTTTCGGGCAAGGCCTATGATGCGGCCGGCAATCTCCTCGGTGAAGCCAGCTATAATTGGACTGGTGATATCTTCTGGGCAGATGCTGCGTGGGTCTGGTCCGACACGGATCGGACACTCTCGGTCTTTGCCCGCAAACTGGCCAAAGCTGTCCCCGGCTAAAACAGCGGCCAATCAAGTAGAGTTCAGACGGGCGTGACCAAACTCGGTCGCGCCCCATTTGTTTTGACGATGCAATCTGTGCCGGAATGACACCTGGCCGTGCCAAACAATGTGCGCAGCTGTTACGAATGGCCTGCGCAACCTGAGACAATAGGCATAATCTTGTGACCTCATATCGGCCGATTGGATATAGAATACACAACTAATTCCTTGTTTTGTGGACGCGCATCAGATTAAGGCGCACGGTCTCACGAAATTTTTACCGTGCCATGTCATGTTTGGTGACTGATTTCGTTTAAGGACGGAGTTGGTTGGACTTCGTTTTGCTTAGTGGGCCTCAGGTTTGTCAGGATCAGGCTGATGAAGCTTGGACATATAGACCAAGTTATGGAGCGTCACCTCGTGCAACATCCATCTCATGTCATCCTGGTCCCTTTGATGGACATACAGCCATCGGATATCGCGCGGATGGCCAGCTTCCGCGACGTGGCAGGCACCCAAGCAACGCCCTTCCTATCGCCCGCATTTCTTGTGACCGCAGGGCCTGTCATTCCAGGTGGTCAGTTGGCCTGTTTCATGGATGGAGACACAGTCGTCGGCTATTTTGCGTTCCAGCGTCGCGGACAGACCCTGCAACCTGCCGGGGCACCTTTGACCGATTATCATGCTCCCATCATGCAGGCTGGCTATCAGCCCGATTGGGACATGGTGTTGAAAGCCAGTGGGGCACGACGTCTTGAATTCAACGGCATGATTGGTGACCATGGTTTGCGCGCAGATACCATCGTCAAGCATCGCCAGATTGCGGCTGTTTGGGACGGCTTTGACTCTTGGTTTGCCCAACAGAAGGCCCGATCCCCCAAGTTCTTCAAAAATCTTGGCCGCTGTACGCGCAACATCGCCAAAGACCTTCCAGACATGGCGTTTGTCTGGCGCGATGTCACCGAAGACCTGCTTGATTGGGTCCTCGACCTGAAGGTCGCCCAATACAAGCGGACCGGCATGCACGATGTCTTCGATTGTGGGTGGACACGTGACTTGCTGCTCGAACTCGCCCGCAAAGCCTCTCCCGATTTTGGCTTAAAGGCAGGGGTCTTTCACTGTCAGGGTGACATTATTGCCGCTGAAATCTGTTTGATCGAGGGCAAGGAACTTCATTTCTGGTTTCCAGCTTACAGCCCCGATTATGCGCGTTACTCGCCCGGTGTTGTGCTGACTTTCGAGATCATTCGCCATTTGTCTGCACAGGGGGTTGAGGTGTTCGACTTTGGCAGCGGCGGCGAGGCCTATAAGTCACCCATGACCACGGACGGCCCGCTTTGCTATGAGGGCCAGATTGGCCAAGCTCTGCATTTGCCGGTCAAAAGCCAGCGTCTCAATCGGATGTGGTTGAGCGTGTGGCGCAGGGCCCAGATTGTGCGGGCATGCGAGACATCACTGTCCGGCAAGATCAAAGCCTTTGCCAGCCTCCTTCATCGCCTGCAATTTCGTGTTCGCCAAAAAGCCATGGCGCGCATGAACTTGTGGCAGGACCGCCAAAAAGGCGAGGCATTGCCGTAACCTAAACGCCGATTTCCAGCGTGCACATTTCACCCAATGACGGGCGGGCGACCGATACCCGACGCAGGTTGGGCAGGCTAGGTCCCAAACGCTTGGCAACCCAGACACAAATATTCTCCAATGTCGGCGTCTCAAGGCCCTCGATCTCGTTGAGGAATGAATGGTCCAGCTGATCACGCACGGTCGCAATCGCCCGGGTCAGCTCGGCAAAATCCCGCACCCAATGGTCTTTGCCATCGGCTTCATCCTCAACAGATACGTCCAGCCTAAAGGAATGGCCATGCAAACGGCGATAGGGATGATCAGCCTCCCCTTGGTGCAAGTGGTGGGCAGCATCAAACGTCACACTTTTGGTCAAGAGACAGCGGGTCACGGGATTCCAAGTACCTTATGGGTTTGCAGGCTCAATCGCCATTGGGGATGAGCAAGACAATAGTCAACAGCAGCTTGGGTGTTGGCGACCTTATTGGGGCCATCCATTGGCTGCAGGAAGAAGTGGGTAAAGTCGAGCTTGGCAAAGCGGTCAGGCATGGCCGTGGGCTGAGGATAGACGAGCTTGAGCTCATCCCCCCGGGTCAGGACAACCGGAGCCGTCGCCTTAGGGCTCACGCAAATCCAATCAATACCGGGTGGGGCAACATGTGTTCCATTGGTCTCCACCGCGATCTCAAATCCGGCTGCATGCAGGGCGTCAATCAAGGCTTCATCCAGCTGCAGCAAAGGCTCGCCACCGGTGCAAACCACATAGGGCCGACCTTGGCCAGGATCGGGCCAAAGCGCAGTGACGTGGGCCGCCAAAGCCTCTGCCGTCTCAAACTTGCCCCCACCCTCGCCATCGGTGCCGACAAAATCAGTGTCGCAAAAGGAGCAGACTGCGCTTGCCCGATCCTGTTCGCGCCCACTCCACAGATTGCATCCAGCAAAGCGCAAGAACACCGCCGGCCGCCCCGCCTGCCCGCCCTCGCCTTGTAGGGTGTAGAAACATTCTTTCACCATATAGGTCATGATTGGGCTTGCTCCGCTTGCCAAGCAGCCCACCCTGCCGCCCGCAGGTCGCAGGCCGGACATGTACCACAGCCATAGCCCCAATCGTGCCGATGAGTCCGGTCGCCATGATAGCAGGTGTGGGAATGCTCGACTGTCAGATCAACCAGCCCCTGACCACCCAATTGATGCGCCAAAGCCCATGTTTGGGCTTTGGTCAGATACATCAGCGGTGTCGACACCTGAAATGGGGCATCCATGCCCAGAGACAGGCTTTGCTCCACCGCATCCAAGGTCGCCCGTCTGCAATCTGGATATCCTGAAAAATCGGTCTCGCACATGCCACCGACCAGAACCCCCAAGCCACGCCGATAGGCTAAAGCAGCAGCAAAGGTCAGGAAAATCAGATTGCGCCCGGGGACAAAAGTCGTTGGCAGTCCGGTTTCTGCCAAGGCGATCTCGGTCTGGCGGGTTAGTGATGTATCTGAGATCTGCCCTAAGACGGGCAAGTCCAACACATGGTCATCACCCAATTTGTCAGCCCATTGGGGAAATTGGCCACGCAACGCATCGAGCAAGATCAAGCGCTGCGTCAGTTCAACCCGATGCCGCTGGCCATAATCAAACCCGATTGTCTCAACCCGCGCAAAGCGCGACAAAGCCCAAGCCAGACAGGCAGTGGAATCCTGCCCCCCTGAAAACAGGACAAGCGCGTGGGTGGGCTCTAACACGAGAATGGGTCTTTCCAGCTGAGTTTCGAGGAAGGGCGGCCCCTGTAGCGCATTTTAGCCCAATCTGAAACCACCGCCGCGCAGAACCGCTTAGGTTCCCCCAAATGGCACCTCCACCGCTATGCCGATACTGGTTACAGTCGGAGTTCGCGACGAGTACAACTTATAATTGGACAGATAACATGGTTATTAAATAATAGTCGGGTGACGTCTTTAACGAGTCCACAAGGTTCCTTCAGTATTATGTGATAGTCGATATCCAACTGTAATTAGAAGTTCAGGTGACACGTGAGCAGCATTGTAACTTATGTCAAACTGGATTCTGAGACACTTGAAGCGGTCCTCAAACTTCACGAACGCTATGTCGCCGGGATACCAGGCGGAAAGCGGGCATCGCTGCGTTTTGCTGATTTGAGCGGGGTTGACCTGTCGGGCCGCAATCTCGCCGATGCTGATCTGACCGGCTGCATTTTCGAAAATGCCAAGCTGATCAAGACAATTTTAGAGCGGGCAGTCTTATTTGCCTGCGACTTCCGCAAAGCAGATTTACGGGGCGCGCGTATGGCCAAGGCTGACATTCGCGGTGCCAATCTTCGCGGGGCAGACCTGTCTCATGCCGATTTGACCCGTTCTGATTTCCGTGAGGGCGAGGTTGCCGTCGCAGACAAGCGCAATGGCCTTTTGGTGATGAAGCATCGGATGCGGGCCGGTGACGCCGAAGGCACCTTGTTTGTCGGTGCGACATTGGATGGTTCGCAATTCAACGGTGTTCAGGCGCGGGGCGCAGACTTTCAAGACTGCTCGCTCAAAGGTGCCAATCTGTCTGGTGCCATTTTGAAGGATTGCAATCTGGCTGGGGCTGACCTCAATGGCGCAGACCTTACCGGAGCCAAGTTGGAAGGTGCTCATTTTGAAGACGCCATCTTGAGCGGGGTCAGCTTGGGTTATTCGAAGATCGACCCCAAACTGGCTGCCGGCGCTCTCATGGACCCCTCGGACGGGGCCAAAATGCGCGCTGTCCAGCTTGAAGCCATGGCCAGTCAGCACCAAGCTTGGTGGGAGAGCAACGGCAGAGCGGGTAGTCATGCCAAATTTGATGGCGAAGACCTGCGACCGATGGCCAGTATGTTTGGCGGCATGCGTCTGACCGCTATTTCGGCGGTCAAATGTACCGGCGTGGGTGTGCGTTTCCAATCGACCCAATTGCAAGGTGCGAATTTCTCCGAAGCCGATCTGCGCGGGGCGTGCTTTGCTGGCGCAGACTTGCGCGGGGCGAATTTTACACGGGCACGGCTAAAGAAGGCCGATTTCCGGGGTGCCAATCTCAGTCCACTGCGCATCAGTGCCGACAAGACGCGGGCCACCGATTTTACAGGCGCGGAAATGCGTTATGCCATTTTCGATCAGGCCGACATTCGCGAAGCCCTGTTTTATGATGTCGACATGCTGGGGGCGAGCTTTAAGGGTGCCCAAGCGGCAGGGGCCAAGCGCGGCCCGGCACCCGGTAACATGCCCAATCCAGCAACACAGACCGCTCCCCAAGCCGCGACGGCAGCCTAGGGGGCATCCCGGATTGGGTATCCAGCGCCTCCAGACAGGACGCCCTTGCCGATAACGCCATCCCTCGATTACGGGGACGTGGCAGCTTAGCTGACGGAGGGGGCGTCCACGTGGCTGACCTTCCCCCCCCCTCCACCCTGCTGCGCAGGGTCCCCCTCCCCGCACGCGGGGGAGGAGTACAACCCATACACCACACTGTCATCCCGGACGGCGATAGCCGATCCGGGACCTTGTGACGCACATGCGCAACGAGGTCCCCGCGCTCCGCTACGCTCCGGTATGGATGACGTGCGGTTGGCATTGGCGGGATACATAGGCTGCGGGTCGGCGTTCGCACACCGTGCCAATACATTGGACTTATGAGATCAGGTGGAAAGCCCAATGGTGGCGGGAGAGAGACTCGAACTCTCGACCTCACGATTATGAGTCGTGCGCTCTAACCAGCTGAGCTACCCAGCCAACACATTGGGGAGCCGCTCTTTAGTGCGCATCGACTTGCGGGGCAAGCCCTTGGGTCAGTTGGCTCATCAAACGTGTGCGTTTGGCTTCCGCCGTCACCATGGCGGCTTCTTTCACATGACCAAAGCCGCGCACCTCATCGGGCAGACGGGCAAGCTCAAGGATCTGGCGGTGGGTCGTGGGAGAAAGATGGTCAAGCCAAACCGGAATATCGGCAAGATATTGATCACGATAGGCCCGCTCGCGCGCCCGTTCCTCGGTCTTGCCAAAAATATCGAGCCAGCTACCGCGCAGGATTTTTCCATGTTGCAAGAGTTTAAACACCTGCAATATCCACGCCCCAAACGCCATTTTGCGCGGCAAGCCCGTAGCCTCGTCCTTTGGGGCCAATAAAGGTGGGGCGAGCCAAATTTTGAGCGCTTTGCCCCCGCTCAGCGTCTCATTGAGCCCCGCCAAATAAGCCGGGTCCGCATAGAGGCGGGCCACTTCATACTCATCCTTATAGGCCATGACTTTGGCGAGATTGAGCGCAATCGCGCGGGTCAGATCACTACCCAGTCGCGCCTCTGTCTCTGCCTTGCGGACACGCGCGACGGCATCGGCATAGAGCCGGGCGTAGCTCGCATTCTGATAGGCGGTGAGATGGGTAATGCGGTGGGCGATCAGCTCATCCAGGGATTTTTCGGGCGGCGGCTCGCGCAGCGGCACCATTTCTTTTAGCCGTGCCGGGTCATGGGCCGCCAGACGCCCAAGGTCAAAGGCCAGCACATTCTCGTCGATCGCAACCCCATTGAGCTTGATCGCCCGATAAAGACCACGCAAGGACACAGGCACCAGACCGCGCTGCCAGGCAAAGCCCAACAGGATCATGTTGGAATAAAGCGCGTCATAGAGATATTCTTCTGCCAAACCCTCGGCATGGATGACGCCCAATTCCCGGACAGCTTCCTTGAACAAATCGACTTTAGGCTGGCCACGATAACGCCGCGTGCGGTTCTGGATGAATTCGCTGGTGGGCTGAATGTCGAAATTGGCCACAGCGCGTGTGGTTTCCCGGCACACCAGATTGAGGCCATCAAGATTGGTGGCCACGATCAGATCACCGGCAATCATCACATCAGCCGAGGCCGGGGGCACGCGGCCGGACCTGATGTCGCTGGGGTCATTGGCAATGCGCACATGGCTCAACACCTGGCCACCCTTTTGCGCCAGACCCGTCATATCCAATGTGGAGGAGGCTTTGCCATCGACATGGGCTGCCATGCCCACAATGGCCGACACCGTCGTCACCCCTGTGCCGCCCACCCCGGTGAACACGATGGAGCGCGGCCGGTCGAGGCTCATGGGTTCAGGCAGCGGGATATTGGTGGCATCAAAGCTCGGCCGTTCCCGCTCGCGCCGGGCATTATGGCTGTCTTCCAAAGTCGCAAAGGACGGACAGAAACCGTCTACACAGCGTGTGTCCTGATTGCAGGAGGATTGGTCAATCTGCCGTTTGGTGCCAAAGTCGGTCTCAAGCGGGTGGATCGACAGACAATTGGACTGTTTGGAACAATCCCCGCAACCCTCACAGACCGCCGGATTGATATAAGTCCGCACTGATGTGGCTTTGAGCAGCTTGCGCTTGATCCGGCGGCGCTTTTCAGTCGCACACATCTGATCATAGATCAGCACCGTCACGCCTTGGGTATCGCGCAGGCGGCGCTGGACCGCATCAAGCTCTGTGCGGGGATAGACACGGACCGAAGGCTCGAGGGCGACATTGGAATAGCGTGTGGGGTCATCGGCAACGATGACAACTTTGCTTACCCCTTCACCCAGCAATTGCTTGGCGATCTGGGGTGTGGTCTGCCCGCTCTCGGTCGATTGTCCCCCGGTCATGGCCACAGCATCATTATAGAGCAGCTTATAAGTGACATTGACCTTGGCCGTCACTGCGGCCCGGATCGCCAGCGACCCGGAATGGGAATAGGTACCATCGCCCAGATTGACGAACACATGCTGTTCATCGGTGAATGGGGCCTGACCAATCCAGCCTATCCCCTCCCCGCCCATCTGGCTTGTCATGTCGGTTTTGCGGTCCGGCATGAAGGTTGCCATATAGTGGCAGCCGATCCCGGCCAGTGCGCGCGATCCCTCAGGAACCACCGTGGAGGAATTATGCGGGCAGCCCGAGCAGAAATGTGGTGTGCGGTGGGCATCGCCTTCCAGCGCTTTGGCCCGGTCACGGCTTTCTTCCACCCGGTTAAGATAGGCCAAGGCTTGGTCACGATGCGGCCCGTCCGGCACCAGATCAAACAATGTGCGTGCCAGAACCGGGATGGAAATCGAAGCGGTATCAGGCAGCAAAGGTGCGCCATCGAAGCCACGTTTGCCAATGACCCGCGGCCTGCGTCCATCGGGCAAGTCATAGAGTGCGTCGCGGATTTGCGGCTCGATCAAGGCCCGCTTGTGCTCAACCACCAACAACGTCTCAAGCCCCAAGGCAAAACTGCGCACTTGATAGGGTTCCAGGGGCCATGGCATCGCCACTTTATAAATGGCTAGGCCCAAATCGGCGGCAAGCTCGGGGCTGATTCCCAAAGCATCCAAAGCTTCAAAGATGTCGCGTGTCGCTTGGCCTGTCGCCACCAAGCCGATGCGCCGCTTAGAACCGGTCAAAATCTCCCGATCAAGGCCATTGGCGCGCACAAAGGCTTGTGCAGCAGGCAGCTTATACTGGCGCAGGCGAGCCTCTTTGGCCATTGGGTCATCGCCACGTCGCAGGCTCAAGCCCTGAGGCGGCAATTCAAAATCCTGTGGCAGACGAATGTCGAGCCGATGGGCCCCAACATCGATCACTGCCCCTGAATCCATGGTATCAGCCAGTGCGATCAGCCCAGTCCACGCGCCCGAAAAGCGCGACATCTCAAACCCATAAAGGCCAAAATCCAGAACGTCTTGGATAGACGACGGCGACAGGATCGGCATTTCAGCATCGATGAAGGCAAATTCAGACTGGCTCGGCAGGGTCGAGCTTTTGCACACATGATCATCACCAGCGATGGCCAGCGTACCGCCAAAGCGCGAGGTACCTGCAAAATTGGCGTGTTTGAACACATCCCCGGTCCGATCAACACCGGGGGCCTTGCCGTACCAGATACCGAACACGCCATCAAAACGGGCCCCGTCAAACAGGCCCAATTGCTGGCTACCCCAAACTGCGGTGGCGCCCAAATCTTCATTGAGCCCCGGCCAGAAGGCGATATCGTGCTCTTTGAGCAAGGTGCTGGCCCGCTCCAGCTGCATGTCATAGCCGCCCAAAGGCGAACCACGATACCCCGAGATGAAACCCGCCGTGTTGAGACCCGCCTTGAGATCACGCCGCTTCTGGTCAAGCGGCAGTCGGACCAGCGCCTGAATACCTGTTAGAAATGCCCTGCCTTCGTCGAGTTCATACTTGTCGGTCAGAAGAACTTCGCGATGACGCATGGGCCAGGGCCTCCGACTGGGAGGGCGCGAAAAGCCACCCTCGCGATTTAGCAGGCATCATCTTCTGTTTTCAGGGAAAATGCTTGCTCTTTTTTTCGATTTTTGCGAGAAGACACGCAAGATCAATCTCCACTTTCGCAGAATTGAGGAAAATTCGTGTCAGAAGAATTAGACGCCATTGATGTTCGCATTCTCGATCTTATTCAGGAAGACGCGAGTCTGTCGGTGGCTGAGATTGCCGATAAGGTCGGCTTGTCGTCAAGCCCATGTTGGCGGCGCATCAAGCGGCTGGAAGAAATTGGCGTCGTCACAAAGCGCGTGACCATTTTGGATCGGGCGGCACTTGGCCTTGACTTTGAAGTGATGGCGTCGGTCAAGCTCGCTTTGCCCAATCGGGAAAATCTGGAAAAGTTTGAGGCCGCCGTGGCGACATGGCCCGAAGTGGTCGATTGTGCCACTGTGACCGGGGCGGTGGACTATATGATCCGGGTGGTGACCACCGACATGCATGCCTATGACGGTTTCTTGCGGGATAAATTATTGGGTCAGGGCCTCGTTTCAGATGTGCAATCGCGTATTGTGATCCGGGTTGCCAAGCGCACGACATCTGTTCCCTTGGGTCTTAGTCAGGGCAAACGCCGTTAAGCACCTCCAGTCCATGCGTGAGGTCGGCCACTAAATCCTCGGGCGCTTCAAGACCAATGCTATAGCGCACGATGGGCCCTTGGGCGTGTCGGGCTGGGAATTGGCGGTTGACCTGTGCTGTACTGGGTAGGGCCAGGCTTTCAAACCCGCCCCAAGAAAAGCCCATGGAAAACAGGTGGTAGGATTCGGTCATCGCATGGATGCCGGCTGCCTTTTCCGGTTTGAACACCACCGAGAACAGCCCCCCTGCCCCGGTGAAATCACGCTGCCAGATCGCATGATCAGGATGTGTCGGCAGGGCCGGATGCAAAACTTCTGCGACTTCAGGACGGGTTGAAAACCAAGTAGCGATCTGGCGGGCCACCTTGTCCTGATGGGCCAGTCGCAGGCCCATGGTGCGCAGGCCGCGCAAGGTCAGCCACGCATCTTCCGCAGAGGTTCCTATGCCCAGCATCTGGTGCATGATCGTCAGCCGCTTGAGCCACGCGTGGCTATTGGTGATCAATGCCCCGGCCAAGACGTCAGCATGGCCTGCCTGATATTTCGTCAGGGCCTGCATCGAGATATCGACCCCAAGATCAAACGGCTTGAGATAGAGCCCAGCGGTCCATGTATCATCAATCAGTGTGGCGATGTTGTGGGCGCGGGCCACTTTGGTGATGGCGGGCACATCTTGGATTTCAAACGTTAGCGAACCCGGGCTTTCAAGAATGATCAGGCTGGTTTTGGGTCGGATCAGGCTGTCAATCTTTGCGCCGATCCGCGGATCATAAATCTCGGTTTCAACGCCATAATTGCCCAGAACTTCGCGGCAAAAGCGCCGGGTTGGGCCATAGCTGGAATCAGTCAGCAAGACGTGATCACCCGCTTTGGTGGCCGCCATCAGCGCCAGTGTGATCGCCTGCAAGCCCGACGGGGCCAGCACCGCCCCCACCCCGCCGGACAGTGTTGCCAATGCCTCGCACAGGCGGTCCTGAGTTGACAGGCCTTCCAGTCCATAGCCCTTCATGTCGCTCAACGGGCCTGAACGATAGAGGTCATCTGCCTTGTCGAACAGAAGTGTTGACCCGCGCTGGATCGGTGGATTGATCACCCGCTCGTGGGAAAATGGATCGCGGCCGAGTTGCACGAGGCGGGTCGCCTCCGAAACGCCAAATGGCATGGGCTTACCGGCATCAGGCTTGCGGCTCATGCCTGGGCCTCAGTCACAATCGGGTTGGTGGGGTCTGCGGCCCATTCACTCCAAGACCCGTCATAAACCGGCACGTCCCACAAGCCGAGGCGGGCCAGCCCCAAGGCCACGACGCTGGCCGTCACGCCTGACCCGCACGTGGTTACGATGCGTTTGCTCAGATCAACACCGGCTGCCTTAAACACATGGGCGAGATCTTGGGGGTCCAGCATGGTCTTGTCAGGTGTAAGCAGGCTGGAAAAAGGTACATTGATCGCACCGGGCATATGGCCGCTGGGCAAATTCGGACGCGGCTCAGGCTCGGTTCCCGCAAAGCGGCCCGGCGAGCGGGCATCAAGGATTTGGGCGACTTTGGAGGCGACTTTTTCCTGCATCTGGGCTTTGTCGCGGACCAGATTGGCTTGGCGGCGCACGGTGAAATGACGCTCGCGCGGGATTGGCGGCATATCGTCAGTCTGCCTGCCTTCGGCAAGCCATTTAGGCAGACCGCCATCAAGGACAACCACATCATCATGGCCCATATGGCGGAACATCCACCAGACACGGGCGGCTGAAAACACGCCTGTGCTGTCATAGATGACAAGGCGCAGGCCATCACCCAGACCGAGCTTTTTCACCCGGCTGGCGAACTTCTCTGGACTTGGCATCATGTGGGGAAACGGGCTGTCGGTATCAACGATCTCGTCAATGTCGAAAAAAACAGCACCGGGTATGTGGACATCGTGATATTCTGCTTTGGCATCGCGGCCAGAGGCGGGCATGTGCCAAGAAGCATCGATGATACGCACATCGGGCGCGCCCAATTTATCTGCCAGCCACTGGGTGGTCACCAGAGGGTCATCGGGGTTGGCCCAGCCTGCCATGTCATTGCCCTTTTTTGTTTCCTGGCAAGACCAGCATCAGCGCGATGCGACGTCAGCCAGGTGAATTGTCAGCCTTTATGATCCAATCAACGGATTGGTGCGTAAGGTGCACTGAAACAACCAAACCCGCAACACGCACAGGCCCATGACTGACACCGCGACCACCTTCTCTACCGACCAGGATCCCCGCTATCAGGCCTTAATGCTTGACTATGTTTCGGGTTCGCTGCCGCGCGGCCCCGCCTTGGTGGTGGCGGCTCATCTGGCCCTGCGCCCCGAAGCGCGTCGGGTCACACGGACTTTTGATGCGGCAGGCGGGATGTTTCTCGATGCCATCGAACCCGTCACGATCGGTAAACCAGATTGGCTTGAGGCCGAGACCGGGCAAGACTATTCGGCCATGCCATTGCGTGAGATTGGCGATGTTGCCCATGTGCTGTCGTCACTCGATCAAGGCCGCTGGCGGCGCAATCTGGCCGGCATGCTGATGATGCCTGTCCCCGGATGTGATGCAGAATTGTTGAAGCTGGAAGCCGGTCGCAAAGTGCCAGAACATGGCCATGCCGGGCTGGAAGTGACGCTGGTGCTCTCTGGCGCGCTGGATGATGGCGCGCAAATTTATCACCGTGGCGACCTCTTGGTGCATGATGAAGAAAGTGAACATCAACCAGGTGCAGCCAAGGGCGGGGATTGTATCTGCTTGATTGCCCAAACAGGGCCAGTGCGTTTGAAGGGCCCCTTAGGCTGGTTGATCAACCGACTGACCTAATCCTGTCAGCCAAACCAAGTGAGTCCGCCAAAAAAGGATGGCAAAATGATGCGACGTGTCTCTCTTACCGTTCTAACCGGCCTTATGGCTGCGGGCCTGATGGTGGCCCCGGTCGAGGCTGCAACGCCCGGGCGCACCGAGTTTGAGATCCTGATGAATGGCAAGCCTGTCGGCCGCCACATCGTGACCGTGTCAAAGAATGCCGACACCACCTTGGTGCGTGTTGCGATTGATATGGCCGGGCGCGTTGGTCCGATCAGCTTTACCTATCGCCATCGCTGTGAGGAAGCCTGGATGGGCGACCAATTGGCGAGCCTGAATTGTACCGATCAGGAGAATCGGTCGGTGAAGACTGTAACCGCCAACCGGAAAGGCAATGCACTGGAGGTCAATGGCACAGGGTTTAAGGGCAATTTGCCCGCCAGCTTGCTTCCCTCCAGCTGGTGGCGGGCCAGCACAATCAATCAGACCAATTTGATTGACAGCCGCGACGGAAAGCTCAGCAAGGTTCGCGTCAGCCGGGTTGGTGATGATGTGATCAATGTGGCGGGCACCAATGTGCGGGCTGGCCATTATCGCATGCGCGGGGCAGTCAATACCGATCTTTGGTATGACGCGTCTGGGCGGTGGGTCCGCACAGCCTTCAAGATCGCTGGACAAAGCTTTGATTATCGTAAGCTGACCCCAGTGGCTGGATCGCCTCGCGAGTAGAAGAGCTTAGAGCGATTGGCCCCGCCGGAGGCTGATGGCAGCGCGAATGCGTGCCTGTTCAGCCGCATTAATCGGAAAGCGGCGCATCATCCCAATAGCCACGAGCTTCAAGAGGATTGGGACGGCACAATAAAGGCCGCTCAAACTGAGGAGGGCTTGAGAAGATTGGGGGCCGCCTTGTGTATCAAAGCCCACCAAAGCCAGAACCCCAAAGCCCAGCCCGGCGGCCAAAGCCAGCGCCAGCTTGGTCGCCACGCTCCACAGCGCGAAATAAAGGCCGGTACGGGGGGCCTGACCCGTCCTGAGTTCATCCAAGTCCACCACATCGGCCTGCATGGCCGCGGGCAGCACGATATCAGCCCCCAGCGCAAGCCCAGAACCAATGCAGACCATGAGAAACAAGACAAAATGCTGCGGGCCTGTAACCAACAGGGCCAAACCAAATATGATACAGGCCCAGATCATGGCCCAGCACCAAGCCCGGTCCTTGCCAAATCGACCTCCCAGCCAAGCCCAAAATGGGGCTGACAGAAGACCGGCCAAAAAATAGGTCCCCAACAACAGGCCCTGCATGTCGGCCCGGCCCAGTCTGTCGGAAACAAAGAATAGAAAGAGCGTGGCCGGCAGGCCATTGGCGATCCCATTGACGACATA
Organism: Candidatus Phycosocius bacilliformis; assembly: GCF_003112735.1. Taxonomy (GTDB): domain Bacteria; phylum Pseudomonadota; class Alphaproteobacteria; order Caulobacterales; family Aquidulcibacteraceae; genus Aquidulcibacter; species Aquidulcibacter bacilliformis. The sequence continues at coordinate 213,799 of NZ_BFBR01000003.1, forward strand.
GGCCCCGATCAGCCGCTTGAACGGGCCATTGGCAAGGCAATCGACAAGCCCAGCTTTCAGGCTGTCATTCTGGGATGGCCGTGCGGGCGGGTCGGGTACAATAAGCGCACACAAGCCACACGCCAGCGGCGTGGCAATGGCCGCAAACAGGCCCAGTATATGCAAGGCCTCTCTCAGGCTGCCGCCCTGCGACAACCCACCAACCAGTCCAACAGCAGCAATGACGCCGACAATTGTGGCGACCTCGCGCCAGGCTGTTATCTGGATGCGACCCTGATAATCAGGACTTAACTCCGCCCCCCACGCATTGAGTGGCAAGGTGATGGCGGCCCAGGCCACCGACACGATCAAGGTCCAGAAGGCAAAGAAAGCGAGGTCAGCACCCGGTGGCGGGCTCATGATCATATAGGCTGACCAAGCAGCCAAGGGACTAGCCAGCAAAACCCACGGCTTTCGCCGACCAAAGCGGCCTGGCGTTTGATCGGACAATCGGCCGGCCACAAGATCGGCAAGTCCATCAAGCACACGCACCAGAACCAGCACCACGGCGAGTGCGCCTGCTGCCAGACCGACCTCACGCGCATAAAATGTGGGGACGAACATGTAAAAAGGTTGACCCAGAGCCGCGATGGGAATGGCGGGGCCGGCATAAGCCAATAAATGCCACGCAGAGAGCTTAGGAGGTGATGAAGGAGAGTTTGAGGCTGCCATCGAAGCGACATGGTGTCTGCACCGCGCGCTGCCAAGCCGCTAGACAGTTATGGAAATCATGCCTAAATGTGTGAAAATCGCACATGAATTAAATCATCGTGCAAGATCAGCACGGATTGGACGGGATTATGCCAGTTTCAGGCCGAAAAATCATCATTATCGGGGGTGCGGGCTTTGTTGGCAGTGCGGTAGCGCACCAATTAGCCAATGACGGTGGCGCAGATGTGATCATCTGCGACCAGATTGGCTCGGTTCAATCTGGTAAATGGGCCAATTTACCGGCCAAATTGGCAGATTTGTGGGCCCCAGATGATCTGATGGGCCATTTGGACAAGGCTTGGCGCGAGATTGCCGGCGTCTTGATCTTCGCCGATGCAGGCCATGATGGCGGCGACGGTGACGGACTATTGGCAACTTCCTATCATTTGCCACGTCGTGTGTGGGATTATGCTGTGGCCAAACAGCGGCCAATTCACTGGGCTTCCTCACTGCAAGTCTATGGCACAAGCGCCCCGGACAGACGTTATGACGGCCCTGCAGTTGCAAATTTTAAGCCCACGACAGCCTTTGGTCGGGTGAAACAGGCGTTTGACTATTTTGCTGCCAGCCAAGGGCTTGGACCAGATGCTCCCCCCCGTGCCACCGGCTTTCGCCTTGCCTCTGTCTATGGTGCAGGTGAAGGCCACAAGGGGGAATTGGCAAGCCTTCCCACCCGCGCAATCGCCCATGCACAAGCCGGCAAGACTTTGGCAGTTTGGGAGCTGGAGCGTGGACAGCAACCTGCCCGTGACTGGGTTCATGTTGATGATGCCGCCACGGCGATCAGCCAACTCATCCTGTCCGATCATGCAGGCTTTTTTGACATCGGCACGGGGCAATTGACCCAAACCCACCAGCTTTTGACTGCCTGCGCCAGCCTCGCGGGGGCAGAGGTCAAGGTCCGTCCGATCCTGCCACCACCTGGGGCCTGGACCCAGAACGGGCCTGCAGCGGATCTGTCATGGCTTGAACAAACCGGCCTTTCCTGCCAGTTTCGTCAGATGGAAGCAGGTTTGATCCCCGCGTGAGCCAAGACGACGCCATTACCCATGCGGCGCGGCTCTTGGCTGCTCATTATGGCGAAGATGGTGCGGTGATCGCGATCATGCGGGCTGCAGAAGCTGCGGCCCTTGGCGACCTTGATATGGCCGACCATTGGGAGGCTGTGGCAGCTGCCTTTGAAGACCCACCGGCTGCGCATTAGGCGTGGACTGGGCTGGCGCGAGATTATTCCGTGCCTTTCACACGCAACCCATTGCGTCCTTGCTTCAATGAATTAGAACCCGCTGATCTGTTTGGCCACGACCGGGGATATGCATGAGCCATTTTGACCGCGCCGCCTTCATCGCAGGTCTGCCAAAGGCCGAGCTGCATTTGCACTTGGAAGGCTCCCTTGAGCCTGAACTCATGTTCGAATTGGCCCAACGCAACCAAATCGACATCCCGTTCAAATCGGTGGAGGAAGTCCGCGCCGCCTATCGCTTTTCCAATTTGCAGGATTTCCTCGACATTTATTATCAAGGTGCCGGGGTTCTGATCACCGAACAGGACTTTTATGACCTGACGATGGCCTATCTGACGAAAGTGGCCGCCGATGCCTGCCGCCATGTCGAGGTTTTTTTCGACCCACAGACCCACACCGACCGCGGCATCGATATCGGAATCGTCATTTCAGGTATCAGCCGCGCCCTTGCTGATGGGCAGGCGCATTTGGGCATCAGTTCAAAGCTGATCCTGTGTTTCCTGCGCCATCTTGATGAAGAAGCCGCCTTTGCCACTTTGACTGCCGCCGAACCTTATCTCGACAAGATTTTCGGGGTTGGGCTGGATTCAAGTGAAGTGGGGCATCCGCCATCGAAGTTTGCCCGCGTGTTTGAGGCGGCCCGCGCCAAGGGCCTGCATTTGTTTGCTCATGCTGGCGAAGAGGGCCCGCCTGCCTATGTTTGGGAAGCCCTTGACCTGCTCAAAATTGATCGGATCGACCATGGCAATCGTGCGCTGGAAGATGACGCGCTGGTCGCCCGCATTGCTCAAGACGGTCTGACCCTCACGGTTTGTCCCTTATCCAATCTGTCGCTCTGCGTGGTGAAGGATCTCAAAGCCCACCCGTTGCGCACCATGCTCGAGAAGGGCCTGAAAGCGACAATCAACTCCGATGATCCTGCCTATTTCGGCGGCTATCTCAACACCAATTGGCTGGCCATTGCCGAAGCCCTTGATCTGAAAAAGGATGAGTTGGTCACCCTTGCCCAGAACAGCTTCTCAGGCAGCTATTTGACCGCAGCGGAAAAGCAGGCCCACGCGCGGGCGATTACAGATTGGGCCGCACGGTTTTAGGCCGCCGCGTCTGCCATAGTGGTTTGTTGAAAGGGTCTGGCGATGAAGGCATGTCAATCTGTTGCAAGCATGGCTTTCATGCTTGGCTTGTTGGGGGCCTGCGCAGGGGGTCCAAGCATGAACACGTCTCCTGTCCTCACATTTACCGAAGCGGATCATGGTGGAAGCCAGCAACTGGGCCTGGGACAGAGTTTTGAGGTCAAGCTCTTGGGGACTCCAACGGCTGGTTATGTGTGGGAGGTTCAGTCTTTACCGACAGGAATTGTCCTGATGGATGTGACCTCGCAGCCCCAAGACCCTAAAGGGCGGGCTCAAGGCATGGTGGGTGGCAATGACTGGACCGTGTTTCGCTTTACCACCCAAAGGGCCCCAGTCGACTTGCAAACCAGTGCAGATCAAGCCGTCGTGCTGCGCTATGGCAGACCTTGGGAACTGGAAGCAGGTCAGCCTGCCACGCGCATTTGGCGTTTGAAAATCACCGTCGCGCCCGGATCATAGAGACTGCGGAGGCCCCAAAGCCGCCACCTGTCGGCACACTGCTGGACCAGTGGTTTCATCACTGCTGCAAGAAGTGACTGAGAAGATCTGCCCTGTCCTGGGCAATAAAAAGGGGCCTCGAAAGGCCCCTTCTCTTAGGATCTGATTGAATCAATGTCGCTTTCGCAAACTTTCTAATTCTTCTTTGAGCCTGAGCTTCTGTCGCTTGAGTGCTGCAATCTGCGCGTCTGAGGATGCCAAGCTTTTCATTTCGTTCTGGATCGCTAAATCAAGCTTGGCGTGCTTGTCGGACAACTCACGGATATGCGCTTCAATCGCCATGTGGCGGCCTCCTTTGCGTTCAGAGGCAAGTAGGGAAACACGTGATAGGGGAATCGCCAAGTACTTTTTCGTCACAGGTTTAGCCAGGTTCATCACGATCATGTCAAAGCGGTTGATTATAGGGATAAGTGGGGCTTCAGGTGCGATTTATGGTGTCCGCGCCTTGGACATGCTGGCGGCTTTGGGCGTCGAGACTCACCTTGTGCTGACCAAAGCAGCCGAGTTGACTTTGGCCTCCGAGGGCCTGCCCAGTTCAGCAGCCCTGAAAGAGCGGGCAAGTTTTGTGCATAAGATTGCCGATGTTGGGGCCTCGATTGCATCGGGCTCGTTCAAGACTGACGGCATGCTGATTGCGCCCTGCTCGGTGCGGACCATGAGCGAGATTGCCAGCGGGGTGACCTCGAACTTGCTGACACGGGCAGCGGATGTGCAATTGAAAGAGCGTCGCCGTGTGGTGCTGATGCTGCGCGAAACGCCCTATCATTTGGGTCACATTCGCACGATGGCGGCGGTCACCGAGATGGGCGGGATCATCTTTCCGCCCGTTCCTGCCTTTTATGCCCAACTTGAAAGCCTTGATGCTGTCGTCTCGCAATCAGTGGGTCGCGCCCTCGACCTTTTGGGTGTGGAGGTGAAGGGCGTCAAACGCTGGGGGGAAGATGTCGGACCCGTCTAACGCTTCCGATCAAGGATCACTCTGGGACTTTGCCTGTCGGTTCTATCAGGTTCTAGGCGTTGAAGACGATTGTCTGACAGTGCAGGACAAGCATGGCCTCGACGTTGTCTTGCTCATCTTCGCGCTTTATCGGGCCCGACTTGGTCATGGCTTTGATGCGGTCGAAGCCTACGGCCTGGCGCGTAGCCTGATGGCCCAATTGGTCGACCCTCTGCGGCGGCATCGCCGCGCTCTCAAACAAGATCCCGGCCCCTACGCATTGCCGATGGTCAAAGCGCTGCGGGCCCAGCTTCTTGCTGCTGAATTGGCCGGTGAACAGACCATATTGCAGCGATTGCATTCAATCAGAATTAAGGGCTCAGCCCTTAATTCTGAGGAGGCTCTGACGGCGTGTGTCCGGGCCGCCGATGTTCATCTTGACGCGGCTCTGGACGCAGTGTTGAAGCGCCTCGCCGACGCAGCCCATCGCGTGTAGAAAACCCAATCCATGGCTTGGCCTGATGCTAAGCCGGCACGAGGAAGCCTGATGGCAAGTGACTGGACGTCCCCATCCGAAGATGTCGATGCCGCCCTGCTGGAAGCCAAGATAAAGGCCCTGCGAGAGGAGCATCGCGCCTTGGACCAGGCCCTCCAAGCCCTGCAGGAAACCGCACCTTATGATCAGATTGGCCTGATGCGCCTCAAGCGCCGCAAGCTGGCGCTTAAGGACGAAATCGCCCATTGGGAAGACCAGCTGACGCCCGACATCATCGCCTAGCCCTAAACTCCTGACCAGCAAGCCCTACCGGGCTTTATCCAACCATAAAGACGACACTGATCGAGAAGTCCTTGAGACAGGCTGGGTTTGTGGTTGAGGTCACATCATAGCGCCATGTGCGCAAGCCTTTCAGCACGGCTTCGGCAAAGGCCTCGTCGGGCACAACGCCGAGGACCCGGGGATTGGCAACACTGCCATCTGGATTAAGGTCAACGCGAGCCAAAACACCGCCAATATTGACTAAACTCGTGCCCGCGGAGGCCGGTCGAATATCTTGGCCGCTGATACGCTTGGGCCGCTCGCCCCCCTGACACATTTGATCGGTCGGATAGACCAAAGCGACCTCTTCAGGGGTCATCTTGCGCATTTTACCCATCGTCCGCCGCAGATTGGTCCCCGTCGGCTGATCCGTCGCCCCGGTGCTGCGGGCGAGTGAGTCCATCACCATTCCCCACGCCTGCAATTTGGCCCAGTCACCATCGTCGCGCGTGCGTTCGGGACCATAGGCAATCTGTGCCTCAAGCACATCAGAATGGGCTTCCACCATCTCCTTGCGCATCATTTTGGCGATCCCGCGTCCGAGCAAAGCCAAGGGCCGCCGGGTGGGATCTTTCGGATTGAGCTGGTCAAGGTGGGAAAGGGCAAGATTGGATGCCTCCAAACCTTGACCAAACCGTCCGCTCAACGACAGGCTATAAGATGCCGCGATGAGGCCATCGGCAAACAGCATGTCGCCCCAAGTCCGCGCAACTGGTTTGGCGTTCGCCAGCAAGGTGACAGCTTTGCGTGGTTGGGCTGCCTTATCAGCCGTGAAAAACTCGGCATAGGCGAGAAGAAAGGCAGCTTCTTCAGGCTTATACGCTCCGGAAGCACCCGGTGCCAAAGCAACTGCCCGCCTAGCAGGCGCAAGCCCTCGAGACGGCTGATTGGCCAGCGCCGCACTCCAAGCCGCATTATAGGCTAAACCTGCCGTATTGGGATTTGAACCGCCCCATTTTACCTCCGCAGCTTGCCAAGCTGTCTGCGCATGGTCGGCAGCCTCCTTCAAATTGCCCGCCTGGATCGCCTGTTCATAAGCCCGATAGCTGATCATGGGATCGGTCGTGCTGACCTCGGCGGTTGCCGCCATGGCCGCCACACTCACCACGGGAAGGTGCGGGGCCAATAGACAGGCCAAGACCATTCCCACATGCCGCTTTAAATGTACCATCCAACTCACCCTTCAATATGGTCAAGAGACTAGGACGCGCCCAAAGGCTTCCCTTGGAGGATGAGCTTAAGTATAATTTTTGACTTCATCAACCTGTTTCTAATCGGTAGATGCTAGCCCAAGATCATGCCCGGATGAAGAGGATTGCCGGCCAGAAAAGCCTGTGCAGACAGGGCAGATTTGCCCTCCTTCTGAAGCGCCAACACCCGCAAGGCTCCAGTCCCACACGCAATCTTTAAGTGATCGTCCAATATGTGGCCAGCCGCCCCCTGCCCGTCCTCGACACGGCAGAGCAAAATCTTCGCCCGCGCACCGTCTGGCAACAGACACCAGGCTCCTGGAAAGGGTGAAAACGCCCGAATCATGCGGTCGAGTTCATGGGCTGGGCGGTGCCAATCAATCCGCGTCTCAGCGCGGTCGATCTTGGCAGCATAAGTCACCCCAGCCTCGGCTTGGGATTGGCAGGCAAGACTGCCATCGGCAATCTTGGGCAGTGTTTCCACCATCAAGGCTGCACCCAGACTGGCGAGGCGGTCATGCAAGGTGCCGGTTGTATCAGAGGCACCAATCGGTGTGCGCGCGGTGGCATAGACACCGCCTGTATCAAGGCCGATTTCCATGGCCATCACCTGCACGCCGGTCTCAGCGTCGCCAGCCTCAATTGCCCGTTGCAGAGGTGCTGCCCCGCGCCAGCGGGGTAAAAGCGAGCCATGCAGATTGAAACAGCCCAAACGCGGTGCATCCAAGATGGTTTTGGGCAGGATCAGGCCATAGGCCACCACAATCGCAGCATCAGCATTGAGGGCCGCAAATTCTTCCTGCGCTTGGGCAGTCTTCAAGCTGGCTGGTGTGCGCACCATCAAGCCATGGGCTTCTGCCCAAGCATGGACAGGTGTGGGCCGCAAAGCCTTGCCCCGCCCGGCAGGCTTAGGGGGTTGAGAATAGACACACACAACCGTGTGGCCTGCGCCCACCAGGGCCTTTAAGGTCGGGACCGCAAAATCAGGAGAGCCCATGAAGATCAGACGAAGGGGCTGGGTCATGGCGCGACTACCTTGAAACGCTTTTGGGATGGCGAGTTAAGCAACAGCCCCCTCAGGCGGCGCGCTTGACCTTCTTCACCTTGGCAAATGCCCGTTCCCGCCGCAGCCGCGAAAGATGGTCGATAAACAAAATGCCTTCCAAATGATCCATCTCATGCTGGATACAGGTGGCAAACATGCCATCGGCATCTTCTTCAACCAGTTCATTATCGCGGTTGAGATAACGCAAGCGAACCTTGGCCGGCCGCTCGAGCTCGTCATAATATTCGGGCACCGACAAACAGCCCTCTTCATAGGGGGCCATTTCTTCGCTGCGCCAGATGATTTCTGGATTGGCAAAGAAGCGGGGCGCGCGATGATCGGGCGCATCGGCCTTGCCCCATTCAAGGTCCATCACGATAACCCGCACAGGCTCACCAATCTGGACGGCGGCCAAGCCAATACCCTTGGCGGCATACATGCTGTCGAGCATGTCATCCATGAGGGCGCGGATCGCATCATCCACAGCCGCGACCGGCTTGGATATCTGCTTCAGGATCGGGTTAGGGACAGTCAAAATAGGGCGTGCGGTCATGGCGCTTAGGTATGTGCGAGAGGGGTAAAGGTCAAGTTGACGTGGCAAATGACCTAGACATCCACCTCAGCTTCCAGCGCAAACTCCTGAATGAAGTCGCGGCGCGGCTCAACAATATCGCCCATCAAGCGGGTGAACATGCCGTCAGCCGTATCGGCATGATCAACATAGACACGCAAGAGCGAGCGGGCTTCCTTGTCGAGCGTGGTCTCCCACAATTGCTCGGCGTTCATTTCCCCCAGACCCTTATAGCGCTGGATGGTAATGCCTTTGCGACCAGCAGCACGGACCGCCTCGAGCAAGGCTAAGGGGCCATGAATCTCGGTCTCAAGATCACGGCGGCGGATACGGGCCAACCCATCATAGGCCCCAGCCATATTAGCCGCCCGCTCTGCCAAGCGACGGGCATCACTGGAGCCCAGCACATGATGATCCAATTTGATGGTCTCGGTTACACCCCGGACCTCTCGGGTCATGTCAAGACCCGTGGCATCAATCTTCACCTGCCAACTATCCTCGCCCTCATCGGCAAGCACATTGAGGCGGGCCGCCAAGCGATCGGCTGCCTCAGGGCTGGCTGCGGGCACCAAGGCCCCGGCAAGTGCGGCTTGTTCGATGGCAAAAGCGGGAAAACGCACAGCCAGGCGACGGACTGAGGCTTCAAACCCTTCTGCATCCTTCACTGTGGCGACAAGATCAGGGCCCATGCGGGCTTCACCCGTGGCCAAGGTCAGCACCGCATCGGTGGTGCCTTCCTCGATCAAATAGGCTTCAAGAGCTGCATCATCCTTCAGATACCGCTCTGAGCGACCTTTGGAGGCCTTGTAGAGTGGCGGCTGGGCGATGAACAAATGGCCACGCTCAATCAGTTCGGGCATCTGACGATAGAAGAAGGTCAGAAGCAGCGTGCGGATATGGGCTCCATCCACGTCTGCGTCGGTCATGATGACGATTTTGTGGTAGCGCAGCTTATCGGGATTGAAGTCATCCCGCCCAATCCCGGTGCCCAGCGCCGTAATCAGGGTGCCGATTTCCTGGCTCGACAGCATTTTGTCAAAGCGGGCACGCTCGACGTTCAAGATCTTGCCGCGCAAGGGCAGAACCGCTTGGAAGCCGCGATCACGGCCCTGTTTAGCCGACCCGCCTGCTGAATCACCCTCGACGATGAACAATTCAGATTTCGCCGGATCGCGCTCCTGGCAATCGGCCAATTTGCCGGGCAAAGAGGCAATGTCCAACGCGCTTTTGCGCCGGGTCAGTTCGCGGGCCTTTTTCGCCGCTTCGCGCGCGGCGGCCGCCTCAACAATTTTGGTCATCACGCCTTTGGCGAGACCAGGATTTTCTTCAAACCACTCGGCAAGCACTTCGCCGACTGTGTTTTCCACCGCTGGACGGACCTCAGACGATACGAGCTTGTCCTTGGTCTGACTTGAGAATTTGGGATCGGGCACCTTGATCGACAACACGCAGGTGAGGCCTTCGCGGGCATCATCGCCGGTGATGTCAACCTTCTCGCGCTTGGAAATGCCCGACTTCTCGCCATAGGCATTGATCACACGGGTCAGCGCGCCCCGGAAACCGGCCAAATGCGTGCCCCCATCGCGCTGCGGGATGTTGTTGGTGAAGCACAGCATGTTCTCATGATAGCCGTCATTCCACTGCAAGGCGGCCTCAACCATGATGCCGTCGCGTTCGCCCTTCACATAGATGGGCTTTTCGATGACGCTGGTGCGGTTCCGGTCGATGTGGCGGACAAAGGCCTCAACCCCGCCCTCATAGCGCATGATTTCTTCATAAGGCTCTGGCCCGCGCAAGTCGCGGAAGCGCACGGTGACGCCCGAATTGAGGAAAGCCAGTTCGCGCAGGCGATGTTCCAGCGTCTTGCGATCAAACTCCACCATGGTGAAAATCGTTGGTGACGGCCAAAAGCGCACGCGCGTGCCAGTCTTGCCGGGCTCTGAGGGACCAACCAATTTCAATGGAGCTTTGGCTTCGCCCAAAGCAAAGCTCATTGTATGCTCTTGGCCATTGCGGAAAATCGTCAGCTCCAGAAGGTCAGACAGCGCGTTGACCACAGACACGCCCACACCATGCAAGCCGCCGGACACCTTGTAGGAATTCTGGTCAAACTTCCCCCCAGCATGCAGCTGGGTCATGATGACTTCTGCTGCCGACACACCTTCTTCGGGGTGAATATCGGTGGGAATGCCACGGCCATCATCTTCCACTTCGGCCGAGCCATCGGGATACAGCGTCACATTACAAATCGTGGCGTGGCCGGCCAAAGCCTCGTCAATCGCATTATCGACCACTTCATAGACCATGTGATGCAGGCCTGAGCCATCATCGGTATCGCCGATATACATGCCGGGCCGCTTACGCACGGCATCAAGACCTTTAAGCACTTTGATCGAGTCAGCCCCATAGGCGGCCTGACCATTGGCGTCCAAGCCATTGGCATCCAGACCATTGGCATCGCGGCTTACCACCTCGGCGCGCACAGGATCGGCAGCAGAACCGGATTGGTTTTCGGGCATTTCTGGGGAATTTTCGCTCATCTGGCGCTACTTTTCTTTCACTGTACGGCCCGGACTTGACCGGGCGAAACGTCAAACAGGGATGCACGCGACCCGAAATCTTCAAACAGGTTGCGGTCGGTGCCGGTCAGCCAGGCCTGACCTGGAAGGGCCAACAATTCCTCGCACAAGGCTGCACGTCGGGACGGGTCAAAATGGGCTGCGGCTTCATCCAGTAAGACTAGCGGATTCGGCCCCGGAACACCCGTACTTTTTGCCGTTGACAGGCCAGAGGCGATGCGGCGAGCCTGAGCTAAAATCAACGTAACTACAAGGGCTTTCTGTTCACCTGTTGAGCACTTCTGGGCTGGCATGCCTGAGGGTGTGTGGATAGCTGTCAGATCACATCTGTGCGGGCCGTCCAATGCACGGCCAGCGGCGCGATCCCGCGGGCGACAATCGTGCAGATGGCGGATGAAATCGGCCTCAGCAGAGGCTGCATTCTGGGCCTGGCGCAGACTGGATTCAAACCAGCCTTCCAAGGCAAGGCCAGCCTTTGGAAATGCGCCATCGGGCCTTTGGGAAATCTCGCTCTGCAGTGCATCGACCGCCTCCAGTCGCGCCTGACCCAAGGCGATGGCCGCTGCCGCCGCTTCGGCTTCCACAAGCGACAGCCAGCGTTGGTCTGGATTGGGTTCTTCCAACAGACGGGTGCGTTCCCGCATCGCTTTGTCATAAAGGGCAGCTTGCTGGCCATGTTCGGGGGCGATGGCAAAGACCAGCCGGTCCAGAAAGCGGCGCCTCTCGCCGGCTGGGCCAGCAAACAGGCGGTCATAAGCCGGTGTCAACCACAACAAACGGACGGTCTCGGCCAAATCTTTCGGCCCCGCATCCTTGCCGTCAATCCGGGCCACACGACGTTGGCCTTGAGCGGTACGTTCAAGACCAACCCCGATACGGCGGGACTCTGAACCCAATTGAAACAGGCCCGCAACCGCAAACAGACCGCCATCCTCACCTTGACGGGCCATTTCATCAAGATCAGCCCCGCGAAGGCCACGGCCCGGCCCGAGGAGTGACAAGGCTTCAAGAATATTGGTCTTGCCTGCCCCATTGGGTCCAAACAAGCAGACAGGGCCCGCATCGGCCTCAATGTCGAGCCGGGCATGATTGCGGAATTGGGTGAGATTGAGCCGCCGCACAAACGCCTTGTCGGCTCTTGCCTCCGGCGAGGGCTCCGGCACTGAAACAGTCGGGTTCACACGCGCAGCGGCATCAGCACGAATAAGGCGTTGGGATCATTGCCATCGCGCACTAAGGTTGGCGAGGCCGCATCCGCAAACTCGAATTGCGCTTCTCCCGATCCGATTTGACCGGCGATGTCGAGCAAATATTTGGCATTGAAGCCAATATCCATCGCATCTGACCCATAGCTTGCCTCAACCTCTTCGGTTGCTGCTCCGGTTTCAGGACTATTGACGGCCAGAACCACTTTGCCATCGCTCAGGCTGAGCTTGATGGAGCGCGACCGCTCTGCCGCCATGGTTGCCACCCGGTCCACCGCGCGGGAGAATTCATCATTGCGCACGGTCATAATGCGCGAATTGCCCCGCGGGATCACGCGCGTGTAGTCTGGGAAGGTGCCGTCAATCAGCTTCGAGGTCAGTGTGGTTCGGCCAAATGAGAATTGGATTTTGGCATCTGAGACCGCAATTTCGACTTCATCGGCCGCATCATCCAACAAGCGGCGCAACTCCTGCACCGTCTTGCGCGGAATGATCACGCCCTTAACAGCCGTGGCCCCGGCTGGCTGGGGATAGTCGGCAAGCGCCAAACGATGCCCATCGGTGGCCACAGCCCGCAAAGCAGGCCCTGAGTCGCCACTGGCCGAATGCAAATAGACCCCGTTGAGATAATAGCGCGTCTCTTCGGTGGAAATGGCAAAACGGGTGCGGTCGATCAGACGGGCTAGAGCCGCCCGCTCCAACACAAAACGGGAGTCGAAGCTACCGCTCGACATGGCAGGGAAATCACCCGCAGCCAGAACAGGCAAATGATAGCGGCCGCGCCCTGCTGTAATGGTCACGCGCGGATCGTCGGATGACAAGTCAAGACGGACTTGCGAGCCGTCTGGCAGCTTGCGAACGATCTCATAAAGCAAATGGGCAGGCACGGTGATCGCACCTTGGCGCTCCACATCAGCTTCAGCGCCATCCACAATCTCAATATCAAGATCGGTGGCCGCAAAAGTCACACTACCGTCGCGTGCTTCAATCAGCACATTGGACAGAATGGGGATGGTGTTGCGGCGCTCAACAACGCTCTGAACATGGCCCAGAGCCTTCAACAACGCACCACGTTCGATCGTCAGACGCATCCTTGAACCTCTTCCCCAAATCTGCACCCATTCCGGACATCTCTTGCCCCGGCAATGGCGTGATCGATCAATTTCTTCCTGGCTGATCCGCGCAAAAGCGACCCGACCGACAATCCGCTCCTGGCCCTGTGCCCGGACACAGATTTCACGAGCCCGCCACTATGCCGGGTTCACCGATTCTGGACCAGCCGAACTGACACTCTGCCCGATTTTGGACGATAAGCGCAATCACTTTGGGCGTTTATTCGGTGATTTTGCGACCGATTTCCTGCAATTCAGCTGCAAAGGCGACATCCTCAGCTGCCAATTCCTCGATCCGCTTGACCGCGTGCATGACTGTGGTGTGGTCGCGGCCGCCAAAGCGCTGGCCAATGTCGGGGAAGGAACGCCGTGTTAGACGTTTGCAGAAATACATGGCGACTTGACGGGGCCGTGCCACAGCCCGGTGGCGACGCTGGGAGACCAAATCCTCAAGCGACAAATCATAAAAGGCCGCGACGCGTCGCTTGATTGTTTCGACTGGCACCGATTTTTCTGGCGGGCTCCAATTGCCCGACAATGCTTCAATAACCACTTCCATACTTGCCTCCCGGCCGATGAGGGTTGAGGCAGCAAACACCTGCTTCACGGCCCCTTCGACAGCACGTCCTGTTCCGGTGATACGGGCAGCGATCAGGTCGATCGCCTCTTCGGATAGATCAAAGCCGCTGCGCCGGGCGTTCAATTCGCTGATCTTGCGGCGTGCAATGGCGCGACGCAGTTCAAAGTCTGGCTCATTGATCTTGGCGGTAAAGCCGCCCTGCAAGACACATCGCATGCGGCTGTTGAGACCCTGCAGTCCGTCTACAGCAACATCGGCTGTGCACACCACGGTCCGCCCACGTGAGATCAGATCATCGAGTGTCTGGAAAAATTCATCCTGGGTTGCTGACTTGCCGCAAATCAGCTGGAGGTCGTCGATCAAGAGAATGTCTGCGCCACGAACCGCTGCCTTAAAGGGCCCGGTCTCGCGATCGCGCAAGGCAGACTGAAACTCGTTCAAAAAGCGCTGTGCGGTCAACAAAAGGACCCGCTTTTTTGGAGAGGTCTCGCGCAGTCGCCCGGCAATGGCTTCCAGAAGGTGGGTTTTTCCAACCCCATGCAGACCATGAAAGAAGACTAAATCGCCCGTCCCTGGCCCTTCAGCAAGACCCCGCGCAATTGCGACTGCAACGCGATTGGCTTCGCCGACTTCAAAATTGGCAAATGTCTTGGCCGAGGCAGACAATTCCACCGGTTCAGCACTTGTACCGGCCAATCCCAGCTCCGCATCATCGTCATTGGCCTCTTGCACAAGGCTGGAATTGGCATGGATCATGTCTGCATCAGCCACAATCAGGCGCACGCGCCGACCCACGGGATCTAATGCCGACCAGCGTGCTTGCAGCCGGTGCAGATAGTCGGTGGTCAGGCGCGCGACCGCATAACCATTGGGCGCGCCAAAGGTAACCGACGCATTGTCCAAGCCCACCAAGCGCAATGGTTCGATCCAAGCCCGATAGGCATCAGCCCCCACCTCGCTGCGCAGGCGCGGTAAAGCCGTTGCCCACAGACTGCGCGCGGTGCCCACCTCAAACTCAGGCAAGCAACCCGCCAAGTCCAGTGTCGCTGAAACGCTAGAATGAACGCCTTGGACCATTTCCCGAACCACCCCCGCGACTACTCAATCTCAAAATCCGACCTGCCTTGCCCGCACCCCCACAGTACGCCAGACACACCTTCGCATTCGCCGTGAGGCGCTATTCACGAGAGTGGGTCCAAGACCGGGCATAACGCCGACCGCGCTGGAAGCGATCAGAGCGGCGTCGGAGGGGGACTAAAGCCTACACGGCGGCTGTGCGCAACAGCATTTTCATGCGTTTGACATGTGTTTTTTCCGCTGTTGGCGGCGCTGATTCGCTTGACAGGTGAAGATTCTCAATAATCAGCGTAACTTACCAAAACGGTGGATTTTCACCGCTGGTCCACATGCCTGTGGATAATTTTTCAGCTTGGCCTAATGAGCGAAAAAGACAATTAAAACATGCCCTTTACCAAATAATTGGGCTTCAGTTACAAAATTGTCATGCAAACACAAGGCACCAATTCGCCAAGTATGACACAGCACGATATTTGGTGATTTCTGCGCGACATGTGTCAATTAATTTAGACGACATCAAGTATTGGCACTGAACATTTGGCACAAAACATGTCGAAAAAAGCCACCCAGCCGTGCTGTATCATCGCACCTTGGGTGGCTTCAAAAGGTGATTAAAAATCTGGGTTGAAATTAGGCCGGACGAGCGACCGCTTTGACCCGTTGTGCCAGACGCGACACTTTGCGCGAGGCGGTATTGTGATGCACGACGCCCTTCGAGACCGCCCGCATGATTTCAGGCTCTGCCAAACGCAGGGCAGCAGTGGCAGCCGCGCCATCGCCAGAAGCAATCGCTTCTTCGACTTTGCGGATAAAGGTGCGCATGCGCGACCGCCGGGAGGTATTCACCAGCGTGCGGCGCACGATCTTGCGGGCCATTTTTTTGGCCGAAGGCGTATTGGCCATCGTTGAATCCGATTTAACGTGTGACAAGGGCGACCACAGGGCCGCCCAAGAAAGGTGTATAACAGGCGGCGGTGTATGCCGAAACAGGGCCGAAAGGTCAAGCAATAATGCGGTAGTTTCCTCAGCACCCACCGCAGGAGATTTAGCGCCCGGTAAAGTGAGCCGATCGCTTTTCGGCAAAGGCACCCATGCCCTCTTTCTGATCCTCGGTCCCGAACAGGCCATGGAAGAGGCGCCGCTCAAACCGCACTCCCTCGTTCAAACTGGTTTCAAAAGCACGGTCAACCGCCTCCTTGGCCGCCATCACGGCCAGCTTGCCATAGCCTGCAATGGTTCGGGCCACCTGTTGGGCTTCCTCCAACAAGTGGTCTGCTGGAATTATGCGCGCGACAATCCCGCACCGCTCGGCCTCGACCGCGTCCATCATCCGCCCGGTCAGGATCATATCCATCGCCTTGGCCTTGCCCGCCGCACGGGCAAAGCGCTGTGTGCCCCCAGCACCGGGGATGACACCGAGTTTGATCTCAGGCTGGCCGAACTTGGCCGTGTCAGCGGCCAAAATCATGTCGCACATCATCGCAAGCTCGCACCCCCCACCCAAAGCAAAGCCGGCGACTGCCGCAATGGTTGGCTTGCGGCAGCGGGTCACACGCTCCCAATTGGCGGTGATAAAGTCCTCGCCATAGACATCCGCGAAAGTCTTGCTCGCCATTTCCTTAATGTCAGCGCCGGCTGCAAAGGCCTTGGCAGAGCCCGTGATCACGATCGCGCCGACATCGGCGCGCGCTTCGACCTCATCAAGGCATGTGGTCAGCTCGTTCATCAATTGCTGATTGAACGCATTAAGCGCATCTGGCCGGTTCAACGTAATGGTGGCGACGTGATCGCGGACGTCCAGCAGGATGGTTTCATAGCTCATGGATGATCTCCGACACAAAGATTGCTTGTCCACTCAGTGCTGGCCACTCAGTGCTGGCAAGTGGGGCAGAAAAAGCTTGACCGGCCAGACTGCACGATCCGCTGGATCGGCGCATGGCTTTGCCCTGCGGTTTCCCCGCGCGGGCAGGCCAGTCCTTCGCGGCCATATACGTCGAACCTTTCTTGAAAACCACCCAAAGACCCATCGGTGGCGGCAAAGTCACGCAGCGTCGATCCGCCGGCCTCAATCGCCTCAGCCAGGACAGCCCGGATGGCCTCGGTCAGCAGCGTGATTTCAGCCTCCTGAATATCTGCAGCTGCCCGCAAGGGACTAATGCCAGCCCGAAACAGCGCCTCACAGACATAAATATTGCCAAGCCCCGCCACATTGGTCTGGTCGAGAAGGGCAGCCTTGATTGGGGTCCTTCGATTGGCAAGACGGCTGGCCAGATGGGCGGCCGAAAACTGATTGCTCAAAGGCTCGGGCCCCATCGCCTTGAAATGCTTGCAGCCATCAAGACCGTCGCTGGCGACAATATCCATAAAGCCAAAGCGGCGCGGGTCATTGTAGATCACGCGGGCTCCTGAACCAACGTGCAGAACAATATGGTCATGCTTGGGATCAGCACCCGTATCATAGGCGTAATCATCAAAGGCCAGCACACCACGCTCATCCACAATGGAGAAGCGACCGGACATGCCCAAATGCATGATCAAGGCCTCGCCTGTGCTTAAATGCGCGACGAGATATTTTGCCCGCCGCTCCAGACTCTCTACGACCGCGCCTTCCAGGCGTCCGACAAAATTGTCGGGTAAGGCAAAGCGCAGATCAGGCCGACGCGCTTCGACTTTGACAAGGGTTGCCCCCTTCAACGTGGGCTCAAGACCGCGACGGACCGTTTCGACTTCGGGTAATTCAGGCATAATGACGCACTAGAAGATATGGCGAATGCAGATGCAAGGCGCTATGTCGGTTGTTATGAGCAAAACAAAGACAGCGTCCTTCGGTTTTCAAGACGTGCCGGCCCATGAAAAGGCCTCGCGCGTGCGCGGTGTTTTCGATGCGGTGGCCAGCCGCTATGATCTGATGAATGACCTGATGAGTGCGGGCATGCATCGGGCGTGGAAAGATGCCGTGGCAGCCCGCCTCAATCCCAGACCGGGGGAGCGTATCCTTGATCTGGCCGGGGGCACGGGTGATCTCGCGCGCCGCTTTAAGACATTGGCCGATGCTGCCCGGACCCGCTCTGGCGGCCCCCCCTCTGAAATCATCGTGGTCGATATCAATGCGGAAATGATTGCGGCTGGCCGCGAGCGGGGGCTGGATGGTCTTGGATGGGCTGTTGGGGATGCCGAAGCTTTGCCCTTTCCCGACAATTCTGCCGATGGCTATGTGATTTCTTACGGCATCCGCAATGTGACCGACATCCCCAAAGCGTTGGGTGAGGCCTATCGCGTGTTGAAGCCCGGCGGGCGCTTTTATTGTCTGGAATTCTCCAAGCCGACGACCGGAGCCTTGGAGGCCTTTTATGATGCTTGGTCGTTCAAGGCCATTCCGCCGATCGGCAAGGCGGTGACGGGTGATGCCCAGCCCTATCAATATTTGGTGGAAAGCATTCGCCGCTTCCCGGATCAGGAAAGCTTTGCCGCCATGATCCGCGAGGCTGGTTTCCGTCGGGTCGATTACACCAATTTCTCCGGCGGTATCACCGCCCTGCATGGGGGTTGGAAAGTTTGATCGACCCGCTGGTGCGGCTTGTGCGGGCCGCTTGGACCCTGGGCCGCTATGACGCGATCCTGCCGCGCGAATATTATGACATGCTGCCATGGTCGGCCCGTCTTGTCGGCCGCCTCATGCGGCTGGGCGCGCGCACGATTGCGGGCGACCCCGGCACACGGCTGGCGGCTGCATTGGAAAAACTGGGGCCGGCTTGGATTAAGTTTGGCCAACTTCTGGCCACGCGGCCTGACATCATTGGCGAGGCCGCAGCCCAAGGCCTGTCGCGCCTGAAAGACCAATTGGCCCCCTTCCCGGACGCTGTTGCCGTGGCTGCCCTCGATCATGCCTTTGGTGACCAGCGCGAAAATCTTTTCCCCGAGCTTGGCCCCGTCATCGCAGCTGCCTCGGTTGCCCAAGTCCATCGCACAGTTTTGCCTGATGGCCGGGTCGTCGCCGTCAAATTGCTGCGCCCCGGGATTGAGCGGGAGATCGCCGCAGAAGGCCGGGCCATGATCTTGGCTGCCCGCTTGGTCCAAGCTTTGGTTCCCCAAGCCCGCCGGCTTGAACCGATTGCCTTTGTGTCCACCATTCGTGCAGCTTTAGACAAAGAGCTGGACCTGCGCCGCGAGGCCGGGGCCGGTGATGCTTTTGGTGAAATTGTTGCAGCCGACGGCTATCTCAAAGTGCCGGCTGTGGATTGGGAACGCACCGCCCGCCGGGTTTTGACCACCACCTGGGTTGAGGGCACACCTTTAACGCGTCCGGGCGCGCTGGATGGGGCGGATCGACCCAAATTGGCCAATGCGGTCACCTGCGGCTTTCTGGCGGCCGCTTTGGACCATGGTGTATTCCATGCCGACATGCATGAGGGCAATCTGATCCTCGGTCCTGAAGGTGCGCTCTGGGCGGTGGACTTTGGCATTATGGGCCGCATTGGTAAGGCTGAACAACGCTATTTGGCCGAAATCCTTTACGCCTTCCTGCGCCGTGACTATCGCCGGGCTGCGGCGGTCCACATCGAAGCAGGCTATGTCCCCGCCCATCATGATGAGGGCGAGTTCGCCCATGCCTTGCGCGCGGTGGGTGAGCCGATTTGGGGCCGGCCAGCGCGTGATGTCTCGATGGGACGGGTCTTAACCCAACTCTTCGACGTGACCGAACAATTCGGCATGCACATGCGCCCGGAACTGATCCTGTTGCAGAAAACCATGGTGCAAGTCGAAGGGGTTGCCCGCACGATCGATCCCGATCATGATATTTGGGAAGCCTCCCGCCCGGTGGTCGAGCGGTTCATGTCGCGCGAGCTTGGCCCCGAGGGGGTTGCACGGCAAATGTTTGAAGATGCGACCAATCTGCTCGCCAGTGCACGCAAACTGCCGCATTTGATAGCCCGCATTGAAAAACTGGTCGATCAGGCTGAACAGGCATCAGATTGACCAGAGGCGATTGCCAACAGGCTTGATTGATCGGCGCGCGCGGTTTAGCATTTTGTTATGACAAATTCGCCTGTACCCAACGCCCCCGCCACCGATGCCTTCTGGATGCCCTTTACGGCCAACCGGCGCTTTAAGGCCGCGCCGCGCCTGTTGGTCTCGGCTTCTGGCATGTTCTATCGCAGCCATGATGACCGCGAGATCCTTGATGGCACGGCGGGCCTCTGGACAGTCAATGCCGGGCACGGGCGCAAGGAAATCGTCGATGCGGTGGCCCGCCAGATGGCGGAATTGGACTATGCGCCGACGTTCCAAATGGGCCACCCGATCGCGTTTGAGTTTGCCGAGCGGCTGGCCAGCATCGCGCCTGAGGGCTTTGACCGCGTCTTCTTCACCAATTCGGGTTCAGAAAGTGTCGAAACCGCACTTAAGATCGCGCTGGGCTATCATTATGCGCGCGGTGACCATCGCCGGACCCGACTGATCGGGCGGGAGCGCGGTTATCATGGCACCAATTTTGGCGGCATTTCAGTCGGCGGAATTGTCGCAAACCGGCGGGTGTTTGGGCCAGGCCTGCCTGGGGTGGACCATCTACCCCATACACATGGTCTGGCTGGCAATGTGTTTGCCCAAGGCCAGCCACCCGAAGGGGCCCATCTGGCTAAGGAATTGGATCGGATCGCCGCCTTACACGGGCCTGAAACCATCGCGGCGGTCATTGTTGAACCGGTTGCGGGTTCAACCGGGGTCTTGATCCCGCCTTTGGGTTATCTGGAAGAATTGCGCGCCGCATGTGACCGTATTGGCTGCCTCCTGATCTTTGATGAAGTGATCACCGGCTATGGCCGTCTGGGCCAGCCCTTTGCAACCCAGGCTTTGGGCGTGCGCCCTGACCTCATTTGTACCGCCAAGGGCATCAATAATGGTGCCCTGCCAATGGGGGCGGTATTTGCCCGCCGCGAGGTCCACGATGCTTACATGACCGGGCCTGAAAACCTGATCGAGCTCTTCCATGGCTATACATGTTCGGGGCATCCGGCGGCCTGTGCAGCGGGCTTGGCCACGATGGACATTATGGCGCGCGAAGGCCTGTTCACGCGCGCCGCCGACATGGCCCCCCATTGGCAGAAGCGCTTGCATGAACTCAAATCTGCCCCCCATGTGGTCGATGTGCGCAATCTGGGCCTGATCGGCGGGATTGAGCTGGCAGCACGTGACGGGGTGATCGGCGCACGCGGCTATGATGTTTTTCTGAAGGCCTATGAGGCCGGTGCCCTGATCCGGGTCACGGGAGACATCATCGCCCTATCCCCGCCGCTGATCATCGAAGAAAGCCATATCGACCGGCTGTTCGACACAATCGGGCAAGCCCTTCACGCGGTGGATTGAGGGGTGGCGGGGCGAATGACCCCACGCCCCTAAGAGGCGCGGGGTCGCCGCGGCCTATTGCACCCGCTTATAGGCGGTATAATCCTTCTCAGGATGCTGCAGCACCGGGCGCAAGACCATGGCGCTATGGGCTGGCAATTCAACCCGGATCAAGCCCGCACGCACCCGGGTCTCATAGCCGGTAAAGACATCGCGCAATGGCTCGTTATTCATCAGCTTGGAATCGCGCACGGACATGAATTCTGACACGGGCTGGTCGGTGGGATTGACCAACACGACAGCCAGCTCGCCAACCCGGTCGGTATAGCGGGTAAAGGCCAAGAGCTTTTCAGCATCCAAGCGGCGGAACTCTCCGATGCGGAGTGCGCGCATCTCTTTGCGCAGCCCGGTCAATTGTCGGATCCAGACAAATTCAGGCTGACGATCATTGGCCTTTGTCCAATCCATCGGAGCCCGGTTCATCGGGTCGTCTGCCCCTTCCAGACCAATTTCCACCCCATAATAAAGATTGGGGGCACCTGGCAGCGTGAATTGAAGGATCTGAGCCATGCGGCGGGCAGCCGGATCCGGCAAGCGATTGGCCAGACGTGGTCTGTCATGATTGTCGAGCACGATCCACGAGCGCAACAGCCCATCATAATCGCTATCTTGCACCATGCGCTCGAGAATATTGCCAGCCTGAGGCCCCGAAACCTTGCCATCCACCAGCTCGTAAATCACTTCGCCAGCAGTGATATTGAGCATGGCATCCATCGGACCCAACCATTGCTCAGGATAATTATAGATTTCTCCCAGCATCAGCGCGCCGGGCTTGGCCTGATGGGCAGCCTTGGTGGCTTCACCCAGAAACCGGAAGCCGATGTCATAGGCCACATCCAGCCGCCAGCCATCAATGCCATCGCGCAACCACCCCTGGATCACCGAATCAGCATCGCCATAGAGGCGGGCACGGACGGCAGGATTTTCCCAATTCACATCCGGCAGATTGGCGACATCCCACCAAGCCCGATAACCCAGCTTGTACTCTGGTCCAATGAAATACCAATCCCGCCACGGGCTGTCTGGGCGTTTCAAAGCGTCCTGGAACTGCGGTGAATTGCGACCCATGTGGTTCAAGACCCCATCCAGCACCAATTTCATGCCCTTGGCGTGAACGTCCTTGGCCAGCGCCTTCACATCCTCCCGTGTGCCATATTCAGGCGAGACTTTGAAATAATCATTGGCGTCGTATTTGTGATTGGTGAAAGCATCATGGATCGGGCCAAGATACAGCACATCGATGTCGAGATCCTTGATGTAATCAAGCTTGGTGCCGAGGCTGTCGATATCTCCACCCCAGAACTCAATCTCGTGGGTCCAAAGGCCCTGTTCAAGCAAAAGATGACCGCGCGTGGGTGCCTTGTCCCATGGCTGCAGGCTGCGGGGAGCCGCATAAAGATGGCGCTTGGCGTCAAGATTTCGCGACGGCGCGAACCGGTCCACCATCACTTGATAGACCACAGGCCCGATACGCCAATCGGCTTCGCGTGCTGCCAGTCGCGGGGCAAGTGCAAGGTCATGGGGATTTGCATAGGAAAAGGCTGAGGTCACGGTGGGGCGTTCCTTTTGGCGGCTTGGCAGATGTGTCGGGTCAGCCTTAACGGCCGGTGTGGTCGATTGGGCGGCAGCTGGCGTGGCCGTCAGAAAGCCAAGACACAGGCACGGGCTGGCCACCAAGGCCCACAATTTGTGCCTGATACGCATCAGCTTTTCCCCACGCCCTGCCATCGCAGTTTTGTTGTTTTCCTACAGTGCAGCGGGCGACTTGCCAATCTGCGATGACAAGACGTTTTCCAGACATCAGTGCAGGCAAACCTTGTTCTTCGGGCACGAGTCTTGCTTTAGGATTCAAACAGGAAAACACAATCATGGCTCGATGGGCGCCACATCAGCGACCTTAATCGACAATGCCAGACAGGAAGGGCCGCATGAACCGACGCTGGTTGATCTTGGGGGGCAGTGGCCTGGGGTTGGCTTCGGGTTGGGGCATCTGGTCATGGTGGCGCTCGGCCAAGACCGGCGGCAAGAATCAGCCGACGCCCGATCCATCGCTTGCCGACAAAAGTGCTGCTGACAAACCCGGCACAGACCCAAGCACGGATAAACCCTCAACAGGCACTGAGAAAAAAGGCCCACCCAAATCATCCATCCGCAGCGGCCTGATCAAAGACCCCACAATCCGCGAAAGCCCAGAAGCCGCCATCACCCGTGGCACCGGCCTTGCCTGGCGCAAACCTGAGCTGGCAGAAGTCGTCACCCCTGACAAATGGCTGGCCGTTCGGCCTCTGGCGGAACCGGGCTTTGCGGCACGGCAAGGCGGCGGGGTGGATGTAACCGACGACGTGCTGCGTGCCGTGGTGGGTGACCGCGACCTTGCCCCCGGCCCGGTCGTCTATGCCATTCGCGGGGCTGTCTCAGACCGGGCGAGCAATCCGTTTGCATCCGGCCATCGCTTGACGATTGTGCCGCCCGACCACCTCAATTTCTGCTGCACGATTGGGGTGTGGGACCCCGAGACCAAGCAAGTGTCGACCTATGCGGCCTCGACCGTACCCAATAGGACGGCGATTGTTTCCTCTGCGCTTGGGGTGCAAGCTGCCAATATGCTTCTGCCGGGCGTGTTCACCTATGTGCCGGGCTCACATTCCAATTACAAGAAATATGGCTTTCCCTTCTCCATTGTTGGCGCGCTGCGTCAGAATGGGGCGGGCGGTGGCGCAGGCTCATTAAAAGCACTTCGGGCCACCACGCCGCTGGGCATGCAGGGGGCCAGTGTCTCCACAACCACCGACGACAATATCCATTGTGCCGAGACGCCCTTACTTGAACCCTATGACCGGTTTTCCTCGGAAGGTTGCATGGTGGTGGCGGGCCGCTATACGCCCCAAGAAGGCCATACAGGTCCGTGGGCGCGCTTCCTCAAGGATGCAAAGTTCAAAGGCCGGGCAAAAGTCACCGTCATTCTGGTCAACAGCACCCAACTGCCAGTCGTGTGACAGGCTTGCCTTAACAAGCGCGTGCTTCTGGGTTATGAGCCCCGACATGAGCATCGCGCACGCCCTTACGGCCCTGTTTCGAATTATCAGCCCGGCACGCCGCTGAGCTTGCCTCCGCGTGCCGGGAAGACATGCCGACAAAATCAAGTCATGACAGCGCAGATTACCCCTGCCCACGCCGTCATGGCAGTATGCGCAACAGCCCATGAAGACCGGACCGATGACCACAGAACCCCGCGACTATCGCCCCACCATCTTCCTGCCCGACACGCCGTTTCCGATGCGCGCAGGCCTGCCCCAGAAAGAGCCACTCTATGTGGCCAAATGGCAGGAAGCCGATCTCTATAACAAACAGCGTCGAGCCAGCGCGGGCCGGACCCGCTTTGTCTATCATGACGGCCCTCCCTATGCGAACGGCAACTCCCACATTGGGCATGCGCTGAACAACAGCTTGAAGGACTTTGTCTGCCGCACCCGTCAGGTCCTGGGCTATGACGCTGATTTCGTGCCGGGCTGGGATTGCCATGGCCTGCCGATTGAATGGAAAGTGGAAGAAGAATTCCGCGCCAAAGGCCGCAAAAAAGATGAAGTGCCCGCCGCCGAATTTCGTGCTGCGTGCCGCGTCTATGCGCAAAAATGGGTGTCGATCCAAAGTGGCGAGCGTCAGCGCATGGGCCTGATGGCCAATTTTGCCAATCCCTATCTGACCATGGATTTTGAGGCAGAAGCCACCATCGCCGAAGAATTCTTAAAAGTTGTCAAAACCGGCCTGGTCTTCCGCGGGTCCAAGCCCGTGATGTGGAGCCCGGTGGAGCGCACGTCGCTGGCCGAGGCAGAAGTCGAATATCAGGAAAAAGTGAGCCCAACGATCTGGGTTAAGTTTCCGATTGTCAAAGGCCCCGCCACAGGGGCAAGCCTGATCATCTGGACAACAACGCCTTGGACCATCCCTGGCAATCGGGCAGTGAGCTATTCCCCCGATATCGCTTATGGTCTCTATGAAGTCGAGGCGATGGAGGCCGATCTGGCGTTTGAGCCTTGGGCTGCACCGGGTGACCGATTGGTGGTGGCCGATCGGTTGAAAGATGATGTGTTCGCCGCCGCGAAGATCGCCACAGCCAAGCGCATCGCCGATTTTGATCCGGCTCAAGCCAGTTGCACCCATCCTTTGGCCGGCAGAGGCTATGACTTCCCAGTCCCTCTGCTTGCGGGCGATCATGTCACCGATGATGCCGGGACGGGTTTTGTGCACACCGCGCCCGGCCATGGCACCGACGATTATTTGGTCTGGATGAAATCCGGCCTGCCGCAGGCCGATATCCCGTTTACGGTGGATGCAGATGGCCGCTACACCAAAGAAGCCCCAGGCTTTGAGGGGCTGGCGGTGCTGGAACTCGATGGCAAAAAGGCCGGCAAAGAAGGCCCGGCCAATGGGGCGGTGATCGCTGCATTGATCGAGGCTGGTGGGCTCTTGGCGCGTGGCCGCCTCACCCACCAATATCCCCATTCCTGGCGCTCGAAAGCCCCCCTCATTTATCGCAACACCCCCCAATGGTTCATCGCGATGGACAAGCCCGTCCCCCATCTGGGCGGCAAGACCCTGCGTGACGTGGCGATGGCAGAGATTGCGGCCACTGACTGGGGCAATGAGGCAGGGTCCAACCGCATCACCGCCATGGTCAGCGAACGGCCTGACTGGTTGATCAGCCGCCAGCGCGCCTGGGGCGTTCCGCTGGTGATGTTTGTGCACAAGGATAGCGGCCAAATCCTGCAGGATGAGGCGGTCAATGCCCGCATTCTGGCGGCCATGCGCACAGGCGGGGCCGATGCCTGGTTCACCAATGAGGCAAGCTTCTTTTTGGGCCCCGATTATGACCCAGCCGACTATGAGAAAGTTGAGGACATCCTCGACGTCTGGTTTGATTCAGGCTGCACCCACGCGTTTGTCACCCGCAAACGCTATGGCGAAGAGACCCAGGCCGATCTGTATCTTGAAGGCTCTGACCAGCATCGTGGCTGGTTCCAATCCTCGCTGTTGGAAAGCTGCTCGACCCGTGGCAAGGCCCCCTATAAGGCGGTCCGCACCCACGGCATGATTGTCGACGAGCAGGGTCGCAAAATGTCCAAAAGCCTCGGTAATGGCATCGAGCTTGACGATGTCTTGCGCCAGAACGGCATGGAAATTCTGCGCCTGTTGTTCGCAGCCGCCGACTACACCAATGAATTGGCGCTGGGCAAAACCATTCTTGATCAGGCCAGCGAAACCTATCGCAAGCTGCGCAATACATTGCGCTATATGCTGGCCAGCTTGAAGGACTTCACCCCTGAAAAAGCGGTGGCCTATGGGGACATGCCGCTGTTGGAGAAGTGGCTGCTGGGCCGGGCCCATGAAGTCGGCGTGGAAGTGCGCGCGGCTTGGATGGACTTTGATTTCAAGCGGGCTTTGTCGGCAGTCAGCGATTTTGCCAATCTTGATGTGTCAGCACTTTATGTCGATGTGCGCAAGGATGCGCTTTATTGCGACGAATTGGACAGCCTGCGCCGTCGGGCCAGCCAAACTGTGCTGGACCTGTTGTTTGAACGCATGCTGTTGTGGCTCGCCCCCATCCTGCCCTTCACCACCGAAGAGGCGTGGGAAACACGTTTCCCAGACCAAGGCTCGATCCATTTGCGGACCTTGCCGGATGATCCGCAAGAATGGGCTGATGGGGCCATTGTGCAGCGCATGGGTCTGTTGCGTGACTTGCGCCGGGTCGTCACGGGCGCTTTGGAATTGCAACGACGGGAAAAAGCCATCGGCTCCTCGCTGGAAGCAGCTCCCATTGTTTATGTCAGCAATGATGCGATCCGTGGTGCCATTGGGAACGAGGACCTTGCTGAATTGTGCATCACCTCAGGACTGACTTTGCGCAATGGTGCAGGACCCTCAGGTGCCTTCACACTGGAGGATGTGGCCGGCGTATCGGTTGATTTTGCCCGCGCCCCTGGCATCAAATGCGCCCGCAGTTGGAAGTTCTTTGATCCGGCGACCGCTCTGCCTGGCTTCCCCGACATCACCCCACGTGATGCCCGGGCGGTCATGGCGTGGGATGCGGCCAATCCATCGGCCTAAGCATCACGCAACAGTGAAGTCTGCTTGCAAGCCTGCCCGCAGCATGGCAGGCCGTAGGCGTGTCCATGTCTGAAACTCCCAAGCGCCCCGGTGTGATTGATTGGGCCCTCCTGATCATTCTGGTGATCCTGTGGGGTTCTGCCTATGCGGGTACCCATATCGGGGTGGAAGTCTTGCCGCCCGCTGTGCTGGTCGCAGCCCGTCTGTGGGTTGGCGCGATTGTGCTCGGCTTGGGCTGTGTGGCCATGCGGGCCCCCTTACCCAGATTGAGTGATGGGCGGACCTGGGGTGTTCTGACCCTGATTGGGGCGACCGGTACCTTGTTTCCCTTCCTGCTGATCTCATTCGCGCAAAAGACCGTTCCATCGGCTTTGGCCGCCATTTACATTGCCGCTGCCCCATTGACGGTGGCGATCCTGTGCCATTTTTTGGTGGCAAGTGAGCGGCTGAACCTGAAACGAGCTGTTGGGGTGGCGGTTGGGTTTGGCGGGGTTTGCCTTTTGTTTGCACCAGCTCTTTTGGATCATGGGGTCGCAGCCGCCCCGCTACTGCCCCAGATGCTGCTGCTCTTGGCAGCGGTGCTTTACGGCTCGACCAGCGTGATGGTGCGGCTGGTCAATCCCAGCCTGCATCCAGTGGCGATGAGTTGTGGTTTCGTGTTGGTTGCCGCCCTATTGTCCGTGCCTCTGGCTGTCCATGCCTGGCCTGACGCAGGCATTGTGTTGGAAACCCGCCACATTCTGGCGGTGCTGGGCCTTGGGGTGCTGTCAACCGGTGTGGCCAATCTTGTCTATGTCTTGACCATCCGGCGGGTTGGGCCTGTCTTCATGTCCAATGTTGGCAATCTCGCCCCGTTTTGGTCGATCCTTGTCGGGGCGGTGGCGTTTCAAGAAGCCTTGCCAGCCACGACGTTTGCCGCCCTCGCCATCCTTCTCTTTGGTGTCTGGCTGGTGCAGCGCCAGGGCGCGCGCTAGGGCTTAGCCCTTCGCCTGGGACCGGCATTTATCGCTGCAATAAAGCACTTTGTCCCAATCCCGCGCCCATTTCTTGCGCCAAGAGAAGGGTCGCCCGCAGGCCTTGCACGGCTTATCGGGCAGATGCGCTTTGGCAATGCTTTTGCCTTTAGCGTTCTTCATGCGCTTTCGCCCAATTTTGTAAGCGCGGGCGGACCCGCAAAAAGAGGCCATAAAGCCAGTCGAGCACGGGCACCAATGGCGGCCATTGCGCCAGATAACCCAAAGGCTGGAATGGGGTGACTTGGCTCCACATCAAACCAAATGCGCGCGCCCCAGACACAAGCTCCCCGCCACGGGCTTGGGCGTGAAAACGTGCCAGCATGGCTGCCCGGTCTATCGGGCAGGTGCCATCGCCGGTCAGATCGACAAAGCGGATGCGGCCCTTGGTGCGATCCAGCTTTTGATACAGGCTGATTTCTGCCCGGCACAGCGGGCAATCACCATCAAACCAGACCGTGATCTCAGGCAGCTTGGCGGGGTCCATCATAAAGCCCGCACACAGTGAGCACGTCCAAGCGATGTTGACGCGCTGTCAACATTTCGCCAAGCTATTGCAATCAGGTGCATTTGGTACCCCGACACGTCCCGTCTTCTCCGATGCAGGTGATGCACGTCATGACATCTACACCCCTTGCTGATCCAAAGGATAGGTCAGACAGCCTTCCCGGCAACCAAGCCGGTAAGCGCGAACAGACCAAACTTGCCAATCGTGCTGCCATTCTTGAAGCTGGACGGCAGATTTTTGCCGAGCTGGGCTATGAAAGCACGACTGTGCGCGACATCATCCGCCGCACACAATTGGCGTCAGGCACTTTCTACAATTACTTCAAGTCCAAGGAAGAAGTGTTCCATGCCCTTCATGATGACGGAGTGGCCCGCTTTAAACCTCTGCTGCGGGCCGCGCGCGAAAGTGCTGGCACTGACTTCCAAGCCTTTATGATCACCGCCTTTGGAGCCTATTTCAATTTCCTCCTGAGCGACGGCCAGATCGAGCGCGAGATGGCTGCCACGCCGGAATGGACGCGGGTACGCTTTGACACGCCTGAAAGCCTTGCCCTGTTTGACGAATTGAAAGGTGACATCATCGCCTTTGCAACAGAGTTTAAGCTCGATCATCTCGACCCCGAATTGCTGACTGCTGCGTGTGTCGGCATCGCCCAAGAGATTGGTGAGCGCCTGTTGCGGGGCCGGATCAAGGATGTGGACGCGGCTGCCCGCTTTGCGGCCTATTTCGTGCTGGGCGGGTCCCAGCGAGCCCAGAGCGAGTTGCAAACATGAATCTTCAAAAGGCGATCACCCAGTTTCTGTTGAAGTTGCCAGACGGCATTCTGGTGGCGATGTCGGGCGGCAAGCCCGTGGTGCGCGACGGTTTAACGCTCGATGCCCGCTTTCAATTCATCGCAGTCATGGTGGCCAAGCAAGGACCGCCCCCTGTGCTGACGCCCGAATTTGCCCGCACGGGGACCGAAATTCTGACCAGCCTGTTTGGTGGCCCGCTTGAGCCAAATGTCGCCACCGAAAATCGTGTCATTGAGACCCAGGGCCGCACCATCCCCGCCCGCCTCTATCGGCCAGCCAATCAAAACCCCAAGGCACCTGTGCTGGTCTTTTATCATTTCGGCGGCGGGGTCGTGGGCAGTCTTGAGACGTGCCACGCCTTTTGTTCCATCCTGGCCAGCATCATTGGTTGCCCGGTTTTGTCCGTCGATTATCGTTTGGCCCCCGAACATCCGTGGCCCGCCGGATTAGATGATGCGACCGATGCTTATCTGTGGGCACTTGATCACGCCGACCAGTTTGGCGCACCAAAGGGCCTAGCCGCCATTGGCGGGGATTCTATGGGTGGTAATTTCAGCGCCATCATTGCCCAGGACATGCAGCGACGCGGCTTGCCGCAACCTTTTCTACAATTGCTCATCTATCCCGCCACCACGGTCCTGACGCGCGATGGCTCGATGCAAAGCTGTGCCGATGCCTACCCGCTGACCGCTGATCTCATGGCGTGGTTTATGGCCAATTATCTGCCCGACCCTGCCAAGGGGGAGGATGTGCGCGTTTCGCCAGCTTTGGCCGAAAGTTTGAGCGGCCTTGCCCCCGCCATTGTTATCACCGCTGGCCATGACCCCTTACGCGATCAGGGCAAGGCCTATGCAGAGGCGCTGGAGGCGGCCGACGTGAAAGTGCATTATCAATGCTATGAGAGCCTTGCTCATGGCTTCACCGCCTATACCGGTGCAGTTCCCCAAGCCGACAAGGCATGCCGGGAGATTGCGGCGGTGGCGGCGCGCGCCTACCGCGCTATGGGTGGTTAGGCGGTGAGCTTGCCTGCCCGCATGCGGGCCTTTGTCTGTCATGCCTTGCGCGAAGATGCGACGGGTGTGGCCCTAGAGGACGTCGAAACTCCCCGGCCCGGTCCGGGTCAGGTCTTGGTCAAAGTAGCGGCTGCCAGCCTCAATTTCCCAGACATTTTGATGTGTCAGGGCAAGTATCAGTTTCGCCCCGACCCGCCTTTTGTGCCAGGCCTTGAGTGTTCGGGCGAGATTGTGGCTCTGGGGGCGGGGGTCAGCCAGTTTCGGATGGGTCAAGCCGTGGTTGGCGGGGCGCGACTGGGAGCATTTGCCGACTATGCGCTGCTGCCAGCCGAGGGTGTGCAGCCCAAGCCCGACCGGCTTTCCTGGCAGGAGGCAGCCGCCTATCCCGCCGCTTATCTGACCGCTTATGTCGCCCTGGTTCGCCGGGCCAATCTGCAAGCCGGGGAGACATTATTGGTCCATGGCGCAGCCGGGGGCGTCGGGCTGGCCGCTGTCCAATTGGGCCAGCATCTGGGTGCTCATGTGATTGCCACAACCGGCTCGCCCCTCAAACAAGCCGCCCTCAAGGCGATGGGGGTAGAGCATGTGCTGTGCGTCCAAGACGGCTTCCGTGACCCCGTCAAGGCGCTGACCCAAGGACGGGGCGCGGATGTGATTTTCGACCCGGTTGGCGGTGATGTGTTTGATGAAAGTGTGCGGGCCATCGCGTTTGATGGCCGACTTCTGGTTATCGGCTTTACCAGTGGCCGCATCCCGACGGTGTCGGTCAATATGCCACTGATCAAGGGCTTTTCAGTGATGGGAGTCCGGGCTGGTGAATATGGTCGCCAATTCCCCGAGCGGGGACGCGAGAACACCCAAGCCATTCATGAGCTTGTGAGCCAAGGCCACCTCAAACCTCATGTCGGTGCGGTATTTGATCTTGCAGACACACAGGCAGCCTTTGAAGCGCTCATGTCACGCCAGATTATCGGGAAAGCGGTGATTGTACCCTGAGCCGCAGCGGATCAGGCAACACCGACCTTGGCGACGACTTCCTGCAGACCACTGACAACTTGGTCGCGCATCCGACTTTGGGTCAGCGGGGTCTTAAACAAGACGTCAATCGCATTGAGATGGGTTTGGATCACATCAGGTCGCACGGACTGCGCGGACCCGGCCTTTACAAGATAGGTCTTGAGGAGTGCCGCGACGCGCGAGACGTGGAAGTCGCGAATATCCTCAGCCAATTCGTAGACCTCAGTGACCGCCTTAACCAGCTGAGCCATAATATCGGTCCGACCATCTCGCAAAGCATTGACCAACAGTCCCAACCGCGCCAAGGCCAGATTAAGGATCGAGCGCATTGAGGCGAGTTGGTCTGCCTCGGAGGTTATTTCCAAAGGATCATCAAAGCGGCGATAGGGTCCTTTAAATTCGGGATCGGCCCGACGCCGACGACACGGACCAGTATAGCCTGGGTCATCAATGAAATTACGTGGCCGTTCGATCACTTCTCGTAGCCGGTCACAAACCGACTTCACCGAGACCGGCTTTAGGATGAATTCATCCACCCCAGAATTACGGGCAAATTCGATCTGGCTTTTTCGATTATTGGCGGTGACCAGAATAATCGGCGTGATCTTGAGCGTGTCGTCATCAATCGCGCGGATCCGGCGGGCAAGCTCGATCCCATCAACTTTTGGCATCATCCAGTCGGTGATGACAATGTCAGGGCGGACTGAATCAAATGCATCGAGGCCATCTTCGCCATCCACGGCAACCGTCACATTGCGAACGCCCAAATTGCGGAGAATCTCTGTCAACAAGACACGGAAGAACGGCTGGTCATCGACCACTAGGATCGACAACGCCGACAGGTCCAGTCGTTGGGGAGTCCTCTGCTTGATCGCCACGCGTGCTTGTTCCTCGATTGAGCGCGTTAACTAAACAAATGTGCGTTAAGAATGCCTTATCGTCGTTGCACTCTGACGAAGATGTTACCATAAGGAACACATCTAGGGTTGATCCTTCGATGCAATGCCTTTGGCGGCAATGTCGCGCCGCACCCGGTCAATCGCCTCAAGCACGACGCGCCCGTAAATAGGGCCCAAAATCGTGGTATGATTGGCTGCGTCCACGTTGATCGAACTTCCATAATCCGATAGGCGGGCAGCGCGGGATTGGGCTTGCTTCCAAGCCTGACGTTCGGGTGTTACCGGCCCAGCTGTGATGGTCGCGACCGGCATTTTTTTCAGATAAGGATCTGCTGCGAGCGCAATCTCACCGCCCTGGATTGTGGCAGTGATTTCGGCTGCGGAGGCACGCATATGCTTGGGTGAACCAAATAGACGACGTTTTTCCTGAAGTGGCACGCCGCTCAAGCCAATGCGATTGGCGTAAAAAGGTGCCAAGGGCTTGACGAGACCAAATTGGCTCAAGCCAGCTCCAATTCGGGCGAGGCGCTGATAGCGGCTGATCCACACCTGTGCTTCAGGAATAGTGATCGCGCTGGGGTCTGCCGCATCGATCAGGACAAGGCCAACCACGTGATCGGGATATTGGCTAATGAAGGCGCGGGTCAGTAATCCTGCCATTGAATGGCCGACGAGCACATAGGGGCCTTTCTCACCAGAGGCATCCAATAACGCCTTGAGTTCGCGGGCTAAAGTGGCCGGATCACGGGGTGCTTTGGACGGTTCCGACCAGCCCATACCGGCCCGGTCATACGAACATGTCCGTGCTGTCTTGGCGACTTCAGGCTGCAGATAGCCCCAATCCGCTGACCCTGAATAGGCACCCGCCTCAAAGACAATGATCGGCTCACCGGCGCGCGCCTCACCTTGGCATACCAAACGCTGCTTGCGACCATCGACATCAATCAAGACCCCACGCGGGGGATTGTTCCAACCACCAGCTGCCATCGCCAAACCTGTTCCCATCCAACCCAGAAGCAGCACAAGAAATGCGAGCCCCACGCCGCGGATGATTGAAAAAACAAACTTCATGAGGCGGAATTGAGCCATAGCGCTTTAGCTGCCAGTCGGCAGTTTCTGTGCCAGAAGCGCGAGCCACAATCGGACACGCTTCTCATTCACGCCCATATCACGAATGCCATATTTGGATCGTGAGAACACACAGATCGAGGCCTTTCCCGCACCCAGATCGACGGGCATGGCGGTGATCCAGTCCGGGAATCCAACCAAAGGCGTGCGCTGGATGGCTTCAATCTGTCCCTCATCCTGACGAATATCAGAGACTCGCGGCTGGCTGCGCAGAATTTCCAGCCACGCTTCAGTCACTTGCGCGATGCTTGCTGCGAATACGCCCGCTTCAAGGTCGGGCTTTTGTTGGGCCGCAAACCCCGCCGGCAGCACCAGAAATTGATTGGGCTTCCAGATTTTGGTGAAACGGGCGAAGTCGAGTGGGAAGTCCTTGATCATGGCGGGTCCTAACCTGGCAAATTGATGATAAGGCCTTCACGGGCCGAGACCTGATTGTCCAAAAGCCGCGTCCACGCCTGTTGGGCTGCCTCAAAGCCTTCCGCATCAACCACATCAAGCCAGGCTTTGGATTCATGGGCGAAACGGTCGAACGCCGCATCGAGCGCGCGGGTAAACTCTGCTGCCCCCCACGCCGCATTAAGCCGGGCCATATGGGTCGGCGCGAAGAAGAATTGTGGGCGCGGCCCGGGCAGGCTGGCAGGTGTTGCTTGGCGTTCGGCATCCCAATGCGCACCACCCACGATGACCGATTGCTTCAACGCATCTCTGAGACGCTGGTGTACCCCCGCGGTGACTTTTGGATCGCCAGCAAAATCCACATAGACTGAAGCCTCTAACGGCAATTGATCCACTTGGTCGTAAGTCACGACCTGATCATAATATCCGCTGGCCGCCACAAATGGCGCCGACCGGGCCGAGGTAAGGCCAATCAATGTCAACCCGCCCCGGCGCTTGAGGCAAGCATTCATCGACAAGGCCGTCTTGCTTGATGCGCTTGAGGAGATCACTGTGCCCGCCGTCCATGCGCGTTCATCGTGAATCCAATCTTCCAACAAAAAGCCAGTCATGAACAAGGGCTTGAGGAGGGCGACCCGCCCCTCTGTCTCCCCATCTTGTGGGTGGACGATGCTGTAATGATTGTAGGCAGCAGCCATTTCCTGGCGATGTGCCGCCCCGTCGCGAAAGCCGTGCGGGCTAACCTTGATCGGTTCAACCTTCAAGGTACTTGCAATTGGGAAATAGCCGTAAATCCGTGTACCAACGGCTAAACCCTCAACACGGGATTCCACGATTTCACCATAGCCCCACACCGGCACCCGACCCAAATCGGGCTGGCTGGCGGGAAAGAAATTCCAATATTTCATGCCGTCGCCAAACATCGCATAGGTCACATTATTAGCGGTGAGGGAGAATTTCCGGACCGCGACCAAAGCCTCCCCCTCCGCCAGCTCGCTTGCCGGGACGTCAGTCAGCACCATGTCGCGGAACGATTGGCGACCCATTTCGAGGACGAATTGCTTGGCGCGCATGGTGGCATCTCCCTGTCAATTATCAAATTGCGACCTTGCCACGACTGGAACTGCCGTACGAGGCCCCTCGACCATTTCTTAAAGTCGGTCTATCGGCTTGTCATCATGCAGAGCGCGTTGAAAATTCTCAGACTGGACATTGGCTTGCCGCTGGATGGCGGGGGTACCCTTTCCCCGCTGGAAATCGGCTATGAAACATGGGGTGCTTTAAACGCAGCCAAGACCAATGCCATTCTGATCTGTCACGCCCTGACAGGGGACCAGTTTGTCGCCAGTCCCAATCCAGTAACGGGCCAACCTGCTTGGTGGGACAATCTGGTGGGTCCAGGCAAAATCATTGATACTGACCGCTATTTCGTGATCTGTTCAAACGTGTTGGGCGGGTGCATGGGAACATCCGGGCCTGCTTCGATCGGACCCAATGGCACGCCCTATGGCCTTGATTTTCCTGTCATCACCATTGCCGATATGGTGCGGGCGCAAGCCGCCCTGATTGATCATTTGGGGATTGATCGTCTGTTTGCTGTGATTGGCGGGTCGATGGGCGGCATGCAGGTGCTGGAATGGATTGCAAGTCGCCCCGATCGCGTGGGTGCAGCCATGCCGATTGCTTCGGCCGCGCGCCATTCTGCCCAGAACATCGCCTTTCATGAAGTTGGACGCCAGGCGGTGATGGCGGACCCAGATTGGCAGAATGGGGCCTATCAATTGGCCGGTACCAAGCCGGTCAAGGGTCTCGCAGTGGCCCGCATGGCCGCCCACATCACCTATTTGTCAGATGCAGCTCTACATCGGAAATTTGGCCGCCGCCTCCAGAATCGCGACGAACTGACCTTCGGCTTTGATGCAGATTTTCAGATTGAAAGCTATTTGCGCTATCAGGGCAGCCGGTTTGTCGACCGGTTTGACGCCAATTCCTACCTCTATATCACCCGGGCCATGGATTATTTCGATCTTGCCGCCGGCTTTAATGGCCGATTGAGCGATGCCTTCACCGCCTTCAAAGGGCGGGCCTGTGTGGTGAGTTTCTCTTCAGACTGGCATTACCCCCCCGCAGACAGCCGCCATATTACGCGGGCAATGATCGGGGCGGGGGTCGAGGTGTCTGCCTTTGAAGTGGAAACCGATAAAGGCCATGATGCTTTCCTGCTTGATGAGCCGCAATTTCATCAAGCCATGGCTGGCTTCCTTGAAGCCAGCGCGGCAGATCAGGGGCTGCAATGAGCCTGCTGCCCGTCACACGCGCCGATCACGAGATCATCCTCAATGCCGTACCCGAAGGCGCGCGGGTGCTGGATGTCGGCTGTGGCGATGGTGATTTGTTGGCTCGCCTCAAGAAGGAGCGTCGGGCCATCGTGCGCGGCATGGAGTTGAGCCAGTCGGGCGTGAATGCGTGTGTGGCCAAAGGCCTGTCGGTGGTTCAAGGCGATGCCGATTTTGATTTGGCGCTTTATCCCGACAATTCCTTCGACATTGTTGTGCTCTCACGCACCATTCAGGCCACGCGACGCCCGGAAATGGTGTTGCGCCAGATGCGCCGGATCGGGGCGAAGGCTGTGGTGTCGCTGCCCAATTTCGGTTTCTGGCAGGTGCGCTTGTCGCTGCTCTTGACCGGCCGCATGCCCGTGACCCAAGGTCTGCCAGACAGCTGGCATGAGACCGAGAACCTGCATTTGTGCACATTGCTCGACTTTGATGATCTGGCCAAAGCAAATGGCTTTACGCTGGAATCGGTCACCCGCATTGCGGCGGGCAAAGCCAGCGCCCCCTCGGTGCGCACCACGCGCTTGCTCAATTGGTTGTCAGAAGAAGCGGTGTTTGTGCTCAAACGCATCGCGGCGGATAGGCCATGACGGGGCGGCATAATGTCAGCCTCTGTGTGCGCGGCCTCACCCTGCAGCGCGGCTTTCGCCGTCTTGTCAGCGACCTCAACTTGGTCTGTTCACCCGGCGATATTGTGGCCTTGCAAGGCCCCAATGGTAGCGGCAAGACCACATTGCTGCGTGCCATCGCAGGCTTTCATACCCCCGCCGGCGGCAGCGTGGCGTTTGAGGCCGAACACGGCCCCGAGATTGAGGAAGTCGGCGAAGTCGCCTCTTTCCTTGGCCATCAGGACCCGATTAAGGCGGGCGAAAAGCTGATAGATCAGCTGATATTCTGGGCTGATGTGCGCGGTGCGCGACGTGACAGCGTTTCAGAAATTCTCGACCGTGTCGGCCTGTCTCGTCAGACGGGCCTACAAGGTGGTGTCTTGTCGGCAGGGCAACGCAAACGCGCCTCTCTTGCCCGCCTCCTCCTCGAAGACCGCGCGGTCTGGCTGCTCGACGAACCAGCGTCCCCGCTTGACCAGGAAGGTCGAGCCCTGCTTGGCAATCTATTGGATGCGCATTCCCGCCGTGGGGGTATCATTCTGGCAGCGGTGCATGACCCGTTGCCGGGCGTCACAGCCCGCACCTTAGCCCTCGGCACAGCCGAAAGCGGGGTGGTGCCATGAGCCTGTTACGCGCCTGTTCGGCCATCATCGGCCGCGAAGTCCGGCTCGGCTGGGGTTCTGGCGGAGGGGCGCTTTTGTCCGCCAGCTTCTTTGCCGGGTCGATCATGGTGGCCCCCTTTGCACTTGGCCCAGCGCCGGACACTTTGGGCAAGATCGGGCCGGGCTATTTGTGGCTGGCATTGACCTTGGCGACGTTGGTGTCCCTGGAACGCTTGTTTCAAGCTGATCTGGAAGATGGCACGCTGGATCAAATGCTGCTCTCACCCCTGCCGGCAAGCGTGCAGACCTTATGCAAAATCCTGGGCCAATGGCTGGCTGTCAGCCTGCCCTTGCTTGTGGTCAGCCCCATTGCCGCGCTTCTGGTTCGGGTTAAGCCTGAATTGATCCTTCCAATCTGTTTGCAATTAGGCGTGGGCAGTCTGGGCTTGTTCCTGATTGGCGCGATTGGGGCGGCATTGGGTGCAAGCGTAAGGCGCGGTGGGCTTTTGGTCGCCTTGATTGTTCTGCCTCTTTATGCCCCCAGCGTGATTTTTGGCGCGAGTGCCGCCGCAGAACTTGCCAGTGGCGGACCGTTCTGGAGCCAAGCATTTTTATTCCTCTGTGCATTGGTGCTCGCCGCTCTTGCCTTCGCCCCGCTAGCGGCTTCGGCCTCAGTACGCCTGCATGTGGATTAAGCTCGGGCAATTAGTGGTGACAGCGGTGTGGGTGTGTATTTCCACTTGGAACCGCTTTGGTGAAAGCCATGTTTCACCAAAACGTATGGTCGAGTTTGAGCGCGACATCTGGGTCGTCAAGTGTCGGTTTTCTCTGAAAACCGATCGCATCGCGACGCAGCAAAGCTGCGCACTTGACCACCCCGATGTCGCAAGAACAATTGAGTTTGCGGTTTGGTGACCAGATTGGGCACCAAAGCGCTTCCAGACAAAAATCTTCTCAAAACGATGTCATCCCCGGCGAGCAATGGCCAATTCACCCCTGCAGTCACCAACCAATGTCTAGTCAGCCATTGCAGCTTGGATCAGGGCGCGTGCTTCGGGGCTGTTCCAGTCGGCTTCCCCGGCCAGACGGGCAAGCTCTTTACCGTCGCGGTCATAGAGGATGGAGGTGGGAAAGCCGCGTGCTTTGAGGGGGTAGACAATCGCCATTTTGGGGTCGTGATAAAAGGCCAGACTGCCCTTCCCGAGCTCGGCCAATTCCTGCTTGGCTTTCGCTGCATCCTTCTCACGGTCGACACTGATGGCGACCACCTTGAAGTCCTGATCTCCCATCGCCCGTTGAAGGCCTGCCAGTGTCGGCATCTCGGTCACACAGGGCGCGCACCAAGTCGCCCACAGATTGACCAACACGACTTTACCGTGAAAGGCACTCAATTGGGTGGGGGTACCATCTGGGCCCGCAAAACTGTTGGGTGGCTGGGGCACCGGGTCTTTTGCGATCTCCAGACCCTTCAAGGGGCCAGCTGCAAAGGCAGCCAGATCCCTGCCACCGTGAGAGATTGGCACGATCCGATAAAGCCCGTAAAGAAGCACCCCGATCAGCAGGATACCCAACAGGACCCATTGCGCCTTCTTGGGCTTTGCTGAGACCAGATTGTCTTTGCCCGCAGGTTGCTCGTCACTCATGTCGTCCTCAGATTCCTCTCGCCCATCCACCCAGACCAACGGCCAAGACCAGTCCAAAGGCCAATCTATGTGGGGTGGTCGCTTTGCAGCCAGCCCGGATGAGACCATGAAGGCGATCAATGCCTCCATTGATGTTGATCAACGTATGTGGCGCGAGGATATCGCTGGGTCAAAGGCCCATGCTGCAATGTTGACCGCCCAAGGCATTCTTACGCAGGAAGATGGCGCCGCGATACAAAGGGGACTGGACGAGATTGCAGCAGAAATCGCTGCGGGGGCTTTTCCTTTTTCGATCGATCTGGAAGACATCCACCTCAATATCGAAGCGCGCTTGACCGAGCGGATTGGCGAGGCTGGCAAACGCCTGCACACGGGCCGGTCACGCAATGATCAAGTGGCAACCGATTTCCGCCTGTGGGTTCGCCGGTCCCTGACCGAAGCCGATGAGGCCCTTTTAGGCTTGATGCGCATTCTGGTTTTGCAGGCAGATGCCCATGCTGATTGGATCATGCCGGGCTTTACCCATTTGCAGACGGCCCAACCCGTCACGCTGGGCCACCATCTTTTGGCCTATGTCGAGATGTTTGCCCGCGACCGCGACCGTCTGCAGGCCACTTTTGCCCATGCCGATGCCTGCCCACTTGGCTCGGCGGCACTGGCGGGCACACCTTATCCGATTGATCGGCAGGCAACAGCAACCGCACTGGGCTTTTCCCGGCCGATGGCCAATTCTTTGGACGGGGTTGCCAGCCGCGATTTTGCCATGGAGGCCCTCAATAGCTTGGCCATCGGGGCGGTGCATCTGTCGCGTCTGGCCGAAGAAATCGTGTTATGGACCTCATCACACTTCCGGTTTGCCCGCCTGTCAGATGGCTGGTCGACTGGCTCGTCCATCATGCCACAAAAGCGCAACCCCGATGCCGCTGAACTGATCCGCGCCAAGGCTGCCCGCATTGCGGCCAATGCGCAGAGCCTGATGATGATCGTCAAAGCCCTGCCCTTGACCTATGCCAAGGATTTGCAAGACGACAAGGCGCTGACGTTTGAAGC
This sequence comes from Candidatus Phycosocius bacilliformis, assembly GCF_003112735.1. Lineage (GTDB taxonomy): Bacteria > Pseudomonadota > Alphaproteobacteria > Caulobacterales > Aquidulcibacteraceae > Aquidulcibacter > Aquidulcibacter bacilliformis. The sequence continues at coordinate 254,053 of NZ_BFBR01000003.1, forward strand.
TTTTGACGCGTTCCTGTTAAGCGTCGGGGCCATGGCAGGCATGATGAGCACCATCCAGTTTGACCGGGGCAATCTGCGCCAGGCCGCGACATTTGGCTATTCCACCGCCACCGATTTGGCTGACTGGCTGGTGACCCACCTCAACATGCCATTCCGCGAGGCCCACCATGTCACAGGTGCGGTGGTGAAGGCTGCTGAGGCACATGGTGTGGCAGAATTATGCGATCTGCCCCTGTCTGTGTTTCAAGCCATCGAGCCACGGATCACCGCTGCGGTCATCCCGCTGCTCTCGGTGGAAGCCTCGGTCGCAGCGCGCGCATCCTATGGCGGCACCGCCCCCGAACGGGTGCGGGAAAACGTGGCCCGCCTGCGCGACGAATTGGGTCTGAAGGCTTAGGTGCGGTCTGCAGGCGGGCGCTTTGCGTCAGCTGTTGTTTCGCACTATAGGTAAGCCATCTCCCCGCTTGATGAGGGTCATAAGACACCCATGAACATCCGCCTTGTCATCGCCTTTGCCTGCTTTGGGCTTGTCAGCGCTTGTGGTATCCGTGGCCCGCTGGAGCCTGCCGCCCCAATGTGGGGGCCAGATCGTGCGGCTTATGAAGCCGAACAGGCCCGCAAAGCCGAAGAAGCGCGCCAGAAAAAAGCTGAAGAAGACGCTGCCAAGCAAGCAGAGACCGCCCCTGCCGCACCGACCCGTCCGCCCCAATAATTCCGATGCGCTTCTTCGACTATCGCGATGGGGCCCTCTATGCCGAAGACGTGCCGCTGGCCGTCATTGCCGAAGCGGTCGGCACGCCCGTTTACGTCTATTCGCGCGCGACATTGGAACATCATTACAAGGTGTTCAAAGCGGCCTTGGGCGACCTCAAAGTCCACATTTGCTATGCGGTAAAGGCCAATACCAATCGGGCAGTGATCGCCACTTTGGCCGCCCTCGGGGCTGGAGCTGATACGGTTTCTGAAGGCGAAATTCGCCGCGCCCTGCATGCAGGCGTGCCCGCGGACGGAATTGTGTTTGCCGGGGTCGGCAAGACCGATGCCGAATTGGCCTATGCCATTTCAGTCGGGGTGCGCCAAATCAATATTGAAAGCGCGAGCGAGCTTGCGAGGATCAGCAGACTGGCCAGTGCGCAAGGTAAAGTCCAGAAAGTCTGCATCCGGGTCAATCCCGATGTGGGAGCTGGTGGTCACGCAAAAATCACCACTGGCAAAGCCGACAATAAGTTCGGCGTCAGCTTTGATCTGGCCGAGGCGCTCTATGCCGAGGCCAACGAGCTGACCGGTGTTGAACCTGTCGGTCTGTCGGTTCACATCGGCAGCCAAATCATCGACTTCACGCCGATGGAGCAGGCCTACCGCAAGCTGGTTGCCTGTGTTGGCCGATTGCGCGCCCGCGGGCTGACGGTCACGCGTCTGGATCTGGGCGGCGGGCTGGCGGCCACTTATGATGAGACGGTGAGTGGGCCAGATTTGGTCGCTTATGGGGCCATGGTGCGCAATGTGGTCGGCGATCTTGATATTGAACTGGAGTTTGAGCCCGGACGGATGATTGCGGCCAATGCCGGGGTGCTGCTGACCCGTGCCATCGTCACCAAAGACAATGGCGGCAAAGCCTTTTTGGTGGTGGATGCGGCCATGAACGACCTGATCCGGCCCGCACTTTATGAAGCCTATCATCAGATGTTGCCCGTCCGGCAAGCGGTTGATCACGACAATCTTGCCCCGCTGGATGTGGTGGGCCCGGTGTGCGAAACCGGCGACACATTTGCCGAACAGCGTCCCATGCCCGCCATTGGCGAAGGGGATTTGATCGCTTTCATGAGCACCGGGGCTTACGGATTTGCCATGGCTTCGACCTATAATTCCCGCCCCTTGGCTGCCGAGGTCATGGTCAGCGGCGATCAATGGCAAGTCGTGCGGCCGCGTCAAACTTATGAGGAGATGTTCGGCATGGAGACCTTGCCGGATTGGCTGGGACCTCAGGCAGAAAAGGCATAGACATGAGTGAGAATAGCCCCGTCGTCACCCCATCTAAGCCACCTCAAGGCGGGGCTAGTTGGGTGCGCTTGGTCAGCGATTTAGGCCCAGCGGCGGTTTTCTTTTTCTCCTATCAATGGGCCGAGAAGCACGGCGTACCTTCTGCATTGGCCGATCTGACAGGCAGCCAAGCCGTACTGTTTGCGACACTGGTGTTCATTCCTGCCGCAGTGGCAGGTTTTGCCTTTTCATACTGGAAAGAACGCACCGTCAGCCCAATGGGCCTGTTCACTTTTGTGATGATTGGGGTTTTCTCTGGCCTCGCGCTTTGGCTCAAGAATGACATTTTCATCAAGATGCGGCCCACCTTGGTCTATTCGCTGATTGGTCTCATTCTTTTGGGCTCGGTTGCCTTCAAGCGTAATGTCCTCAAAGCGCTGTTTTCGGGTGCCTTACATATGCCGGAGGCTGTCTGGCGTGGCCTGACCCTGCGTGCGGGTCTGATGTATGTCAGCCTTGCTGTCATCAATGAAGTGGTGTGGCGAACACAACCGCTCCAGACTTGGGTGACCTATAATACCTGGGGTGATATGGCGATTAACATGATCTTCTGGATCGTCAATTTTGCTTTCATTGCCAAATATTTGACCGATCCAGAGGGCAATCCCTTGCTCGATCCGGCAGACAAGAGCCCGGACAAGGAGACGTGAAGGGATTGTAACCTCGCCCCATCTTGACCTTCTCGGTCGTTCACGGTTTCACAGACCCCATCTGGGAGGGATTTCATGAATCGACGCCGCCTGCTTTTTTCCGCCATTTCCACCGCAACATTGGGGTTTCTGGCCTTGAACACCTCCGCCATTGCTCAGGCTGCATCTGACGCGGCCACTTCTGATCCATTTCTTTGGCTTGAAGAGGTCGAGGGCGAGAAGGCCTTGACCTGGGTTCGCGGCCAGAATGCCCGCTCGCTGCCCCGCCTCACCAATGATCCCCGCTATACCAAGCTGGAAGAAGATGCGCTGAACATCATTCGCGCGCGCGATCGGCTGACCTTTGGTGGCTTTATCAATGGCTATGTCAGCAATTTCTGGCAGGACACCAACCACGTTCGCGGGATCTGGCGGCGGGCCGACTTTACGGCTTGGCGTTTGGGAAGCCCGGTGTGGGAAACCATTCTTGATGTCGACCAATTGGCCAAGGATGAAGGCAAGAATTGGGTGTATCAGGGCAGCAGTGCGCTCGATCCGAATGATTTGTGGAATACACGCGTGCTGTTGGAATTGTCCAATGGCGGCAAGGATGCCGACACCAAGCGGGAATGGGACGTGAAGACCCGCTCCTTCGTCACAGGCGGATTTGAATTGCCCGAAGCCAAATCGTCAGTGGTCTGGGTTGACCAAGACACGCTGCTGGTTGCAACCGACTGGGGTCCTGGCAGCTTGACAGACAGCGGCTATCCTTTCGTGATCAAGCGCCTCCAGCGCGGTCAAAAGCTTGATCAAGCGGTGGAAGTCTATCGCGGCCAGTCCAGTGACGTAGCGGCCAGCGCGTTGCGGCTCGATGATGGCAGCCGCTATCATTTCTTCATCAGCCGCTCGCCGACCTTCTTTACCACCGAGACGCTCTATCTTGATGCCGCAGGTAAGGCGACAAAATTGGCCTTGCCAACCAAGCATAGCCTGCAAGGGCTGCGGGCCGGCCAGCTCTATGTCACCATTCAAGAGGACTGGACCCCGCGCGGGGCCAAAACCCCAATCCCTGCAGGCTCCTTGCTCAGCGTCCCTCTTTCACAATTGAAGGCCAATGATGGGGCAATCAAAGCTGTGACCATCTATCGCCCCGGCCCGCGTGAGGCGCTGCAAGACGTCAGCATGACCAAGCAGGGGCTGTTTGTCACGCTGACCACCAATGTGAAGAGCGCTGTGCGCCATTATACCCAAGACGGAAAAGGTGCGTGGTCGTTCAAGCCGGTCGACCTGCCAAAGAATGGCGTGGCCGGGGTCGTGGATGCTGGCATCCGCCAAGAGGAAGTCTTCTTCTCCTATAATGACTTCATCACCCCACCCTCGATCCTGTTTGCCGCCAAAGCCGATACCAAGCCGGTGACGGTACAGGCCCAGGCCGCTCGCTTTGATGCAAGCGGGCTGGAGGTCAATCAATTTGAAGCCACCTCCAAAGATGGCACCAAAATCCCCTATTTCCTGATTGCCCGCAAAGGCTTGGCATTGGATGGCAGCGCGCCGACGCTGCTTTATGGATATGGTGGCTTTGAGGTCTCGATGCTGCCCAATTACTCGGCCATGAATGGCAAATTGTGGCTGGAGCGCGGGGGCGTTTATGTGCTGGCCAATATTCGCGGCGGCGGTGAGTTTGGCCCAGCCTGGCATACCGCGGGGCTGAAGGGTAAGCGGCAAGTCATTTATGATGATTTCATCGCTGTGGCTGAAGATCTGATTGGGCGCAAAATCACCAGCCCGCGCCGTCTGGGGATTCAAGGTGGGTCCAATGGCGGCTTGCTGATGGGCGTCATGCTGACCCAGCGTCCGGACCTGTTCAATGCAGTCGTCTGCCAAGTGCCGCTTCTTGATATGCTGCGCTATCACAAACTGCTGGCCGGGGCGTCGTGGATTGATGAATATGGCGACCCGGATGTCGCAGCCGAGCGGCCATGGCTTGAGAAAATGAGTCCATATCAGAACCTGACACAGAAGAGCCCATTCCCAGAGCCCTTCTTCATGACCTCGACCAAGGATGATCGGGTTCATCCCGGCCATGCGCGCAAATATGCCGCCAAGATGGAAAGCCTCGGCATGCCCTTCCTCTATTATGAGAATATTGATGGCGGGCACTCGGCGGCGGCCAATCTGGTTGAAAGCGCCAAGCAGCGGGCGCTGGTCGCAACCTATCTGATGCAGAAATTGATGGACTAGTCAGGCTTAGAGTGAGGGGCGGGTCAGTCCCGCCCCAATCAATTGGGCCAATTGAGTGGTGAGTGCCACCAATTCCTCAAAGCTTCCTGCCTGGGCTTTGAGGCCGTGCAAAGCAGCCGTGATCGCCTTTGCCTGCAGGCCAATTTGGTCTGCCGGTGCAGAAGCGCCCAAGATCGGCATTAGGCGGGCCTGCACCAAGGCTTGCATGCGGCTGTCCACGGCCGCGACCACATCCCCAACCAGAACCGAGTCTGTGGTCAAAAGTTCCCCGCCATGGGGCGAGCCATGCAATGCCTGCCAGGACAGACCGTGCAAAGCGAGGCCTGCTGCTGCCAGCCCCTCAGCAAATGGCAGATGAATTGGCCAAGCCGCTTCGGCGGCTTCACAACTGGCCCGGCCCAGTGCCAAGGCCAGAGCGGCAAAGATGGCCGCTTTATTCTCATAAGATTGATAAAGGGCCGGACGGGAAATGCCTGCTTCCTCCGCGACATCCTCCATAGACGCGCGCTTGAAGCCATAGCGTGCAAAAACAGCCAAAGCTGCTTGCAAGATACGGTCGCGCCGGGGGTCTGCATCCAAACTGATTGACATTTTCTGATAATATTGTCAGATCGTCACAATGTCAATTTGTTCTTAGAGGGATTCAAGCTATGGCAAGTCAAGGTTTGGTGCTGGTGACGGGCGGATCGGGCTATATTGGCGGCTTTGTCATCGCCCAATTGCTGGAGGCGGGCTTTCAGGTGCGCACCACGATCCGCAATCTGGGTCGGGAGCCTGAAGTGCGCGAAGCCTTGAAAAAACTCACCCCCAATTTGGATGGGTTGAGCTTTTTTGCTGCAGACCTGACCCGTGACGACGGCTGGGCTGAGGCCATTGCCGGGGTTGACTATATTCAGCATGTCGCCTCGCCCTTCCCTGCTGTGATGCCCAAGGATGAGAATGAGTTGATTGGCCCGGCCCGTGAAGGGGCCTTGCGGGTGTTGCGGCTCGCCCGCGATGCCGGGGTCAAGCGCGTGGTCATGACCTCGTCCATGGCCGCCATTGCCTATGGTCACGGCGGTTCGCGGACGACAGCCTTTACTGAAAAGGACTGGACCGATGAAACCAGCCCTGACACCGGGGCCTATGTCCGCAGCAAGACGATTGCCGAACGGGCGGCCTGGGACTTTATCAAGGCCGAAGGCGGCGCACTGGAACTGGCCACCATCAATCCAAGTGCTGTGCTGGGCCCAATCCTGGGACCCGATTTTTCCACCTCAATCCTCTTGGTCCAGAAACTCCTGAATGGTGATTTTCCCGGCAGCCCCCGCTTGGGCTTTTCCCTCGTTGATGTGCGCGATGTTGCCGACCTGCATGTGCGGGCAATGACCAGTGACAAGGCCGCAGGTGAGCGGTTTTTGGCCGCCTGCGACTTCTATTGGGTGGAAGATGTCGCCCGTGTCCTCAAGGCGGATCTGGGCACACAGGCACGCAAGGTGCCGACCGGCAAACTGCCAAGCTGGTTGATGCGTATTGTTGCAAACTTCGACCCTGTGATCAAAGGCGTGGCATTCGAGCTGGATAAGGCGCGGATGGCAGACAATAGCAAAGCCCGCACGCTTTTGGGCTGGACGCCACGCGATGTCCGCCAATCCATTACCGATACGGCCCGCAGCCTGATCCGTGAGGGCATTGTGCGGATCTGATCAGACATATCAAAAGCCCCGAGGCGACAAACCTCGGGGCTCTCAATACTCAAGACCAGTGTGGATCAGAAGCTGCGTGTGACGCCGATACCGACAGAAACCTGATCCTTGTCGCCGCGCTTGACGATGGGGCTGTCGGCTGCCTCAGACAACAGACGACGATAGCCGACAAAGCCCGTCACCGCATAATGCTCGCTCACTTTGTAAGAACCCATCACATCAAGCCCGACATCCTTAGCCCCTGACTTGGCCTGATAGGCGGGCAAAGCGCTGGCAAGGGCCTGGCTTGGCGTCACGCCGAAATAGGTTCGGGCATATTTCTTGTCCATATAGCTGGCGGAGCCGACCAGTGTGACGCCAAAATCGGGGGTAATGGCGCGGCTGTAACGAACGGCGGCCAAGCCAGTCCAGCCTTTGTGTGCATTGCCTGAATCGGTAAGGACTTCACCACTCAGCGTGATCTGGCCTTCACCCAAGGGCTGGATATAGCTGGCAAAAGCACCGGTCTCGATGGCATCCTTAATCGAACCCAAAGCCCGGATTGCTGTGTCCTTGACGTCCTTGTCGCGGCCAAAGCGATAATTGACCACCGGACCAGCATGCCATTGTGCGCTATTGACCAGATTGGCGCGGATGGCAGTCCCTTCCAGCGCGATAAAGCGCTGATCAAAGTGATAGGTGCCAGCCACCAATGGCCAGGTTTCACTGTCCTTGGAGCCCTCGAATTCTGGCATAGACATGGCCCCGATCGTCAGGGAGTTTTGCGGAGTTGGGCTGACTTCTGCCTGGGCCACACTGGCAAATCCGGCAAAACCAACCAGAACGAACAATGGAAAGTGACTGATTTTCATAGCTTTATCTCTCTTTGTTTGGGGGTGGGAGGATTGGGGATTGGTTTAGGCTGCGCAGCTGCGAAGAACGGCCAGCCGACCGGCTTCAAAGTCGGCACGCCATTTGGCGTTGACACCGGGGGCGAGGAAGGTGGTGATCTCGGCCCCGCCATCAGCTCGGGCCACAAAGTCAATCTCCTCAAACGTGTAGCCATAGCCGCGCAGGCGATAGGTGGTGGTGTTGGTGGCCTCGTCCTTGATGAAGCGCGTCATCGGCAGCAACGCGGCCTGATCTTCAAAACAGCGGGCCACTTTCTCAGGGGCCTGGGTGCTGGTCAGACGGGTGGTTTCAGCAATTGCCCGGAAGCGTTGGGGGTCGCGGATGCCGGATTCCTTAGCGGTGGCGCAGGCCGTGGCCAGCAAGGTCAAAGCAATAGCAAGGGTCTGTTTTTTCATGATAGTCTCCGAAGAATGAGGTGGTGATTGAGAGGAAATCTGAGCGCGCCGGGGGGCTATCCGGCCGGGCAGGCCAGAGTGGTGTTGGTGCGCTCACAATCAGGGGGGAGTATGTGTTAGGGCCGATTGGCCCGGCTTAGGCAGCCTTGAGTGGACGGGGGCGACGCATGTGGGTGATGCCGGTCTGGATCAGCCACACGGTGAGGCCGAGATAGCCAAGGATGGTGGCCATGGAGAAGATGTCACCTGGTTGGCCCAAAGCGATGGCGACCCCTTCTTGTGTGCCCAGCACAATGGTTGCAGCGGTGATCAAGCCGGTGACCGAGGTCACTTTGCTGGCTTCGCGCCATTGGATGAGCGCCAAGAGGACGATGAAGAGGGCCGTCAACAATTGGCCCATATGCTCGCCAATCGCCACCCCGCCATAGAGGTTCAGCACCTCAAAAGCGCGCTCTGCCGCGGCCTTGGCCTCAGGGCTCGCGGCCGGATCTGCATGGGTACGGGCCAGACTTGGGATGACAAAAACCCAGCGCCACAGGCCCATGGCTTGGGTCAAGCCAGCCAAAGCCCCTGCAATGGCAGCCCCGACTGCCAGACCATTATGCTGACGCAAACGTTCTGGCGTCAGCGACACGGCCAAAGCAAATGGCAAGAGTGCCAGCGCGATGATGGCAAAGGCATGCCAGGTCAGCACAAGCGAGGCCCCACCCTTGGCAAACAGATCCAACGCATCATGGGCCGATCCACGCAGCACATCTGGATAGTTATAGGTCACAGCAAGGATCGAATAGGGAATGTTGAAGGCAATCGCCAAAGCCACCGCCGATAATCCAAGAACCATCTGGCGACGGGCAGGCTGGCGGGCACGGATTTGAGCTGTGGTGGTAGGATCAAGATCGAAACTTTCGACAGCTTCGGGCTTGCGAATGGGCATGTTCATAACTGTCTCTCCTTCCGGAGACACCATGTCTCCAAGTGGTGACACAGTGGATATCACCGGTCAGTGACATGTGCAAGAGGAAATGTCACCAGTCGGTGATATTTTTTCTGGCTTTCGCTGAGAAAATCGGTCACTATAGCGTGAATGCACACTAACCACCTGTTTTAATGGAAATATCATGGACCTGATGAATGAAGACCATCCTGAAGCAAAGGCACCAGGCCGCCAGCGCGACCGGGTTGCTCGCGGCCAAACCATCGTGGCAGCCGCCAAGGATATCTTGTCTGAATCCGGCTTTGCCGATTTCGGCATTAATTCGATTGCCCGCCGGGCCGGCTGTGACAAACAGCTGATCTATCGCTATTTCGACGGGCTGGAGGGGCTGGCGGATGTGATCGGCACCGATATTGCCGATGAATTAAGTGCCGAGCTTGAGGGCTTCACCCGTCAAGAGGCACCAAAGACCTATGCCGCTTGGGTTGAACGTTTGGCAGTCGGATTATTGGCCTTGTTTCGGTCCAATCGCATCATCCAGAAAATTGCGGCCTGGGAATTGGCCTCCCCCTCAAGCCTGACTGCCATCATGGCCGCCGCGCGCGCCAAGCGCTTGAATGCGTGGATGGTCGGGCTGCGCGGCACCCTCAAGCCACCTGAAGGCCTCGATACCGGCGCGCTCAATGCGATTATCATTGGTGCTGTTCAGCATCTGGCCATGTCGGCTTCGGCCTTTCAATCCCAGGCCGGTATGCAATTGGAGACAGAAGCGGACTGGCAACGCGCTGAAGCCGCCCTCCTGCATATTGTGCGCCAAACCTATGGGGCGACTGACGCATCCTGATCCGGGATGACGTAGGCTTTGCCGATCAAAGGCTTGCTGCCAAGGCGTTCAACTGGTCAGCGGCCGCATTCCATCCAGCCTCAAAGCCCATCGCCTCATGTTGGGCCTTGGTTTCTGCACTCCAATGGCGCGCGCCCCATTCCATCAGCGTGCCCCCGTCGGGCGCATCAGACAAAATGACATAGCCAGTCATGAAAGGCGTATGGTCACCGGGCATCCAATCGCCAACAAATGCATCAGAAAACACCAAGGCCCGGCCAGGCTCGACCGCCAGATATTGTCCGCGTATCTGATTTTCTTCCCCGTTGGGCCCGTTCATGACGATAAAGCTGGCTCCGCCCGCCCGCAGATCAATCTCGGCAACCGATACACGCCACGGTTTCGGACAATACCATTGCTTGAGCAGGTCGCTTTCAACCCAGCACCGCCAAACGGTCGCGCGGGGCGCAGTCAGATGGCGGGAAATTTTCAATGTGTGATCAACCATGGCTGCGCCCTCTCCTACACAATTGCGGTCTGCGCCGGTCAGCCCGCGCCAAATACCGGCTTCACGGTGCCCAAAAAGCCAATGATGACCAAGAGCACATAGGTCAACCACACCCATAGGCGCGCCCGATCCATTGCCCGGCGCAGCGGGATTTCGGTTGCATCGCTGGAGCCTTTTTCGATCACAGCCAGCAAAAGTGGCCCGACAGGGCGGCCGGCAACATCAATCATGATGGCTGCCGCGAAAATTGCAGCAAACACGGCGGCTTTCAGCGCAAGCCAAACGTCGCCAAACGGCCCAAGGCCCATAAGTGAGGAAGCGCCAATCACCGCATAAAATGCGGTGATCAAAAGCTTGAGCCAAAATTCGATCTGCTTGAGACGGGCAACAATCGGGGCCCCTGTCCGCAGATGTATGGTCCACGTCAGGGCCATCCAGACCACGCCCACCAACCAGGACAGCCACATCACAAAAGACGGCCAACCCCAATAGCCCGCCACCGACACCAAAGTGATCGACAAAGGCACCATCAGCACCCAAGCGGTGCGCGGCCCCATGTCCACCACACCCAGCAAACGGAGGATTTCCAGCCGCGCGGTGAGGGGTTTGGTGCGGTTGCGAAATGCCGACCCCAAGATCGCCACACCTAGATCGCCACCCAGCCAGAAGACAAAGGCCAAGACATGGACATAGACCAAAATGTCATAAATAGGCATAAGTTCTCCAGCGGTAACAATCAGGCTGGCGACTTACTTCACACGCCGCTCCGTGATGCAAGTGCGTTTGACCAATTTATCATTTTCAAACCAGTGCCAGGTCCGACCACGGTCATTGCCGTCCTCAGACAATTGGATCATTTCATACAGATAGGTGCCGGGGCTGTCCTTGCGGGTCCAGGTCAGCATGACGGTCTTGTCGTCCACTTCCCAAGCCCGGCCAAAAATCCGATCTGTATCCCACCAAATCTGCTTGTCCTTATAGGTCGCGGGAAAATGAATCTCTTCGCGGCGTCCATCCGGCCAGCTGTAGGTGTTGATCTGGTAATAAGGATAAGGCCCCTCGTCCTTGAACATACATTGCAGGTGCGAGGCATGACGGTCGAGTTCGACATTATTGGCGTCGACATGGATATATTCCCCCACCCACTCACCCTCGTGCCGGGCCAGCAATGGCATGCCTGTGCGAATTGTATCCATCCTGCAGAATCCCTTTTGTGAGCGACCAAAGAGGTCTAAGCTGGCGCAGTAAATGATATATCCAATCCCTCTGACAAGGCCCTTCCGTGGAAAAGCTTCTCCTTCTGCAGCGCCATGCCAACAATAGCGCCACTTTGTGGCTTAACCGGCCTGAGAAACGCAATGCGCTGACAGTGGCCATGTGGTCGGCTCTTCCTGATCTGGTGGCCGAAGCAGTGGCTGACCCCGAGATCAAGCTTGTGTTCCTGCGCGGGGCAGGTGGCGTGTTTGCTGCGGGCGCGGATATTGCCGAAATGCCTGAGGTCTATGCCACCTCAGCCGCTGCCTTGCTCAATGATGAGAAAATCCAAGGCGCGATGAAGGCATTGGAGAATTGCCCCAAACCCGTCATTGCGCTCATTGAGGGACCGTGTGTTGGTGGTGGATGCGGGTTGGCGCTGGCCTGCGATCTGCGCATCGGCACCACTGGAAGCCGTTATGGGGTGACACCGGCCAAGCTGGGGCTGGTCTATGGTGCGGGTGACACACGCCGATTGGTTCAAGCTGTTGGTCTGTCGAAAGCCAAGGACATTTTGTTCACGGGTCGCCTGCTTGAGGCCGATGAAGCCCTGGCAAGCGGCCTGATCGACCACTTGGTCAGCCCCGACCAATTGGACCTTGTGGCAGAGGATTATGCCCGCAAGATTTCGGTGGCCTCGGTCTATTCAATCCGCGCACAAAAGCAGATTTTTGCCTTGCTGCGTGGCGGCCAAGATGATGCGGACGAAAGCCGGGCCCTGTTCGGACAGAGTTTTGAGGGCGCAGACTTCAAGGAAGGTTTTGCGGCCTTTATGGAAAAGCGGCCTGCGCAATTTCCTGTGCGCTAAAAGCCTAAGCACTATGTCGCCACCTGAGGCTGGCGATGGTCACAGCCGACAGCGGAGGGACAAGGTGACACGTTTTGCCATCATCGGGGCAGGCCTCAGTGGGTTGGCTTGTGCGCATGAACTGGTCAATGCCGGTCATCAAGTCACCTTGTTTGACAAAGGCCGTGGGCCGGGTGGGCGGATGTCGACACGTCGCGTGGCCACCCCCGCAGGCGAAGCCTGTTTCGATCACGGTGCGCAATTCTTTACAGCCCGCGACCCCCGCTTCCAGACCCTTGTGGCCGAGCTGATGGCCAAGGGTGCCGTGGCACTTTGGGATTCGTCACGCGTCCGACGGGGCAAGGACGGCACCACAAGCCCCTTGTTTGACGAACCAATCTATGTCGGCACACCGGGTATGAATGGCCTCGTGCGCGGACTGGCCGAAGGTCTCAACGTCCGCTGGGGCCAGCGCGTCAGCTCCGTGGAGGGACGGCCCGGCGCCTGGATGCTGGCATTGGAAACAGGCGCGGCAGAAGGCCCATTTGAGGCTGTTATTTGTGCAATACCCGCCGAACAAGTCGACGCTTTGCTCGGCACCCCCGCCCCGGCCCAAGCCCAAGCCGCCAACAAGGTGCGCTCTGTGCCATGCTGGGCAGGCCTGTTTGCTTTTGATGCACGATTGCCGCTGACATGGGGGCTGGCGCGCTTTGACGATCATCCCGTGATTGATGTGATCAGCGCCACGTTGGACAAACCCGGGCGGACCGGGCCTGCGGCTTATGTCGTCCATGCCCGGTCAGATTGGTCAACACGTCATTTGGAGGATTCCGCCGACGAGGTTGCAACCCATTTGCTTGGGGTACTGGCTGAGGTGGCTGGCCTGCCTGTCGAGGCCTTACCCGCAACCTTGGTGCGTCAAGCCCATCGTTGGCGCTACAGCCGGGTTGAGACGGGGGCGGGCCAAGACTTTATTTATGACGCGGGGCTGCGCATTGGTGTGTGCGGCGATTGGCTCACCGCGCCACGGGTTGAATCAGCTTGGCTTTCAGGCCATCTCTTGGGTGCACATCTGACTGCTTAGCTGACAAGGTGGACGTCAGGGTCTAAAGATACAAACAGCCCCTGCCGCCTATTCAAAGAAGGAATGAGGAATGTTTCTGTCTCTTGCGACCTGGCCTGAAATCGACCAACGGCTGAAAGACGGCAAGCGCGGCATTATCATTCCCATCGGCAGCCACGAACAACATGGCCCAACCGGCTTGATTGGCACCGATGCTTTGTGCCCAGAGATTATCGCGCGCGAGGCTGAAAAGCAGGCTGATGTGTTGCTCGCACCGACGTTTTCTGTGGGCATGGCCCAACATCATATGGGCTTTCCGGGCTCCATGACCTTGCGACCCTCCACCATGATTGCCACCATCGTGGATTGGACAGCCAGTCTAACACGGGCGGGTTTCGATCGGCTCTATTGGGTCAATGGCCATGGCGGCAATGTGGCAACCATTCAGGCAGCCTTTGCTGAGACCTATGCTGCTTACTCGCTGCGGGGCGAGGCTGCCCCCTTTGCGCATATGCTGAAAAATTGGTGGGAATTGCCGGGAATTGAGCGGCTTTGCCTTGATATGTACCCGACAGGCCATGGCTCGCATGGCACCGCCTCAGAAGTCGCGGTGACTTATTGGGCCTATCCTGAGCGGGCCAATCTTGCCAAATTGGTGCTCGAGCCCAAGATCGCGCCCAACGGGCCGATCCGTGATGCTGCCGATTATCGTCGCCGCTTCGCCGATGGCCGCATCGGCTCTGATCCTACCCAGTCCACACCCGAACAGGGTGGCACCATTGTTGCGGCGGCCGCCAAGGCTTTGATCACGGATGCCACCAGCTTTTTTGCCGAGACCGCCTGATGCCTGCCACGCCGGAAAACTTTGATGTCCTGATTTCCGGGGGAGGTTTGGTTGGCCTCACCTTGGCGCTTGCCTTGGATCAGGGCGGGCTCAAAGTCGCCGTGATCGACCGCCTGCCAGCGGCTGAGGTGCTGGAGGAGAGCTTTGACGGGCGGGCAACCGCCATGGGTTTTGCGACCTATCGTATGATGGAGAGCTTGGGCGTGGCCCGTCACATTGGCGAGGTCCAGCCGATCCAACAGATCCTTGTGTCAGATGGGCGGGTGGGAAGTCCCAGCCGCAAGGGGGGGCCTTCTTCCCTCACCTTGCATTTTGACCAAGCCGAGACCGGCACAGGTGAGGAACCCCTTGGCTGGATGATTGAAAACCGCCGCACCCGGCTCGCACTTGACAAAGAGGCCGCGACCCGGCCCGGTATCACCCGCTTTGCCCCTGACGAGATTGTCGATTTCACAATCCTGCCGGGCCACGTCGAGGCCAAGCTTAAATCGGGCCAACAGCTTGTAGCCCCCGTCATCGTCGGTGCAGAAGGGCGTGGGTCGTTTGTGCGGCAAAAGGCGGGTATCCGCACCTATGGCTGGACCTATGGCCAGACCGGCATCGTCACCACAATTGCCATGGACCGGCCCCATGGTGGGGTCGCGCATGAGTATTTCTTGCCGACCGGGCCGTTTGCCATCCTGCCACTGATGGGCAACCGCGCCAATATCGTTTGGTCGGAAAAGACCGCGCGGGCGCAAGCCCTGCTCGCCATGCCGCGGGCGGACTTGGAACACGAATTGGCCCGCCGCTTTGGTGACTTCCTGGGAAACGTTCGCCTTGACGCCCCGGTCTGGTCCTATCCTTTGTCCATGGAGCTTGCCGCAACATGGGCAAAGCCACGCGTGGTACTGGCAGGAGACGCCGCCCATGGCATCCATCCCATTGCTGGACAGGGCCTTAATCTGGGTCTGAAGGATGTTGCCGCGCTGGCTGAGGTTTTGGTTGAAGCGGCCAATCTGGGCCAAGACCTTGGCGATCTTGCCGTATTGGAGCGCTATGCCCAGTGGCGTCGCACCGATACCATGACCTTGGCCATCTCCTGTGATGGCTTTGTGCGACTTTTCTCCAATGATCTGGCCCCTATCCGGGCTTTGCGGACCTTAGGTCTGGGCCTGGTGGATGCGATTGGCCCTGCCCGCCGCTTCTTTGCCAGCCACGCCGGAGGTGCTGTTGGGGATTTGCCCCGCTTGTTGCGCGGCGAACGCCTTGAGGCCCGCTTATGAGTGATTATGCAACACCCAATCTTCCCAGCCGCGACATGGATGTCACCGCGGCCTTTTATGGGAAATTGGGCTTTGAGCTTGATTATCGCGCCGCCAATTGGATGATCCTGTCGCGCGGCGGATTAGAGCTTGAATTTTTCCCCTATCCAGACCTTGATCCCACGACATCCTCGTTTAGTGCCTGTTGGCGGGTCGATGACCTTGAGGGGCTTTATCAATGCTGTGTGCAGGCTGACATCCCGCGTCAGGCAATCGGCATGCCGCGAATCCATCCGCCGCAACGTGATCCCTCAGGCCTGACCATTGCCTATCTGATCGATCCCGATGGCAGCCTGATCCGCATCATCCAGAATACTCTTGATTAGGACTGAGACGGTCTCAGCCGAGCCATGACCGCTTCGGCAAACAGACGGGCCCCATGCGTGCCGCCTTGGCGATCATGCGAGAGATAGAGCCAAGGCTCGATCAGTTCGAGTTCCATCAAGAGCCATTGCCCGTCTGGACCGCGCACCAAATCGACCCGGGCATAAACCAAAGGCGCTCCTTCTGCTGTCGCAAGCACGGCTTCGGCGGCGGCCAACGCACCCTCAGGAGGATCAATGCCGGTTTCCTGCGCGCCATACTGGCCTTGCGTGCGATAATCACCGGCCTTGGGCCGCTTGATCAGCGCGTGAGAGAAGCGCCCGCCGAAATAGAGCAGCGACAACTCCCCCTCATCGGTCACCGCGGGCAGGAACGGCTGGATCAAGGCGGCATGCGGGGGCAGAAGGTCTGCACTGGGAACAGGCGCGCCGCGCCTCAATCGGGCCTGCCGCCAGGCACCGGCCCCAATGCGCGGCTTGATGATGATTTCATCGGCACCAAAGGCGTCGAAACTGGCAAGAATGGCCTCAGGTGCACACGCCTCAAGGCTGATCGTTGGGGGGACTGGTGCGCCGCGGGCGGCAAGATCGGCCAGATAGCCCTTATCCATATTGGCGCGGATGACCGCCCCTGAATTGAACAAAGCCGTGCCAGCGGCCTCAATCTCATCAAGGCGGGCCAGAAAAGTCTGTGTCGCCTGCGGATAGTTCCACGCCAAAAGCGGCAGAACCGCGCTGTAACCTGACCAATCTGTCCCCTCATCCTGCCAAAACACGGGTTCGACCGCCACGCCAAAAGGGGCAAAGGCTTGGCTCAACAAGGCCAATTGATTGTGGGCATAATCGGGTTCGTCCCGATCCGGGCGGCTTGGGTAATAGTCGTGGGTGACCAGAAGGGCGATGGGCAACATGTCCAAGCCGCTAGCCCCATCGTCTGCAAACGTCTAGAGCAGGCCCGCTTGAAACTGCTATTGGCACGGAGCCTGGAAGAAACATGACGATGCAATTTGACGTGTGTGGCGTGGGGAATGCCATTGTGGATGTGATTGCCCCGGCAAGCGACGCCTTCTTGGCCGAACATCAGATTGCCAAAGGTGCCATGACGCTGATTTTCGATGAACCTGCGGTTGAGCGCCTGTATGCGTCCATGGCTCCAGGTCAGGAGAGTTCAGGTGGCTCGGCAGCCAATACACTGGCCGGTATTGCCTCGCTCGGGGGCAAAGGTGCCTATATCGGCAAAGTGGCTGATGACAGCTTGGGTCAGGTGTTTCGCCATGATCTGAATGCCGGGGGTGTGGCCTATGACACACCGGCCCATGTCGGGGGCCCATCAACCGCGCGTTGCCTGATCAATGTGACACCCGATGGTCAGCGCTCAATGAGCACGTTTTTGGGGTGCTCTCCGCTTCTGAAATCGGAGGACCTCGACCCCGCGAAATTGTCATCGGCTCAAATCGTCTTCCTGGAAGGCTATTTGTTTGATGCCGAGGAGGCCAAGGCCGCCTTTGTCAAAGCTTCAGAGATCGCCCATAATGCGGGCAATAAGGTGGCATTGACCTTGTCGGATCTATTCTGTGTGGACCGGCACAAGGCCGCCTTCCGGCACCTGGTGGCCCACCACATCGACATATTGTTCGCCAATGAGGCCGAGATCATCGCCCTTTATGATGCGCCGGACTTTGAGACCGCCCTGGAAGCTGCCCGCGCTGATTGTGATCTGGTGGCGCTGACGCGCTCGGAAAAAGGCTCCGTGCTGGCACGCGGCGATGAGGTGGTGCGCGTGGCAGCTGACCCGGTGGCCGCCGTGGTCGATACGACCGGTGCTGGCGACCTCTATGCGGCGGGTGTGTTGTTTGGCCTCGCCACTGGGCGGGAATTGGAGGCCTGCGGGCGCTTGGGATCATTGGCAGCAGGTGAGATTATCTCCCATTATGGCGCGCGTCCCCATGCCAATCTGGCAGAACTGGCTGCAGCCCGCGGCCTTTAAGCTGAAAGCGGCCAGCCTGACATCTGGCCCATTTCTTGCGGAAAATCGCCGATGAAGACGCGCTTGGCCTTGATTGGGACATCCTTGCTGTTTGGACTGGGCACCTTGGCGCACGCCCAGTCCCAGACGGGTGCCCAGACTGATGCCCAGACTGATTCCCAGACCCGCACGACCTATCGCAGCGATGGCGTGGTCGCACCCCAAGTCCGGGTTGACGTTCCCCGCGAAAAGCCGCGCAAAGTCCGAGTGACCCGCTCCCGCGATGCCATGGCCCCCAAGGGTGCTTATCTGGATCGGATTGAGCCTGTGGGCGGGGGTGTTCGGACGGCCCCGGCTGGCCCCGAAAGCGATCAATCGAGTCCGTCTGTCTGGGTTGAGATCAAGCCGCAATCGCGCCGCCCATCGGCCTCGCCGCCCCCGCCACCCCCCCGGCCTTAAACATCCGATGGCTGCGTGCCCCTTGGCCGGATTCTGCTTTTTTGGTTCAAAAGTCCCCACACTGCGCCTAAAAGGCCAATCATGCTTGCCCGATAAGAGCTATATTGCCGTCCATAGGCCAAAGGATCACACCGCAGCATGCTGACGCTTGAAGGCCTGACCAAAACCTATGCCGGGGGCCGGGGTGTGGCGGCGATCAGCTTTGCAATCGCCCCCGGCGAAGTTGTCGGCTTTATCGGGCCAAACGGTGCCGGCAAAACAACCACTTTGCGCATGATCGCAGGGACTTTGGAACCTGATGCAGGCCGGGTCAGTCTCATGGGACATGATGTCAGCACCAACCGACTTCAGGCGCAGGCTTTGATGGGCTACCTGCCAGAACATGCCCCCTTGTATGGCGATATGAACCCGCGCGATTATTTGCGTTTTCTGCTCGGCGTCAGGGGCATTCCCCGGCGAGACTGGGTCAATTTGATCGAGCAGGCAGCAGCGCGCACCACGATTGCCGACATTCTTGACGTCCGGATTGACAGCTTGTCAAAAGGATTAGCCCGGCGGGTGGCTTTGGCGGGCGCGCTTGTTCATGACCCAGCCGTCCTCATCCTTGATGAACCCAGTGACGGGCTTGATCCGATTCAAAAGCGGGTCACGCGCGACCTCATTTCAGCGCTGCGCCCCGGACGCATCATTGTGATCTCGACCCATCAATTGGAAGAGGCTGCAGCCCTATGTAGCCGCCTGATCATGATTGCCGATGGCCGGGTGCGGGCGGATGAGAGCCCGGAAGTGTTCGCGGCACGCAATCCCCAAGGCGATCTTGAGACGATCTTTTACCAATTGACCCAATCGGAGGTCACCCCATGACAGGGTCGTGGCGATCGGTGTGGCCAAAAGGGTTTGGAGCGGGTCTGATGGCGATTTATCGCCGCGAACTGGTGCAAGATGCCCGCGGCTTGTTGGCTTATCTATTTGCTGCGAGTTTTGTGGCCGTGTCCGTCCTGCTCGCTTTCCAAGTGGGCGGCTTGTTTGAGGCCGGACGCGCAGACCTTGCCGCCTTTTTCCAGTTTCACCCTTGGCTCTTTGTTGTCCTGATGCCTGCTCTTTCGATGCGGGCTTGGAGCGAGGAAAGCAGGACTGGAACGATTGAAACCCTCCTCAGCCTGCCTGTTTCGGTGCCAGCACTGGTGCTGGGTAAGTTTCTGGCTGCTTGGACGTTGGTTGCCCTCATGCTGATCTTGACGACGCCACTCTGGATTGGCGTCTCATTGCTTGGGCCGGTCGACCATCAGGCAACGCTAACTGCGTATCTGGGTTCATTCCTATTGGCCGGTG
Source organism: Candidatus Phycosocius bacilliformis (assembly GCF_003112735.1). Lineage (GTDB taxonomy): Bacteria > Pseudomonadota > Alphaproteobacteria > Caulobacterales > Aquidulcibacteraceae > Aquidulcibacter > Aquidulcibacter bacilliformis. The sequence continues at coordinate 273,531 of NZ_BFBR01000003.1, forward strand.
CGGGCCTCGCAATTGGCATGGCTGCATCGGCTGCATGCAGAAGTCAGGTGATGAGTTTCATAACTGCCCTTGGGGTGACTTTCATCATGACCGCTGCGGGTCTGCCTCTGATCGCCAGCACGCTGATGCCCATTCTCGGCACGTCAGCCACTGCGGCAATCACCTCCATCTCACTTCTGGACGCTTATGCTGGCTTTGAGCGCGGGGTTATCGACGTCGACAGCCTTATCCATCTTTTAGGTGTCAGCGGGCTGGGCCTCGCGCTGGCTGGTCTTTGGGTGGATAACAGGCGTGGAGGCGGGCGATGAAGCGCGGCTTGTTTGTGCCACTGGCAGCCGGCTTACTGGTCTTGCTGTTTGTGTGCGTACACACCATCGCGCGACTGGGCCTATCGGATTGGCGGATTGACACAAGCCAAGACAAATTATTCTCCATCTCGGCTGAGACCCGCGCCATCTTACGGGACCTGAAGCAACCCATGGAGGCAGAGCTTTATCTGTCACGCCAAGCCCTCGCAGACGATCCAATCATGCGCGCCCATGGTGAACGGGTACGCGACATGTTGCAGCTTTATGCCGCCGCCAGCGGTGGCCTGTTGGAAGTCCATGAACGAGATCCGGCTGCTTTTTCGCCTGTCGAAGATGCGGCCCTGAAAGCAGGATTGACACCCATTCCTGGTCCACTGCCGGATGATCCCCCGGCTTATCTGGGTCTTGTGCTGAAAAATGTTGCCGGCCGAAATTTGGTTCTGCCAATCCTTGATCCAGCCGCTGCTGGTAATCTCGAATATGACCTGAGCCGTGCGATCAACCAATTGGAAAGGCCCCAACGGACCCGCATCAGCCTGATCACGGGCTTACCTTGGTTGGTCCGAACCGATCCGATTACCGGTCAAACCCGCCCGGTTGCGCGCATGGTGGCAAGCTGGATGGATACCGCAGACCTGACCGCGCTGGCACCGGATTTTCGCGCCATTCCTGAGCGCACAGATGTTTTAATCATCGCTCAGCCAAACCCACTCACGCCCGAGCAGCAATTTGCCATCGATCAATATGTTCTGGCGGGGGGGCGGGTCCTGTTGTTTCTCGATCCAGCGTCTATGGTTGCCCAGGATGGCGGCGGCGGTCCGCGCTCGGCAACCGAGGCACTTGGACCGCTGATTTCGGCATGGGGCTTTGCAGTCCAAGGCGATGTCATCGCCGATCGGGCCTATGCCTTGCCGGTTGAGACCCAGATTTCAGGTCGGAAGGCGATTGCACCCCAACCACTCATCTTTCAAATCCCCCCGAGCGGCCTCAATCAGCAAGATGCTGTGACCGCCGGGCTGCCCCGTGGCATCCATATTGCCACGCCCGGACAGATTTTGGCGCTGGGCCAAGGCAAGGCACAGATCACCGCCTTATTGACGACCTCACAGGATACGACGCGGCTTGACGCCACCCGGGCCTTGAGTGGTTTGTCACCCCAAGATGTTGAACTGGATTGGCAGTCGGCCCGACAGGCCGAGATGATTGCCGCGCGCATCACTGGCCAATGGACCACCGCCTTCCCATCGGGCAATCCTGCAAACCCGACATCGGGTTTCACCAAGGTCAGCGTCAAGCCCGGTGAGATAATCGTCTTCGGGGATGTCGACCTTCTGGCCGACAGCCTCTACCTTGGCCCAGATGGTGAGGCAGCCGATAATGCACGCCTCATTCAAAATTGCCTCGATGTTTTGACGGGCCAGACCCGGCTCTTGTCGATCCGTGCGCGCAGCCCAACGCCCCGTCCGCTGGTGGTGGTGGAAAAGCTGCGCCAAGCCGCCCAAACCCGCATTCTGGAAGAACAGCAGGTATTGGAAAGTCGACTTGCTCTGGCAGAAGCCCGCTTGGCCGATATTGAAGCCCGCGCCGCTGCCCGTGATGCGCTCTCGCAGAGTCTCGGCACCCGTGAGATTGATCAAGCACGCCAAGAGGTGCTCGCAACTCGGGCCCGCCTGCGGGCGGTCCAAGAAGGGGTGCGGCAAGATGTGGCAGGCCTGAAGAACCAATTGATCGGCATCTGTGCCGCACTTGTGCCATTTGTGGTCCTGCTGGTCGGGCTTATTGTGCACCTGCGCCGACGGCCCCGTCGCAAGCTGGTTTGGTCGTGAGCATGATGATGACGCCCGGCGACATCGCGCGGCGACGCCTCTTGCTTGGGCTAACTGGCCTCACCTGTCTGGCTGCGGCCACGGCAGGGGTTGTTGGGTGGGTGCGCACCAACCCACGGGGCCGACTAGACAAATCTGGACCGCTTTTTCCCCGTTTAGGTCATGAACTCACCTCGCTGTCGCAAATCGAGATCATCTGGCGCGGCGGGGGATTGGTGATGCGCAAAACCAACACAGGTTGGGTCGCAGCCAGTCGCGATTCCTTTCCGATCAATGAGGCACCACTTGCCCAATTAATCACATCGTTAAAGGCGCTTCGCTACCGCCGCGCACTGACCATGCCCGCAGAGGCCCAGACCCCGCCTTTGGCCCCAGCTTTGGGCGGGGACGGCATACAACTCATCCTGCGGCGATCTGATGGGGTATTGGTTGATCTCACCCTCGCCCAGCGCGGTGGCTTGATGTTAGCTCAGATCGGTGCAGACCCGCAGCTTTATCAAGTCAGTGGACCGACATGGCCAGATCTTGGGACGCCGCAGACATGGCTGGCACTCGATGGTTTCGAGATTGCCCCAGAGCGCATCGCCACAGCCAGCCTGACCAGGCTGGATCAGCCTGCGCTAGACATTGTTCGCCGCCCGGATGGCGGTTTTGCACCGGTTGGGGGCAAGGCGAGCCCAGCGGCAACCGATGTGGCACTGCTCATGGCGCGGTTTGCGCCTGTGGATGTGATGGCCGCCCGCCGTCTGAGCGGTCCGGCGCGGTTGCGTCATCAAACGCAACTGAAGTCCGGTCTTATGATCACGCTGGAGGCCTATGTGGCTCAAGGCCAGTTATGGGCGGTGTTTCGTGTCGACCCGCGCCAAGCTGCGACCGATCAGGAGGCCCGCAGCTTGCAGGCCAAGACACAAGGTTGGGCCTTTGCTCTGACCTCTGCGCAGGCGAGCCTTTTGGAGACGCCGACTGCGTTGATCCTGTCTGCCGGGGCGACACCTGCTGCGTCTGATTGAGCCAAAGTCTGGACCAAAGGCCTCATGCGTTCTAACTGAGCAGACATGATTTCCGGCTTTGCCAATCCGCAACGATTTTTGGGACTGAGTGCCTGGCTTCTGCCTGTGACCAGCCTTCTGGCTGTTGTTGCAACCGCCATTGGGGTGGTGTGGTCGCTCTGGTATGCGCCTGCTGACTATCAGCAAGGCGAGACTGCCCGCATCATGTTCATCCATGTGCCGTCTGCCTGGATCGCGGTCGGGGCTTATACCGGCATGGCGATAGGCAGCCTGTCTTACCTGGTCTGGGGCCATGCCTTGGGTGACATTGCCGCCAAAGTGATGGCACCGATTGGAGCAGCCTTCACCGCACTCTGTCTGGCCACTGGGTCGATCTGGGGCCGCCCAACTTGGGGCACTTGGTGGGAGTGGGATGGGCGACTGACCTCGGTACTGGTGCTATTCTTTCTCTATCTGGGCTATATGGCGCTTCGCAGTGCGCTGGAAGAAACCAGCAAAGCCTCCAAAGCCGCGGCCATCCTCTGTCTGGTCGGCACGATCAATATTCCCATTATCCGCTTCTCGGTGGAATGGTGGAATACGCTGCATCAGAAGGCTTCGATCATTCGCGAAGGTGGGCCGAGCCTTGACCCCAGCATGCTGCACCCGCTTCTGGTTATGGGTGTCGCCTATTTATTGATCTTTGCAGCCCTGACCCTCGCCGCGATGCGGGCAGAGATTTGGAAGCGGTCAGCAGATGCTATTTTGGCACGGCAGGCAGCATGACGCCTCAATTCGCCTCTTTATCAGATTTCCTCGCCATGGGTGGCTATGCCCCCTTTGTGTTTGGGGCTTGGGGTTTAAGCGTGGCAGTTATCATCGGCCTGATTGTACGTGTGATCATACATGGCCGCTACCAAAAGGCCCGTCTGGCGGCTTTGCGGTCTGAAAAGGCTGAAAGTCCGACACCATGAGCGAGGCGGCCCAACCCCAAAGCCGCCGTCTGTGGGCTTTTTTGCCATTGAGCGTCTTTATCGCCCTTGCTGGCCTATTTGCCTGGGCCATGTTTGGCCAAAGGGTGGATCGCCACGCCAGTGCCCTCATTGGCAAGCCCGTGCCACAAATCCAATTGCCAGACATGTCCGGTGGCACGTTGGATTTGAGCCAATATCAAGGCAGAGCGGTCATCCTGAATGTCTTTGCTTCTTGGTGTGCGCCCTGTCGGGTTGAACATCCCCTCTTGTTCCAAATGGCCAAGGATAAGCGCTTTGTAGTGGTCGGTATGGCCTACCGCGATGACCCAGCTAAAACCCAAGCCTATCTGGATGAATTGGGGGACCCTTATGCACAAGTGGGCATAGATCGGCAGGGTGCTGCAGGGGTACAATTAGGCTTAGGTGGGGTGCCAGAAACCTATGTCATCAGTGCCAAAGGCATTGTGCTGACCCGGCACCAAGGCGAGATCACGCCTAAAATTGCCCGCGATCTGGCCAATCTGGCGGCCCGGAATACCGCGCCTTGATCAAAACCGATGCCGGGCGTTTGTGTTTCGTTAACGCAAAGCATCCTAGCCACACGATATGAAAGTCGATTCTCCTTTCTTCAATCAGCCGGTTTCGCCATCTGCTGGCGCTGTGCGGCCCGCAGCTGAACAATCTGAAGCGCGCAAAGCGTTTGCAGCCTTGCTGACTGCCACGGCTCAACGTGGTTCGGTCCCGCAGCCGCGCGCAAGTCAACAAGGCCAGGTGCAAGAGCGGGTTGTTGACAGCCGATCTGGACCGTCAGCACCAGCACAAGGGGGCGAACCTGCGACCCCTGCAGCTTTGGCAAGACCAGGTCGGGTACTCGACATTCGGGTCTAGAGCACAGGGTGTGAAAACCTTAAACTGCTCAGCCTCGGCTGTGTCTGGTCCATTCCACCCAAACCAGAACCCACAGGGGGCATTGTCGCTGTCGTGGCACGCAGCTGACTTTCTCAAGAAATTCTGAAAATTTCGATCAAATTCTATTCAAAACAATGTCGAACTTGTCTCAATTTCGTCGGACTGAACTGACGAAATATTGGTAACCCATCGGTAATGTCGCCATCGGTCATCGTGACCAAGGCGTCAAAAATGACGTCAAACCGTTTGATGAAGGATCAGCCATGATTGCCATCAACGCTGACGTGGGGCCGGTTCAGGCCTTACAGTTGCAGGTCGCAGCCCGGAGTGACCCGACGGCCAAAGTGCCCGAAGGCCTGCGCGCTCGCGACACGGGATCGACGGGACCAGCCAAGCAGTCCGCCGATCAAGCCACCCTGCCCGACGTGCGCTCTCAACTCACGCTTCAACCTCACCACCTGGAATTTCTGGGACGCGTTGAAGCCATCATGAAGGCCCATGAAGCAGATATTGCGGGTTTGGATTTGTCCACGGAAGCCGCCCGCCTGCATGCCCTCCAGGTCCGTCAGCAACTGGAGACCCAACCCTACGGGATCAGCCATCGCGCCTCCCAGATAGCGCTGGCATTGTTCCGCTAATCGCGGAGCCAGCCTCACCACACTCTTTGTATGTGTACCTTCGAACCTACCAGCATGCTGGGCCAAGCTCGGCGTGACAGGGACGTGCGTACCGCGCGACGTGTGATTTGTACCCAAGGTCTGAGCGAAGTCTTCCCGTGCCGGGCGCAAACGCCCGCACACAAGCAACGCGTGACTCAAAGTCAAACCAATTGCCAAATGCAAGGAGATCACAATGATCAGTGTCAACACCAATACCGCCGTGATGGCCGCTATCCAAAACCTCAATCGGTCCAGTGCAGATCTACAACAGACTCAATCTGCAATCTCGACGGGCAAGAAGATCGCCAATGTCCGAGACAATGGAGCCGTCTGGGTGATTGCCAATAAAATGTCGAACGACGTGGAATCCTATAATCGGGTCCGAGAGTCGAATGACCGCGCCAATGCAATCCTCGACACCGGGATCGCTGCCGGCGAAGGCATCATGGAATTGCTCAATGAGATGAAGGCAAAAGCTTTGGCGGCCACCCAAACCGGATTATCGGCAGCGTCTCAATCCGCGTTGGCCGCAGACTTTGCCCAATTGCGCGACCAGATTACAACTGTGATCGCCAATGCCAGCTTTGATGGCACCAATCTGGTCGATAGTTCACCTGACAATGCCATTGCTTTGGGCGACTCCTCCGGGGGTAATTCCATCACGATCGCTGGTGCCAATCTGTCGCTGGGCGGCTCAATTGTATCGGTAACTGCAAGCTCTGCGCTGGACACAACCACCAATGCCACCGCGGCACTATCCGCAGTCAATGCATCAATTACCGCATTGGGCACGCAATTGGCGACCTGGGGGGCCGGTGCCAAGCGACTTGAAGTCCACAAGAACTTTGTCGGCAAATTGCAAGATGCCCTCAATACCGGCATCGGATCGCTGGTTGACGCGGACCTGTCGGTGGAGAGTGCGCGGTTGCAATCACTGCAGGTCAAGCGGCAGTTGGGCATTCAGGCCTTGTCGATTGCCAATTCAACGACCCAGACGGCCTTAGGCCTGTTCCGATAGGTCTGAACGATCTGCGCGGAGCGGTGCAGACACCACTCGGCAGACCCGGATGGCCGGCGGCAATCCGGGTCTTGTCGGATCACGCCAATCGGCGGGGCAAATCCATCCGCCAGAATACAAAAATTCTTCAAAAACCGAGTCATGATTTTTGTTACCGCCAGTAACAAAGGATTCATAACTCATCGGTAACATCGCATCTGTCACAACGACATGGTGTTAAAACAACACCCAATATGCAAAACGCAAAGGGATCAAAATGATCAGCATAAATACCAATATCGGGGCAATGGCGGCCGTTCAGAATTTGGCCAGCACAAGCCGGGATCTGCAAGCAACCCAAAACGCAATCGCCACCGGCAAGAAAGTTGCCACGGCAAAGGACAATGGGGCCATTTGGACCATTGCCAACAAAATGTCCTCAGATGTGATGGCCTATGGTCGCGTGCGGGAGTCAAACGAGCGCGCCGGGGCGATCCTCGACACCGCAATCGCCGCCGGTGAAGGCATCATGGAGCTCCTCAATGAAATGAAGGGCAAGGCGCTGGCGGCATCGCAAGCTGGTCTGTCCGCAGCCTCCCAAGCCGCGCTGGCGGCTGATTTCGCGCAATTACGCGATCAAATCACTAATGTGATTGCCAATGCGTCCTTCGATGGGGCCAATATGGTGGGGGCTACGCCTGCCTCGGCCATTTCCTTGGGCGATGCAGCCGGCGGCAACACAATTACCATTGCCGGGGTCAATCTATCTCTGGGTGGGTCAGTGGTTACCGTCGCCACCACCTCTGCCGCCGATACTGCCGCCAATGCGGCAACAGCGCTGGGATTGGTGAATACCTCAATCACCAATCTGGGTACACAATTGGCAACGTGGGGCGCAGGTGCCAAGCGGCTGGAAGTCCACCGTGAGTTCATTGCCAAGCTAACCGATGCCCTCAATGTCGGAATCGGCGCCATCCGAGATGCCGATCTCAGCCAAGAGAGTGCCAAGCTGCAGTCGCTGCAAGTCAAACAACAATTGGGCGTTCAGGCGTTGTCGATTGCCAACTCCTCAGCTCAATCCGCGCTTTCACTCTTCCGATAAGAGAAGAGATACACAACGAAAATCCATTCTACGACTAGGCCCGGACGTTGCCGTCCGGGCCCTTTTCGTATCACAAAAGTGATGCTGACGACTTCAGCGTATGCCAGGCACGTGCAGCGCAGCTTCGGCTTCAGCCTTTTCCTTCATCGCAGAGCCGGCATGACGGCCAAGCTCTAAGCGGGCAATGGTGCGATTGTGCACTTCATCGGGACCATCTGCCAAACGCAAGGTGCGCTGGTGCGCATAGGCTTGAGCCAGACCAAAGTCCTGACTGACCCCACCCCCGCCATGGGCTTGAATGGCATCATCAATGATTTGCAATGCCATGGTTGGCGCTTGCACTTTGATCATGGCGATCTCGGCACGGGCAACCTTATTGCCGACTGTATCCATCATATAGGCGGCCTTGAGGCAGAGCAGACGGGTCATTTCCAGATCAATGCGTGCGCGGGCAATGCGCTGCTCCCAAATGGAATGTTCAGCCACAGTTTTGCCGAAGGCCACACGCGTCATCAGGCGCTTACACATTTTTTCAAGCGCGACTTCGGCAACCCCGATTGTGCGCATGCAATGGTGGATACGGCCAGGCCCCAAGCGGCCTTGGGCAATCTCGAAGCCAGCCCCCTCGCGCAGGATCAGATTATCAACCGGCACCCGCACATTCTCCATTCGCACTTCGAAATGGCCGTGCGGGGCATCATCATAGCCGAATACATGCAGCGGCCGCACCAAAGTCACGCCCTTGGCATCAAGTGGCATCAAGATCTGGCTTTGCTGGGTATAGGTCTTTGAGCTTGGGTCTGTCTTGCCCATCACAATGGCGACTTTGCAGCGTGGATCACCCACGCCAGAGCTCCACCATTTGGTGCCATTGATGACATATTCATCGCCATCGCGAACGATCGACGTCTGGATATTGGTAGCATCAGAGGAAGCCACTGCTGGCTCGGTCATCAAAAAGGCCGAGCGAATCTCCCCATTCATCAAAGGCCGCAGCCACTTTTCCTTCTGCGCCAAAGTGCCATAGCGCATCAGCACTTCCATATTGCCGGTATCAGGAGCCGAGCAATTGAAGACTTCAGAGGCAAAGCCAACCCGGCCAAGGATCTCGGCAATCGCTGCATAGGTGACATTGGACAGGCCAGGCCCATCAAACTCAAACGTATCATCGACATGGGCAGCGCCATGGCTGGGCGGCATAAACATGTTCCACAAGCCGGCTGCCTTGGCCTTAGCCTTCAATTCTTCCACGACGGGAATGACTTTCCAGCGCTCACCCTCAGCATCCTGCTGCTGATAGACAGGAATGGCCGGGATGATGTGCTCGGCCATGAAGGCCTCGACACGGGCAACCCAATGCTTGGTTTCGTCGGAATGTTCGAAAATCATGTCGCGCTCCCTGTAAGATACGGTTCAGACCGATATTGTTCTGTGTTGGGTTCAGCCTAAACCTGCACTTGGCTGAGGGCAATCAGAAGAGCGCACCTTGCGGCGCATAAATCTGCGACTAAAACAGCAGGCCATGAAACTGATACCCGTCAACACCACGCAATATGGCGTTCGCCTAAGCCCACTCGTCGCGGCGGATGAGGCGGAGCTGCGGGCGGCAGCGGCAGCCTCAGGGCTATTTACCTATTGGCCCCGCGACATGGCACCCGAAAAATGGGCACAGAACTTTGCGTGGATGATGGCAGAACAAAATGCCGGACGCTGGATGCTGCACACAGTTCGCGATGCTTTAGGCCGTGTGGTCGGGCAGACGTGCTATTTGGCGATCCGGCCCGAACACCGGGGGGTGGAGATCGGCGGCACGTGGTATATCGCGGATGCGCAGGGCAGCCAGGTTAATCCGGCATGCAAGCTGATGTTGCTCAACAATGCCTTTGGCTGTGGTGCCGAACGGGTGGAGTTGAAGACCGATGCCCGCAACGCCCGCTCGCGCGCCGCAATTCTGAAGCTTGGAGCCAGTTTTGAAGGTATTTTCCGTCGCCACATTTTGTTGCCAGATGGACAATGGCGCGACACGGCTTGGTATTCGATCCTGCGCAGCGAGTGGGACGAGGTAAAGGCGGGCCTGCAAGAGCGGTTAAATCGACTGGGCAATTAGGTCGCCCCCAAGCGACCTCGCCACCAAACCAAACCCAATTGCGATCACCCGAGCGAAAACGTCCGTTGACTGATGTTGCCCGGGGTTTGAGCATGGATTGATGCTTGGGGGTGCATTCATGCCCGGTCATCGCGGTTTTCCACAGTCATTACGGATTTCGGCTTGCCTATATAAAAAAGATATATCATTCTCAATTCTGGGCGTGCGCCGTTTAAATTGCGCAGATTGTTAGTCGCCAGACCAGCGCATGAGCCTGGTTGTGACTGTGACAGAAGACAGGGGATGGTTTGATGAAGAATAGACAGATCTTGCTCGCAACAGCCGCCACTTTGACGACCCTGATCTCTGGGAATGCTTGGGCCCAATCAGGAACGGCGACGACTGCCGATGAGCCGGCGTCGGATGTCGTCATTGTCACGGCGCAACGTCGGGCTCAAGATATCCAGCAAGTACCGGCGTCTGTCTCGGCCTTATCCAGCTTGCAAATCGAACAGCGTCAGGTCGGCAATGTGTTGGACTTGCAATATCAAGTGCCCAATATCTCGATCGCAACTGGGACGGGGACGGCCAATTCCGCCCGCATCTTCCTGCGCGGCGTTGGTGAAGATGAATCGCGGGGCGCAGTCGACCCGGCTGTGGCGATCTATGTCGACGGCATTTATATGGGCCGTCAGCTCGGCTCGCTCTTCTCAGTGGTGGATCTGGAACGCATCGAAGTTCTGCGCGGACCGCAGGGAACTTTGTACGGTCGCGCGTCAAATGGCGGGGCGATTAAATTGGTGTCCAAGCGCCCCAATCAGGAATTGGGTGGCGAGTTGCGCGCTGGCATCGGCAATTATGATCGAACCGAAGCGCGCGGGACTTTAAATCTGCCCTTGGGTCCGTCAACAGCGGCACGGATGACAGTAATCTACAAGGGGCGCGAAGGTTTCCACACCCTGAACCCAAACGGCGATCGGGCCGCTTTTGCCCGCAAAGTTGGTGAACAGGATATGGGCGCGTGGCGCTTCAGCCTTGCCCATGATTTCAATGAGGATTGGAAAATCCTATTCGCTTATGATGCCACACAGGATAATAGCGATCCCAATCCCGACAGCGCCCGGCCAGGCAATGACCGCGACAACAACATCTTCACGATTGAGCCGCTGCCCGGTGTGACGTGCGGGGCGACGTCAACCTCGCTAGGCTGCTTTTCTGATTACCGCAGCAAAATCACCAGCGAGGGCAGTTCGCTGACGCTGGATGGTAAACTCGGCAGCTTCTCCTTCCAATCCCTAACCGGCTATCGGACACTGAAAGACGATTTGGGCTCACGTATCGGCTCGCCCTATTTTCAGAAAACCGATCAGGATCAGTTCAGTCAGGAAGTAACGCTGTCGTCGAACTTTGACGGCCCGCTGAATTTTGTTGCGGGGGCCTATTTGTTTGAGGAAGATGTGGTGCTCAACACCACGTTTGTCTTCCCATTCCGAGTGGCTGTGAAGACTGAGTCCCTGTCAGGCTTTCTCCATGGCACGTATAAGGCCACGGATCGCTTAACTGCCACGGCGGGTGTCCGCGTGACCAAGGAAACCAAGGACTTCACCGGGGCCAATCTTGGTGCAGCCTTTGCCACTAATCCAGCTTTCCAGCGCACCGACAGCCGAGACTTTGATAATACGAGCTATAATATCGGGCTGGATTATCAGATTAACGACACGATGATGGTCTATGGCTCCTATGCCAATGGCTTCAAGCCGGGCGGCTGGTCGCCAGATTGCTTCAGCGCGACGGCCTGTTTCCTGCGCGTTGATGAAGAAGAAGTCCGCACCATTGAAGCCGGGACACGGCTGCAATTGTTCGACAAGGCGCTCAAATTCAATGCGACCTATTTCTTCAATACCTATGACGGGCTGCAGATTGGCGCGACGGTTCCAGGCCTTGGCTTTACCCGCTTCAATGTTGCCGAAACCGAAATTCAGGGTCTTGAATTCGAAGCGTTCTGGCGACTGACAGAGCGGTTCTCGCTTACCGGCAATCTGGCCTTCCTTGATGCCAAATATACCTCTGTGACGCCGCCTCAGGCCTCGGCCTTGACCAATGCGGGTGTTCCGTGCGCAGGGGGTGTGCCAACGGTTGCGTGTGCCCTCGCGCTCAAGCTCAAGAATGCGCCGGACTACAAGGGCTTTGTCGGCTTCAATTATACACGTGGCTTTGGCCCCGGTAAGCTGATTGTCATGGGCGATGTGTCCTTCGAGGATGAAAGCTACAGCCTGGTTGCCAATAGCCCGATTAATGCTTTGACCAAGATTGACCCACTCTATAATGCGCGGATCGCCTATGAGTTCGACAATGGCATCTCCGTTGCGTTGTGGGGTCAGAATCTGTCGGATCAGGAATATTGGCGGGCTGCCTCAGCAGGCTCATTCACCACCTATGCCGCACCACCGCGCACATGGGGCATTGATGTTGGGGTGAAGTTCTAACACCCCTCACCAACACGAAGACCGAGCCAAGTTTCAGCCCAAGGCCTGCACCAAGGCCTTGAGGCGCTCGACCAAGCCCATCTCGTCCTCGGTGAAGTCCTGATCGACCCACCAACGCTCAAGCTCGCGCAGAATCTGGCCCACCGCTGGGCCATGTCGCGCGCCAGCGGCCAGAACCTGCTCGCCACTAACGGGGAAGCGCGGGGCGACAAAGCCGCTCGCCAGCGCGATCATGGCGCGCCACTGACTGGTGCGGCGGGGCTCGGCATCCTCAGCCCACGCCAGTCGCACCCGGTCCAGATAGAGTTGTTCCCCCAACCAATAGAGGGCGCGGCGCACCTCACGTGCAGACAAATAGGACACAATCCGCGTCTCATCGCCTGCCCATGCCAATAGGCGATCAGCTTCGGCCTTTGACAGTTTGAGCCGACTGGCAAGCCCTGCCACGGCGGTTGGATCGCGTGGCAACAGCCCCATCAGGCGTTGCAGCGGGTCCGGCTCTAAAAACAGACTGGTGTCGATTTCGAGCAAGTGCCGGAAAACAGACAGCCCATGCGCCTCCGGCAATACCACAGGCAGGATCCCCGTCTGGGCCATGGCCTCAACGACCGGTCCGGGGTTTGATGCCCCCAAGAGCCGCTTCAATTCGTGCCAGACGCGCTCAACCGACAAACGTGTGATGCCGTCACGATGACGGGCACATGCGGCCAAAGCCTGTGGATCAAGTGGGCCTTTGCCATAGAAAGCGTGGAAGCGGAAAAACCGCAAAATGCGCAGATAATCTTCCTGCACACGGCTGTCAGCATCGCCCACAAAGCGCACGCGCCCTGCCCGCGCATCAGCCAGACCCGTGCCCATTGGATCATGCACCTGGCCCGCGGCATCACAGTAAAGCGCATTCATGGTGAGGTCGCGGCGGGCCGCATCGGCTGCCCAATCGCGGGTAAAGGCGATTTCAGCGTGGCGACCATCGGTGGATAGATCACGACGCAGCGTGGTAACCTCAACCGGTTTGCCGGAAGGAATGGCTGTGACGGTGCCATGGGCCAAACCGGTTGGGGCAAAGGCAATGCCAGCGGCCTGCAAAGCGGCCATCACCGCTTCGGGTTCCAGCTGGGTGGCGATGTCAAGATCATGGGCACTCCGGCCCAGAACCGCGTCCCGCACACAACCGCCGACAAGGCGCGCACAATCAGGCTCGACCCCGTTTAGGACGCCCAGCACTTTTTGGGCGTCGGGGTTGCGAACCAGGGCGTGTTGGGCAAGGCTGAAACCGCTCATGCACGCCAGATAGGGTGCAAAGCGGCGCGTGTCATCCCCGTCCCTGCACGGGCCTTATCAGGCAGACGGGCTGGTCAGATCGCCAGTCTCTTGCCAGAGTTCAATCTTGGTGCCGTCGGGATCGATAATCCAGGCAAACTTGCCATAGGATTCTTCCTGCAGCGGTCCTTCCAATTTTGCCCCGGCAGCCTCAATGCGCTCAATCATGGCAAGCAGATCATCGACGCGAAAATTGATCATCACCTCGCGCGTCGAGGGGGCAAAATAGGCGGTATCTGTCGGGAAGGGGCTAAAAACCTGATGGCCGTCCTGCCCTGACAGAGCAAAGAGCGCACCATGCGCATCCATCTCAACGCCCAGCACAGTTTGATACCAAGCCCGCAGGCGATCGGGAGCTGGGCTCTTGATGAAGACCCCGCCAATTCCCAGGATGCGGCCGGAAACTGCCATTAAGCGGAAGTCTCAAACAACGACTTCAGCTCACGTTTGAGGATTTTGCCATTGGCGTTGCGCAGCAAAGGTTCATGCATGATACGCACATAGGCTGGCACCTTAAAGGCCGCCAAAGAGGCCCCGACCCACCGTTTGACGTCCTCTTCTGTCAGGCTTGAGGTGGGCGGCACGGTCACCACCGCCCCGACTTCTTCACCCAAGACTTTATGGGGAACCCCAATAATGGCCGCATCGGAAATGTCGGGGTGTTTGTAGAGAATATCCTCGATTTCCGAGCAATAGACATTTTCGCCACCACGAATGATCATGTCCTTGGCGCGATCCACGATGAAGATAAAGCCTTCCTCATCCATGCGCACCAGATCGCCCGACTTGAACCAGCCCCCGCCAAAGGCGGCTTCGGTGGCTTCGGGCTTATTCCAATAGCCGACAATGACATTAGGACCACGGATCCACAGCTCACCCACCTCGCCCACTGGCACATCCTGACCATCTGGGCCGACCACGCGCACATCATTGATGGGATGGGCCGGACCGCAGGACAAGGGTCGCAGCTCATAATCCTCTGAGCCGATATTGGTGACGGCAGCGGAGGTTTCGGTCAGACCATAGCCCTGACCGGGTGAGACTTTCGGGAAGGTTTCAACGATTTTGCGCACCAGTTCGGCTGAGCTGGGTGCCCCGCCATAGGACACGCTCTCCACACTTGAGGTATCGAACTCCTTCAGGCGGGGATGTTCAATCACCTGCCAGGCAATCGCCGGCACGCCACCAAAGCTGTTGATCTTTTCCTTCTCGATCAATTCAATGCCCTTGAGCGCATCCCAGCGGTGCATCATCACAATCTTTGCCCCTTGGGCGACCGAGGGCACCAAAACGGCATGACAGCCTGTCACATGAAAGAAGGGGATGGCCAGCAGAACCGCCTTTTTCGGCAAGCTTGGATCAGGAGCAGGCGGGGTTTCGCCCCGGCGCAGGAATTGCCGGGCGGTATTGACCATCATGTTCATCAGATTGGTGATGACATTGCGGTGGGTGCCATAGGCCCCTTTGGGTGCCCCAGTGGTGCCGGATGTGTAGAATAGGGTGCACAGATCCTCTGGATCCAATGCCACATCCGGGGCTGAAGTCTCAGGCAGATCCGCCCATGATTTGGCCTCGCCGATCACATCTTCGAGTGCCACAGCCCCTGCTGGCAGATCATCACCCGCCCGAGTTACGATCAGCGCCCGTACATTGGGGATGTTGGGCAGTTTTTCAGCAATCCGGTCAGCCCGCTCCACATCGACAATCGCAACAACCGAGCCGGAATCGCGCAAACCATATTCAAGTTCATCGGCCGTCCACCACGCATTGAGCGGGCAAATCATGGCACCAATGATCACGCTGGCCCAAAACACCACCGGCCATTCGGGCAAATTGCGCATGACCAGCGCAACGCGGTCGCCCTTTTTGACGCCGTAATTATCCTTAAGCGCATGCGCCAAGCGGGCTGCGGCATTGGCATGGGCACGGTAGCTGATACGCTCATCGCCATAGATCAGAAAATCAAGATCGCCATGGGCGCGGCCCATCTCAAAAATGTCGCGCAGAGACTGCGGTCCAACTTTATATACCCGCAATTCTTGGCCGCGAATGGTCTTGGTCTCGATTTCGAGCGGTCCGCCGGGACCTGTCAAAATGGCATGAGCTTGGGATACCGACATGGCTGGAAATGGCATTTGTTGTTTCCTCTCCCTGAAGGGATTTTTATTGCCTCATTGGGCGTTTGATCTTTGGTATTGAACGAGATGACCGCCAACGCAAGCGCAAATCCTGCCCGAGGCCAATCGATTACAGCCTCTTGTCCCTTTGGAGACCTTAGCGGATTGGTCAGTATTATGACCGCAGGACTTGGCCCGTTCCCCGGTTGAAAGCATAAAGGGTCAGGGCCATCTATGGGCTTACCATCATGCTGCAGGAGATGACGATGCCAAGATTTGCCAAGAAAACCCACGGGCTTTGCCTCACCGTGGCGCTTGGACTACCGCTTGTATTGTCTGGCTGTGGCAGCAAGGAAAATGAAGTGGGTGGCTTTGCCAATGATCTGACCGGCAATGAAATCAAAGTGACCGCCCTGCGTGACCCGCAATTGCCCCAAGTCATCTGCCATTTCGGCTCGTTTGATCGCAGCCTGATCGACCGTTTGGGCAAGGGCAATTGGTTTGAAAATCCCTCCAATACCGCGATAGATTGCCACGCGACTGCCCCGATTGACGCCACGACTTTGGCAACATTGCCCAAAAGCGATGAGGTGTTTTCCAAAGGGGCCAGTCTGTTCTTCAAAACGATTGCCGTGCGCCGCATTGTCGATGTTCCCAATCAGTCGATTGTCTATGTCTCCTACAGCCGCGAATTGGTCGCCGCCTCAGCCAAGCTAGGGATGAGTGTCGTGCCCGTCCGCCTGGGTGATCAGGCTCCAGCCCCGCAGGGCCCCCAGCCCAAGCCATAAGTCGGTATCAGGCCTTGCCATACGCCTGCCTCGGGTGCACCTGAAGACAATCATGTCCAAGGCCGATTCATCCCCCCTGCCCGACCTTACTGACCTGCCAGGTGAAGCAACCCCACGCACAGGCGTGTTGGAAGGGGTTGAGGTCATTCGTGATCACTTGCGCCGCTTGCCTGGCAGGCCCGGCGTCTATCGCATGATCGGGGCGGAGGGCGAGGTTCTCTATGTCGGCAAGGCCAAGAATCTTAAGAACCGGGTGACATCCTATGCGCGCGGCATCGGCCATTCCAACCGCATTGCCCGCATGATCGACCTGACCCGGGCGATGGAATTTGTGGTGACCGCGACGGAAACCGAAGCGCTGTTGCTAGAAGCCAATCTGATCAAGCGACTGCGCCCGCGCTTCAACATCTTGATGCGGGATGACAAGTCCTTTCCCTATATCGCCATCCGACGCGATCACGAGGCCCCCCAGATTGCCAAGCATCGCGGCGCGCGGGCCAAAAATGTCGATTATTTCGGCCCATTTGCCAGCGCCTGGGCCGTCAATGCCAGCCTGACCACCTTGCAAAAGGCGTTTCTGCTGCGCTCTTGCACTGACAGTGTTTATGACAGCCGGTCTCGGCCCTGCATGCTGCACCAGATCAAGCGCTGTTCCGCGCCCTGTGTCGGGCTTATCAGTTCTTCGGATTATGGCGAGCTGGTGGATGAAGCCACCGCTTTCTTGCGTGGCAAATCGGTCGATCTGCAAAGGCGGCTGGCAGAAGACATGCACACGGCGGCCGAAGCGCTTGATTTTGAGCGGGCAGCCCGGCTGCGCGACCGCATCAAGGCACTGGCCAGCATCCGTGCCGTGCAAGGTATCAATCCGCAGAGTTTTGAAGAGGCAGATGTGTTTGGCTTAGCCCAGGACGGGGCGATGAGCTGTATTCAGGTATTCTTCTTCCGGGCAGGCCAGAACTGGGGCAATCGCGCCTATTTCCCCAAGCATGAAAAGGACGCCAGCGAGGCTGAAATCCTCGATGCCTTCATAGCCCAATTCTATGATGACAAGCCCGCACCTGCGCTCATTCTGACCAGTCATGACGTGCCGGGCGAGGCCCTGTTGGCAGAGGCGCTGAGCTTGCGGATGGATGCCAAGGTGGAAATTCGCTGTCCGCAACGGGGCGAAAAGCGCGAGGTCGTCGCCCATGCCACCGCCAATGCCCGCGAGGCGCTGGCCCGCAAACTGGCCGAAAGCAGCACGCAGACGCGCCTTTTGGACGGGGTGGCCGATGTTTTCGGGCTTGCCAGTCCACCCCAACGGATTGAGGTCTACGACAATTCCCACATTCAGGGCAGTCATGCCGTGGGGGCGATGATTGTGGCCGGTCCCGATGGGTTTGAGAAAAGCCAATATCGCAAATGGACGATCAAGGATGCCAAGGGCGGCGATGATTTTGCCATGATGCGGGAAGTCTTTACCCGTCGCTTTGCCCGCCTTTTGCAATCAGAGACCGAAGACCTGCCCCCCAGTGTGGATATGGAGGGCAATCTGATCGACACAGGCGGACGTCGCAAAGCCAGTGCTGAAGCCAACTGGCCTGATCTTGTCTTGATTGACGGCGGCGAACAGCAATTGGCCGTGGTTCAAGACGTGGCCCGTGAACTGGGCCTTGAAGATGACGTCACATTGATCTCGATTGCCAAGGGCGTGGACCGAGATGCCGGCCGGGAGGTGTTTCATGTCCCCGGTCGCGCGCCCTTCCGGCTCGAACCCAAGGACCCTGTGCTTTACTATCTTCAGCGGCTGCGAGATGAAGCCCACCGCTTTGCCATCGGGGCGCATCGGCAGAAGCGCTCAAGCGCGATTGCCAAAAACCCACTTGATGAGATTGCTGGCGTCGGGCCGATGCGCAAGAAGGCCATTCTCGCCCGGTTTGGTTCTGCCCGTGGTGTGGCACGTGCCAGCCTGAGTGAGTTGATGGAAGTGCCCGGCGTGAATGAAGAATTGGCGGGCCGTATCCAGGCCTTTTTCCAAAGGACGTGATGATGAAATGGCTTCCCAATGCAGTCTCGATCAGCCGCCTCGCACTGGCCCCCCTCATCGGCTATCTGATTTGGCGCGGATTGTCTGATGGTATGGCCAATCAAGAACTGAGGTGGGCGTTTGGCCTGTTTGTTGTATCGGCATTGACCGATTGGCTGGATGGCTATCTTGCCCGCAAGCTCGACGCGAAAAGTGAGCTCGGTGGGCAATTGGATCTGTGGGGCGACAAGATTCTGGTCGGCATCACGCTTTTTGCGCTGTGGCTGGGCTGGCTGGCGCAAAATAATCCGGGGCAGGATCTGGTAACCGGTGCCTTGGGTGACCCGCTGGCTTTGATGTTTGGGGTCTTCTTCCTGCTGGCAATCCCGGTGCGCGACAGCCTTGTCACCCGGCTACGTGCCAAAGTAGCTGCGCGTGGGGTGACCCTATCACCGACTTTTGCCGCCAAATCCAAGACCGCGGTGATCATGGGCGGCATGGGTGTGCTGTTGGCTGGGTTGGCATCGGGGATGACAGGATTGGGTCAAGCCGGATTTGCGATTTTGGTATTGGGGGCCTTGATGTCAATCTGGACGGGCTGGTCCTATGTTCGCGCCGCACGCAGGACACACGATTCAAAATCCGGCGATGCTTCAGGAAGCGCTTAAGCGGTCATCATCCGTTGCAACGCCCAATTGGGTGCGCGTGCACCTGACAAGGCAATATCAAGCCCGATCACAGCCTCAACCTCATGCGCACAACCCAGAGGCAAACGAAGCCAAAAGCGCACCGCTTGGCCCGGAAGACCAGATTCGGCAGGCGCGACCCCGCATGAAGGCTTTCGGTCGCGGGCAACACGCAAGATCGTTTCGCCCGAGCCTGGTAAATCTGACTGGATGAGGCATGTGCGTGGATCATCGCCAAAGACGTCTCGCAATGCGCTGCCCGCAACACGTACCCGCGGAGCTTCGGCATGGCGGGTTTCAATCAAGGAAATAAACGGGAGCAGCGGACCAAAGGCCCTGGGCTGAAAACTCTCGCGCGATGGCATTTCTGCCCCGGCAGCTGCATGCGCCCAAACGTCAAAAAGACGCCTTTGCTCTTCCAGCAGCAGTTGAGCCCGGAACATTGACACCAATATTTACCCCCTGTTGAGGATAGTATCAGTGATTTGCACCGAATCGCGCAAGAGTCTTTATGTATAGCAAGAGAAAATTTTCATCTTTTCGCTGCGAATACTTGTTTCGCTACCGAAACAATCCCGCAAAATCTCAGCGGCGACCGCGCCCAAGACCAATCTTCTTGGCCAATTCAGATCGCGCTGCAGCATAATTAGGGGCTACCATAGGATAATCCGCGGGAAGACCCCATTTGGCGCGATATTCATCTGGCGACATGTCATATGAAGACCGCAAGTGCCGCTTGAGAGACTTGAACTTCTTACCGTCTTCCAAGCAAACGATGTAATCAGGGAACACCGACTTCTTGGTTGGCACGGCAGGCACCAGTTCTTTTGACTCAACAACCGGTGCACCTTCTTGCGTGTTCTTGAGCGACGCAAAGACAGTAGCAATCAGACCCGGCAATTCAGCTGACGGCAATTCGTTCCCGGCGACATAGGCCGCCACGATATCTACTGTCATTTCGATCAAACTGGCTTCCATGTTTTCAGACATTACTGACATCCTCGGACGAGACCTTATTTTGACAAACACCTACTTGACCCCGGTCGAGCGATATCGCGAAAGGGCAAGTTTCACCCCGCCATTCAATCACTCTGACTCGGTGCGACGCGCCAAGCGGAGACGAATTCTCGTGCCAACTTGTTTCACCACAAAGATGTAAATGCAAGCACTTAAACCACCCTCAGAACGGAAAAACTGTCTACTGACCTAGTATGACATAGTCCAGATAGGACAATGACACTTTCATTGCTGAAAAACGGTAAACCAATTTGATCAAATAAATATTCTATATTCAAAGTACTATTCGGTTACGTGCAGCAAACTGTTATTACAATTCGTTCACATTCAAAACAGCCTGTCGAGGATGAAAAGTCTAACTTCAATTTGATTTTGGGAAAATTAACCAAGGCCGTACCAATGGGTATCTTGACCTGATTTAATCTCAGGAGCCAGCGCCGAACACTAGATTCGAAGATCTCGCAGCGACCGAATAAAGCAATTCTTCATCGCCTTCTTCCAGCTTTGCAGCTAGTGTTGGCGACATTGCAGAGGTCAGCGCCCAATTCCAGTAACGCAGTACGGTTTGCGCTTTGTTGGTAGAAATTGTATCAAAAACAAGCACAGAGCGACCCCAGGGATCCGATAAATCGCTGTCATCGGACATTGGGCGACGCAAACCTTTCCATAAAAGCCGAAAATGTTTGCGTTTAAGCCCTGTTGCCTTGCACAGAACGGCAATTGATTCGCCCCCGCCGTCAGATAGGATCTGCGCCCCACACATGGGCTTAATGCCGGCCAAGAAAGAAATTTCCACAAAAAGCTCACGAGAAGGCAATTGATGGTCGAGAGCTTCAATAGCCCCTTCCAAACTGCCATAGGGGCTCCGGTTGGCCGCATCCCGGTTGCGCTGGCGGCGCTCGATGAATTGCAAGGTTTTGCGGACCAAGGGATCACGCCAGCCATCGTTGGCGGCTTTTGCGAAAATATCTTGAGCGGCCTCAAGCAAGGTCGTCCGCTCCACAGCAAAGCGTTGTAGAATGCGGCGACGTTCTTCAGATTCTGCCCACCAAAACATCGTCAGGCCTTGAGACGGCCGCAACTCTGGGCGACGCACGAGCAAAGGGACCAGCGACGATTCCTGCTTGGACATTGCGGTGGCTTGTTCGATGGCGGGATGAGCGAATGTGCTGCCATCATTGCGCAGGAGCGCCTGAATCACGTCAACCTCGCCCAGATTGACCAAAACGTCCGTGACGGCTTCAGACACTTGCTTGCGCTTTGCGATCATGACCCGATGCGCAGTCGTCGCGGACGGAGCCAGCGCGGTGGCAATCAGGTCTGAGTCATTGAAACCCTCGCAGACCTCCAGCAAGGGAATAGCGACTTGCAACTCATCCTTGGCGAGGTAGCGCAACAGAATGGACGGCGCATCGACCAATAAAGCCATGCGCTCTGCACAGCGTATGCGGGTACCCAGATCGCTCTCGCGCAACACTTCGATCAAAAGGTCTGCAGCGATATGGCGTTCTTGCGGGGTAATGCGGGATCCGGGAAGACCAACAACATCCTGCAGCCGACGTGTCACTTGCGCGCGCGTTTTGGTCTGCCCCCCTTCCTCGAATTCGAAGCTATCGATCCCGAATTCCAAGAGGGTACCGTCGGCCATTGCGTCCTCACATCCGGAGTTAAACTGACCAACGAACCTTAAAATCCCGTTTACATTCGCATCTGATCAACAGGTACTTCTAATCACTTGAAGGTGACTTCCTCCCACCATGGGAAAAAGTCTGGCATGTCGCTGGAAACTTTGTTGGCATAGACTGGGGCGCGCTTCTCAAGGAAGCTCATCACACCTTCGCGCGCATCCACAGTTTGGCCGCGAGCATAGACGCCCCGGCTATCAATTTTGTGGGCCTCCATTGGATGATCGGCACCCAGCATGCGCCACAACATTTGGCGCGTCAAAGCGACCGACACAGGCGCACAATTATCAACGATCTCACGCGCCAAGGCCTGGGCGGCTCCTAGAAGGTCCTCTGGGGCATGCACCGATTTCACAAGACCAGCCTTCTGCGCCTCATCGGCCTCGAATACACGTCCTGACAGACACCAGTCCAAGGCCTGCGAGATCCCAACCAGACGAGGCAGAAACCAACTTGAGCATGCTTCCGGCACAATACCGCGCCGAGCGAACACAAATCCGAAGCGGGCGGTTGTGGATGCCAAACGGATATCCATCGGCAGTTGCATGGTGGCACCAATCCCCACGGCCGGGCCATTGATCGCACCAATCACCGGCTTCAGACTTTCAAAAATCCGTAAGGTTAGCCGACCGCCGCTGTCTCGGATGCGGTCAAGCTCATCAAGCCCTGCCTTGTCAGGCCGATCAGATCGCTTGTCATAATCAAACGTCTTAGCCCCTTCCGACAAATCAGCCCCCGCGCAAAATGCCCGGCCCGCACCTGTTACGATGACCGCACCGACATCATCGCGCGCATCGGTCTCATCAAAGGCGGCCACCATATCCAGCATCATTTGGCCGGTGAACGCATTAAGCCGTTCGGGTCGATTCAAGGTGATCGTCGCCACCCGGTCAGCGACCTCCAATGTAAGGGTCTCGAAAGAGTGTGTGTTCGCCATGCCATTCTCCCTGATCTGTTTATGTTGGGCCTTGGGGTTGCCTATCAGGCCTTATCGAACGCCATAAATCCTGATGGGCAGACCCTAAATCAGATAGCTAAATGCGCAACAATTAATCCCGGATCGGCTATCGCCGTCCAGGATGACAGCGTGTTTTATTGGCCGACTTAACTAAACGATGTCATCCCCGCCGGAGCAAAGCGCAGAGCGGGGACCTTGTGGTGCATGTGCGCAATGAGGTCCCGGATCGGCTATCGCCGTCCGGGATGACAAGCTTTTGTATAAGTTGATATTTCTAACCACGTGTCATCCCCGCCGGAGCGAAGCGCAGAGCGGGGACCTCGTGGTGCATGTGCGCAATGAGGTCCCGGATCGGCTATCGCCGTCCAGGATGACACGCTGTTGTATAAGTTGATATTTCTAACCACGTGTCATCCCCGCCGAAGTGCAGCGCAGAGCGGGGACCCCTTGAGTTTTGAGCGTCATGAGGTCCCGGATCGGCTGCGCCGTCCAGGATGACACGCTGTTGTGGATGTTCATTTCCACTTGGAACCGTTTTGGTGAAAGCAGTGTTTCACCAAAACGGATGGTCGAGTTTGAGGGCGACATCTGGGTCGTCAAGTGTCGGTTTTCTTCGAAAACCGATCGCACCGCGACGCAGCAAAGCTGCGCACTTGACCACCCAGGTGTCGCAAGAACAATTGAGGTTGCGGTTTGGTGGCCAGAAAGGGCACCAAAGCGCTTCCAGACAAAAACCCACTCTAAACGGTGTCCTCCCCGCCGGAGCGCAGCGCAGAGCGGGGACCTCGTGGTGCATGTGCGATCTAGTCCCGGGTCCTTTGAAGGGCCAAACCTGCAGCGCTTCATTCACCCAAATGCTGCTTTGGGGTTGCAGGATGGCTTCAGGATTTTTGCGACCGCCGACCGGGATCTGCACGATCGTCAAACCCATGACGGGCAGAATAAAAGCTTAGCCACATCAAACCGATGCCCAGGATTAAAGACAGGACCGTCCCCAAACCCATAGCAACCCAGCCGTGGAAGGAGATAACCGGAAACCGACCAATCAGAAAGATGGCAGCCAGACCAGCAAGACTGGCCAGCAACAAAAGAACCAGGAAAACAGTCACAAACCACATGCCGCCTGTTAAACGGGCCTTTTTGTCCGTCGCTCTCGGATTAGCCTCGACTGGAGTGGACTGCGGCGTTGCTGGCTCTTCCCCCATCCTACTTCACCTTCTGGGCCGGACCGCAGCGAATGATGACTTCGTCATCGGCGTTCTGCATGACCTGAGACTCAGGACCTTTTGCACACCACGTCTTGGTCGTATCCTGAAAATACTCACCATCGGGCATTTTGGTGATTTGACGTAGTCCCGACAACAAGGCGACCCGATCTTCGGTCTCGCCATTGGCGCGGGCAGTATCCTGAAATACGCCGCGGCGGCGGATGTTGATCTCATTCACGCGCCGCTGCAAATCAGCCTGTGCAGCCGTAGGGGGGCGCACAAAGCCCAGATAACCATCTGCCTGTTCGCCGATAATGCCAGCCGCCAGCGCCCGGTCTATCGGTCCATTGTTATCGATCGCGAGCGCAGAAGAAGACACCCAGACCCCAGCCAACAAAATGGCGGTGAAAATCTTGTTCTTCATGTCCATCACACTCCTTTGACGCCGCACCTGGGCAGGCGTCGTTACAGCGAATTAGAATATTCCCGGATTGGCCTGTGCTGCCTTGTCGAGCTCACGCTCCAGTTTGACCCGCACATTCTGATCAATCTTCATGTTGATGTTGATATTGATCTCCAACGGCTTGTCAGGCACCTCCAGCCGGATCGTCGGCGTACAACCCGCCGCGCTCACCAACCCCACGGCGCAAAGAGCAAAGAGACTATGGCGCATAGGTTCTTCCTTCTCGGCACGGGCTTATCCCGTTGTCCATTGATAGCATGACAGGGCCGATGTGAACCCCCCATGAATTTGATCTTACAGATTACGAATGACAAAAGCTGCACGGGCGGTCGACCCAGCAAGCAAAACGCCCCGGCGTGGCCAGGGCGCTATATGACAGGCAGAGCCGAACTGGCGGTCGATTAATTGGCGACGCGGGTCGGCCCAGAACCGGATTGAGCGATCGAGGTTGAACCAATGGCTTCCCGCCGCATTGAATCAATGCGCGCACGGAAAGCGTTGAAACGAACCATCTGGTCAGCCGGCAACGCCTGACCGGTCGGCACGTCCAGCCCGAGCGGGTTCACAGCTTGGCCATTGCGGCGCACTTCATAATGTAAATGCGGCCCAGTTGAGCGACCCGTATTGCCCACAAAAGCGATCACATCACCTTGCTTCACCCGGTCACCAGGCCGCAGATCAGGCGCAAAGCGCGAAATGTGTCCATAACGGGTCGACCAGGTCGAGTCGTGCTGGATTTCGACCAAATTGCCATAACCGCCTGAATAGCTGGCCCGTGTTACGATCCCATCGCCTGCAGCCAGAATGGGGGTACCGATTGGCGCACCGAAGTCGACGCCCTCATGCATTTTGGTATAGCCCAACACAGGATGCACGCGGCTGCCATAGCCCGAGGTCAGACGCGCACCATTGATCGGCGTGCGCATAAGGAACTTCCGAGCTGACCGACCAGAGGCATCAAACCAGTCGGAAGTCGAAGCCCCTGGCGGCTGAAAGCGGTATAATTGTATGGTGCGGCCACCTGCAGTGGTCATGCGCGCAAACACAGGCTCTCCCTCGCGGACGACTTGTCCGCGCAGATCTGAGACCCGGTCATACATTAGTTCAAATTCTGCCCCTGGACCCACTTCGCGTTCGAAGTCGACGTCGTAAGCAAAGGCTTGGGCAATGGAATCAGCTGCCCGGTCCGGTGCGCCCAATTCGCGCACAGCGTTAACCAGTCCATTGGCACCCACCACCCCGGCAATGCGCAAAGTCTTGCGCTGCATATTGGTCGCCATCTCGCGGGCACGGAATGTATTGTCCATGCCGCGGGTGACAGTCACGGACCGTTCTGCCCCGCTGGCAAGATTAAACCCGGCGAGGCGGTTGCCATTGCTGCCGGGTTGCATGAAGACAGTTACTTTATCATCGCGGCGAACATCGCGCGGATCGAGGCTGCGGGACAAGGCGCGAAGGGCGATGGTGACATCCTCACGCGGGGCACCGGCCCGAATCAAGGCCTGCTCAAGTGTTTCACCAGCGCGAATTGAAATTGTCTGACGATCTGACTGGCTAGTACCCGCGGCAAAAGCCATGTGCTCAAGATTGGCATTCTGGGCGACGGCCGCCTGCATCATCCCGGCGGCGACTACCAAGCCAGCACCACAGCCCAGACTGAATCTGAGCGCGGTTTTAAAGGCAGCGCGACAAAAAGCCGTGTGTCTCAAGAAGCTTACCCCTTATGCCTGTTCCGGCGACCTTGATCGTCCGTTACAGATTCCGTCCGGGTGGAACCCGCCCCATTCACCGATTTTTCAGCAGTTTTTTTCTTATGTGTTGCTTGAAATACACAAGTTTTGTCAGAGAGCAACCCCTAAGCTCAGCTTGCGTCATCATTCCAACCTGCATTTGCCTCCTTTTTGTCACTTTTCGGCGCAGTTAGGTACAGGAATGAGGCATTAGGCGGGGGCTTAAGTCTGCGACGCGAGCAAGGTATATAGCCTCTATGAATGATCCGCTCCTGCCTTCTCATGACGCCAGCCCAGAATCTGGCGTGCCCAAGGCTGTACCGGACAAAGCGGTTCGTGGGCGCGGCTTTTGGAAAAGCTCGACGCGATTCCTGACGATCGGCTTGGCGGGGCTGGCTGTGGCTGGCAGCTTGGTTTGGTTATGGCGGACTGATCTTGCCGAAGCGGGGCTTGAAGCCTTTCTGAAGGCCCGCGGCATCGAAGGTGGCGCGAAGCTGCGCGAGGTGTCGCCTCAAAAGGTGGTGCTGGAGGGGCTTCGCCTTGGTCCAACTGATAAGCCGACCTTGGTTTTGCCCAAAGCGACCATTTCCTTCCATTACGACATCAAGCTGGGCAAGCTGGTGATTGACGAGCTGGTGGCCGAGGGTGCCACATTGCAGATTCGCCGTGGCCGCGATGGCCAACTGAATTTTGGTTCACTGCAGCCGTTTCTTGAGCCGTCGGAGAAGCCAAGCCCGCTTTTGCTGCGCCAAGTCCTGCTCAAAACCGTCCAGGTGCAGTTCGAATCACCTGCCGGACCCGGACGCGCCCGCCTGAAGGCGTGGGGCGGCGACCAGCAAGGCTGGCGGATTCAGGGCTTGGTGGATTTGCCGCGAAGCCTGATCGGAGCAGGCCCCTCTTCTCCGGTCGCGCTTGGCCTCTTCATTGAACCAGGATCATCTCCTCCCGGCACGCGGCCGCAAACGACCCGAATGGGTGTTGCAATTCGCCCCGCAGGCCAAAACGTCAACTTGGGCACCAGTCGTCTTGATCGGGTCAGTGGGGATGGACGCGCGCTTGTCACATTGGATCGTTCGGGTTTGACCCAAATCAACCTGACGCATCTTGATCTGAGCGCCGACCAAGTTCGAGCGCCGACTTTCGTCGCCCGGAAAGTTCAGGTGCGTGCCGCCCCCGCCCGTTGGCAACATATGCATGGTGACGGTCAAATCTGGAGCCGAACCGGCTTTGGCACATTGATCGGTCAAGTGTTGGTGGGCGATCTGGTGCTTAACGGCACTAAGGTCAGGCAAGCAGAAGTCGACTTTTCGGGTGCCCGTACAGCCAATGGCTTGACCCGGATTGACCTCAAAGCGACGGCCAATCAAATCCAGCTTGCCAATCAAGCTCGAGCGGGTCGCACCCAACTCACGGGCTTTGCCCAAACCCGCTTGGGTGATCTTGCGGCAGTCAACAGCGCCCGCTGGCAGGGCGAGGCCGCGCTATCTGCCCAAGGGCTGGTTCTGGAGTTGGCCCCGGGTCTGGGCGTGAGTGGCAATACCAGAAACCTCTCCCGAGACAGCGCCTCTGGCGTGATTGACATCAGCTATGTGTATGATGGCAACATGCTGGCCGCAGCCTTAAAGCCGGGAACAAAATTAAGTCTGTCCTCGGGGTTGAGCCTTGCTGTTACCCCCGACAGCCAGAAACCCTTGGTCGGCGAAATACAGCTCGGTCAGGCTGATTTCGGACTGACCCGACTCTCGGGCGCTGCAGACCTGCGTTTTTCGTCCCCCGGCGGCGGTCGCGGCCAAGCGCGACTGGCTGAACTATCCTGGACACCCGACACGTGGTCTTTGGCAGCCCAAGCCGTCAATTTGCAAGGACTGGCTTTGCCGGGTGCTTGGCGTGGCCTGCGCGTATCAGGTGACGTTGGTCAATTGGCATTGCGTGGCAAGGCTGGCGGCGTGCCGAGCGGGTCTGGACGCGGGAGTCTCACGATTAGTGCGGCGGCGGGGGCTGGTGGCCTTGGATTGGGGGCAGGCCAGATCAACCTTACCGGCAACGTCCAAGGCGATGGCAAACGGATCACAGCCCGACTTTCGGGTCCCGTAGATGGGTTTGGCCACCAAGGCTCTGGGGTCCGCCAAGGCCGGATTGACATTAATGTCGAGGGCCGCGCACGGTCGAACAAACTGGTGTTCGATCTCGACGGCGCTGTGACCGCACGAGGCTTTACAGGCCTTGACCTGTCGGCCACCGATCTTGCCGGGCGCTTTGCCGGCCAAGTCATTTGGCACCAAGGCGCGAGCTCAACCAAGCAAACGGGCAATCACGCAGTCCGCCAGGCGGGATGGGACAGCACGGTCAACATCACGGCCAGCCTGTCGCGCCTGACATCGGGCGATCTCGAGCTCGATGGATTGAAGCTGTCAGCCCCGATCCGGGCGTCAGGAATCGGCAGAAGCTGGCAAGCGGATCTGGATTTGACGGCTGAGACCAAGCGCCTGACCCATGCCGACACCGTCATCGATCAATTACGCCTGGCAGGGCCGATCAACGCCCGGCCCGGCCCAATCGACCAACCGATCCAATTTCTGTCAGCTTCCTGCCTGCAGGCCTCGGCTGAGGCCGGGCACTTTCCCGGCGATGCGTGGGTTGGGGCGGTCAAGGCAAATCTGTGCCCGGACCCGGCAGGGCGGCTTGCAAGTCTCTCAGACACCGGCCCGATCCTCTATGCCGATGCCCAGTTTGACCCCCTCGAATTGCGACTGGGTGCCACAGAGGATGGCCGCTCGCTGCGGCTGGGTGCCGTACGGGGTAACTTCAAGCCAGCCAACCAAGGTGGATGGCAATTGGACTTAACCTCGCAGGAAGTGGGCTATAGCTTCAAACTGCCAGATGGGGGTTTTGCGGAAATCTATGCCATGGACTCGCTGGTACGGATGACGCCGGGGCCAAATGGTATGGATCTGCGCGGCAAATTGGCCGGTCTGCGCGCTAAAGGATTGCCGGTGCAAATCTCAGGCACGGCGACTGCCGACCTACAAGCCCGGCGCACGGGACTTGTGGGCAATCTGGCGTTTGAGAACCTGCTTTTACGCGATGCACCAACCTATTTGCCCACACCCGACGAGGCAGGCAATCTGATTGAGCGCCCTGCCCGGTTTGCCATGTTGTCGCTCACCGGTGATGGATCGATCAATGGTAGCCAAATCGACATCCAAAGCGAGATCAATCTGGCCGATTCCGGGGCGTTCTTGGCGCGCGCTATTTTGAACCACAATTCGGCTACCGGTCTGGGTCGGATCGATGCGCTGGCTGAGAGAATTTCATTCGGCCAGTTTCCCACCAATGCGGCTGGCGTGGTTCAGAACACCACACGTCCGCTCGATGCGGATGACATCGTGCCTGCCTTGCAGGGTGTCATACTTGATATGGTGGGGAATGTATCGGGATCAGCCTCCATGGCTTGGGGCCCAAACCAGCAAACCGTCTCTGATGCGCGGCTGTCTACGGCCAATCTCGACTTTGCCACCATGTTGGGAGAGGTCACCAATCTTACAGGTGACTTTAGCCTTGAGGATTTGCTGAAGGTCCGCTCTGCCGGACTACAAGGCTTTACCGTGGCATCGTTTGACCCGGGTCTGCCAATCCAAGACATTCAGGTGCAATTTGCCTTGCCAGGCGACAACACCTTGGAATTGCGCGACGCCAGTTGGCCCTTTGCCGAGGGCCGCTTGTCGGTTCGCCCGGCAACTTGGACATTCCGCGACGGCGACCAAGCTTTTGCCATTGATGTGGAACAGGTCGATCTGGCCAAGTTTTTGGGATTGAGCAAAGTGCCAAATCTCCAGATTGACGGCAAAGTGTCGGGTGTCTTTCCCGTTGAAGTGCGCAATGGCATTGTTGAGATTGTTGGGGGCCGCCTCGAACCACAGGCGGGGGGCGGCAAGATCCGCTATACACGTGCCCAGCCACTTGATACCTCACCTCAAACTGGCCGGAAGGCACCATGGTATCAACGCCTATTCACCCCGCGCGCCAAAATCCGTCAGAACAAGGCCAATCCAAGCCCAGTCAACCAAATCCCCAATGTTCTTGAGTATGAGATTGATGTGATCACGGTCGACGGCCGTCTGACAGGCGATCTGACCTTGGGGGTGGTATTGGTCGGTTCCAACAGCCAAGTCCTTTCCGGCATACCTGTCAAACTCAATGCCAAAGCCACACTGCCGATTGGTCAGATTAATGACATGGTCAGTCGGCTTTTAGAGACAGCTACCACGGCTGATATGCTCAAAGAACTGGATCAATTTGACCGCGACAATCAGGGCCCTGGCTTCTTGTCTATCCCATCCCCAAAGCCCTGAAACAGGCAACATTGATCACGCCCTTGGATAAGGGCTTGACCTAACCGCCACCCTTGGTCAAGACATTCCCGCTGACACAATGTTAGGGGAGTGTTTCTGATGTCCTTACCCAAAGCCCTCCAAGGCCGCCTGCGTCTGCCCATCATCGCAGCCCCGATGTTTCTCGTCTCTGGGCCTGAATTGGTTATTGCCGCGTGCCAGTCTGGTATCCTCGGGACCTTCCCTGCCTTGAACCAACGCTCCAGCGACGGTTATGCCGATTGGCTTGACGAGATAAAGGCGGCTTTGGGCCCAGCGGATGCTCCTTTTGGTGTCAATCTGATCGTTCACAAGTCGAACCCCCGCTTGGCGGCAGACGTGAAAATCTCGGCAGATCGGAAAATCCCTTTGGCCATCACATCTTTGGGTGCAGTGAAAGACGTGGTCCAAGCCATTCATGACGGTGGTGGCTTGGTGTTTCATGACGTCACCACTGTGAAACACGGGGAAAAAGCAATTGAAGCTGGCGTAGATGGCCTGATCGCAGTCTGTGCAGGTGCTGGGGGCCACGCAGGAACCCTGTCGCCCTTTGCATTGGCCAGCGAATTGCGCACAGCTTTCCCTGACACATGTTTGGTTCTGGCCGGAGCCATCTCGACCGGTCGTCATGTTGCCGCAGCACGCATGATCGGGGCAGATCTTGCTTATATGGGGACCCGTTTCATCGCCACGCATGAGAGCCGTGGCCAAGATGGCTTTAAGAAAATGATTGAGGATAGTCAGGCTGCCGATGTGGTCTATACGCCGCGGGTCAGCGGCATACCGGCTAACTTCCTCGCCCCGTCTCTGCGTGCAAACGGCATGGACCCGCGTGACCTTGAACCTGACCCAGACGTGGATATGGCCGAACAATTGAGCACGGGTAAGGCATGGGCCACCATCTGGTCGGCCGGACAAGGTGTCGGCTCAGTCCAAGACACTTTGCCTGTGAAGGCTTTGGTTGATCGCCTCGAATCCGAGTATCGTTCCGCCCTGACAGAGGCGCGGGATTGGTAGAATATGGCGAACATCAACGAAAAAGTGGCACTCATCACAGGCTCAGCCACTGGTTTGGGTGCTGCCACAGCACTTAAACTTGCCGGGGATGGGGCGCGACTCATTCTCAACTACTCAAAAAGCAAATCAGAATGCGAGGCCACCGCCCATGCTTGTCTCGCGGCGGGGGCAACTGAAGTCCGGGTGGTTCAAGGCAATGTTGCCCTCGATCAGGATTGCCGACATTTGGCAGCAGCCGCGCAGGAATGGGGCCGGCTGGATATATTGGTCAATAATGCCGGAACCACCAAACACGCGCCCAATCACGCCGACATGGATGCACTTGAAACCGACGACTTCCTGCACCTCTATCAAGTCAATACAATCGGGCCTTTCTTGATGATCCGGGCGGCCAAACCCCTGTTGCTTGCCGCCTACGAGGCAACCGGCTTGGCCAGTTCGGTGGTGATGATCTCCTCGATTGCCGGGGTGATGGGTATTGGCTCTTCGGTTGCTTACGCCGCGTCGAAGGGTGCGCTTAACACCATGACCAAGTCTCTGGCCCGCGCCTTAGCCCCAGCGATCCGGGTCAATGCCGTGTGTCCGGGCTTTATCGACACCCGCTGGTTCACCGACGCTTTTGGGGATGAAACCACCGCTCGCATCCGGGAAAATGTCAAAAATCAGGTCCCCTTGGGCGTTGCCTCAGGCCCGGAGGATATCGCCGAAACAGTGGCCTTTTTCTGTAACAGCGCCTCGCGCCATGTCACTGGCGAGACATTGATCGTGGATGCAGGCCTGCATCTGGGCGCGACGATTCGGGCACCGGCGCGCGCTTAAGCCTGCTTATTAGTCAAATCTTGAGGTTTCTTGATTAAGAAAGTGGCATGGCGCGAGTGTTCGCGCCCGCTCGATCAACAGTGCGATTGCATCGGATGTGTTGCGCTGATGTCATAGCGGTGAAGAACAAACTTCGCCAAATAGGCGATGTACTTTTCAAGAAGTCGCACCTCCCGCGACTTCCACAGGGGACTAACATGAAACTCAAAACACTTCTTTTGGCCACTGCTCTTGTTTGTGGGGCACCAGCCGTTGCTTCGGCTCAGGAAACCACCACGTAGGTGAATGTCGGTGTTGCGTCGAGCTACCAGTTCCGTGGCATCAATCAGAATGCTGACGACACCGGTCAGGTGTTTGGTGGCGTCGACCTGTCGGCAGGTTCGTTCTATGTCGGCACTTGGTTGTCGAACGTGGATTTCGGCGGCAAAGCCAACCTGGAAGTCGACCTGTATGCTGGCTACAAGCCACAAGTCGGCCCTGTGACGCTCGACATTGGCGTCTTGGCCTACACCTACCCACAACAAAGCGACTTGCTGATCTATGAAGGCAAGTTTGCTGGCACGGTCGCGACCGAGTCTGGCATTTCGCTGACTGGTTCGATTTTCTATTCGCCAGAAGCTGGCAAGAATGGCCCTTCCTACTGGTATTATGAAGCTGCAGTGTCGGCTCCAATCCCAGGCGCCAAGGTCGGCCCCTTCTCGTTGTCGGCCAATGCGTCTGTTGGCAGCCAAGACTATGAAAGCGGTGCAACCCCAGTTGATTACACCAACTGGAAAGTCGGCCTGACGGCCGCCACTGAAAACGGTTGGGCTGTAGACGTGTTCTACACCGACACCGACGTGGACAATGACAAGCTGTACGAAGGCAAGGGCGTCGTTCAGCTGAAGCGCACTTTCTAAGAAAGTCCGTCATCGGATCACAAAGGCCGCAAGCAAAGCTTGCGGCCTTTTTTGTTGTCGAGCGCCACAGCCAGGCGCGCACAAATCTACGACCAAAAGGCGTGATTAGCTCTTGTCGCCTGCGGTTTCCGGTGTGATGCGGATCGCCAGAATCTGGTTGCGGTGCTTTCGCAAAATCTGGAAGCGGTAGCCATGGAAAGCAAACCGCTGGCCGGGATCGGGAATGGCTTGGGCCTCGTGAATGACAAGGCCCGCAATCGTCACCGCTTCTTCGTCGGGCAAGTTCCAGTCCATCGCGCGGTTGAGGTCACGGATCGGCACCACGCCGTCAACATTGACCGAGCCATCGGGCTGAGGTCGCACCCCTTGAATGGCAATATCATGCTCATCCACAATATCGCCGACGATTTCTTCAAGAATATCTTCCAGCGTCACCAGACCTTGCAAAGCACCATATTCGTCAACCACACAGGCCACATGGCTGCGCCGCTTGAGGAATTCTTCCAACTGTTCCTTCAACGTGGTGGTATCTGGCACGAACCACGGTTCGCGTATGATAGATTTAAGATCAATCTCGTCGAGATTGCCTTGGGCATCGGCAATCGCTTGTAGCAAATCCTTGGCATGCAAGATGCCGACAATGTTTTCCTGATCATCCTGATAAAGGGGTAAGCGCGAATGCTGGGTCTGAAGCACCTGCATGACGATTTCACGCGGGGGCAATTCGACATCAATCGTCTTCATGTTCTTGCGGTGGATCATCACATCGGAGACGTCTAAGTCTTCAAGATCAAGCACACCTGCAACCCGGTCGCGGTCAGACTTCTCCACACTGCCTTCATGCTTGCCCAGTTCAATGGCCCCGCGGATTTCTTCCATCGTGGCGTCTTCATCGGTGACCCGGTCCAGCTTGACCCCGAAAACCTGCAATGTGGCCCGCACGATCCAACGCACCGCAGTCACAATCGGGCTCAATAAAGTGACCGACCATTGCACCGGCAGCGACACCCAGCGGGCGGTGGCTTCAGGATAAGAGAAGGCAAAAGTCTTGGGCATGACTTCAGCAAAGATCAACACAATCGCTGTCACCAAAGCCGTGGCCACAGCAATGGTCGTCGGAGCCTGCCCGAACAATTGCACCAAGAGCGCCGTTGTCAGCGCCCCGGCCAATGTGTTGAGAAAATTATTCCCCAACAACAACGACCCGATCAGCCGATCTGGGTTCTGGATCAGCTTGTTGACGCGCGCCGCCGCCCGATCGCCGTCCTTCTCAAGTTGGAACATGCGCGCGCGCGATGATGAGGTGATCGAGGTTTCAGCAGCCGAATAAAAAGCCGACAAACCGATCAAAATTGCCACTGAAATCGCGGTTACAATGACCGTCGGGTCCATTGTCATATGTGGATATCCTTTTGCAGGAACGTTCGAACAGCCCCGGCATCGGCCGCCTTCTGCACAAAGGCCGCCCCAATACCGCGCGTCAAAATCAATGTGATTGCGCCATTCTCATTCTTTTTGTCATGGGTCATGGCATCAAACAATGCCTCAGCCGACCAAGGCCCGCCGGGTAATTGACTGGGGCGGCTGATCAGGCCTGCTGCGTCAATCGCAGCTTCGACCAGCCGGGCATCGTCCTCGCGGCACAAGCCTTGGTGGGCGGAAAAGCGAAACGCCATCGCCATACCACACGCCACCGCCTCGCCATGACGCAGGATCTGTTCGTCAAAGCCAACACAGGCTTCAAACGCATGGCCAAAGGTATGACCGAGATTGAGGAGTGCGCGTACACCTGCCTCGCGCTCATCCTCGGCAACAATGCGGGCTTTGGCGGCAACAGCCTGGCCAATCGCATAGGCCAGATCATCCATATCGCCTGCCAAGGCCTGTGCAGCATGGTCGCGGCACCACTCAAAGAAAGGCCGATCTCCAATCAGACCAATTTTCAGGATTTCTGCCCAGCCTGCGCGGCGATCTCGGTCGGGTAAGGTCGAGAGTACATCCAGATCGGCCAGCACATGGCGGGGTTGCCAGAACAGGCCGACCAGATTCTTGCCGGCTTGCGCATTGATCGCGGTTTTTCCCCCTACTGAGGAATCAACTTGTGCCAAAAGGGTCGTGGGGACTTGCACAAAATCAATGCCGCGCTTGGTGATGCCCGCCGCAAAGCCCGCCAGATCGCCCGTCACGCCACCCCCAAAGGCTACGATCAGGTCAGAACGCTCCAGATTAAGGCCCAGCAGCGCTTCGGTAACCCGCTCGAGGCTGGCAAAACTTTTACTGGCCTCACCGGGCGCGATTTCGATGACATCCCACCTGATCCCCGCCTGTGACAGACTGGTCTCGAACGTGTGGCCGTGCAACGCCCAAGCCTGCGCGTCGGCGACGATGGCAATGCGTGGCCGCTTCATCAAAGGTCGCAATATCGCCCCAGCCTGTGCCAGGAGGCCTTGGCCAATATCGACCTGATAGGTGCGCTTGTCGAGCGCCACAGAAATAGATTGCCTCACGCCACGCTCTCCAGATCACCATGGGCCCGCAAGGCGGCGACGACGGCATCGACCGTGACATGGTGCGGGCCTTCGCGCGACTCCACAATGATGTCGGCTTCCGCATAGATCGGATAGCGCACATCCATCAGCTTTTCCATGATCTGACGGGGATCACCAGTGCGCAGGAGCGGCCTGTCGTCGCGGCGCGAAACGCGCTTGACCAAAGTGTCGAGGTCCGCTCGCAACCAGACTGTGGTCGCTCGCTGGCGCAAGAGAACGCGCGTCACCGGGTTCATAAAAGCCCCGCCGCCCGTGGCCAGAATATGGGGCGGCTCTTCGAGGATGCGGGCAATGACCCGGCGTTCACCCGCGCGAAATTCATCCTCACCGCGCTCGGCAAAGATATCCGCGATCGGCCGACCGGCGGCAATGACGATCTCATCGTCGGCATCCCTGAACGGCACGTTCAGTTGCGCCGCCAGACGACGACCTACAGATGACTTGCCCGCCCCCATCAGGCCAACCAGCGCCACAGTCCGCTTTAAGGGGACGGGCAAAGGTGGTTGTGCTTGAAACATGCCCTAAACCTAACGCTCCCGCCCTTTAGGTGCAATAACGGCCTCGGTATTCAGCAGCCCCCGGAGCCGGGCTTCACACAATAGTCATCAGATTTGCATTGCATTGACTGTGCGCGACGCCCAAACACAGGCTTGATGTGTCAAAGTCGACACCACAGCATGTCTCAAAGGACCTAAAACGGATGGAAATTGCGATTTCTTTGGCGGTTGGCTTAGCGCTTTTGGTTTTAGGTGGCGACCTCCTCGTCCGTGGTTCTGTGACAGCTGCGCGCAATATGGGTGTATCACCCTTGCTGATCGGCCTGACATTGGTTGGCTTTGGCACATCTACGCCTGAGTTGGTCACCAGCGTGACAGCGGCTTTGGAAGGCTCTCCGGGAATAGCGGTGGGTAATGTTGTGGGCTCTAACATCGCCAATGTCCTTCTGATCCTAGGCGCGTCAGCCGTGATCTTCCCATTGGTGATCGACCCTAAGGGCTTTAAGCGCGACGTGGTGGTCCTGATTGCGTCCACCCTTGCCCTTTTGGCCGTGGTTTTGGTCGGCTTCATGCCATCCTGGGTGGGCGTGGTGTTTATTCTTGCCCTGTTTGGCTATGTCTATTTTGTCTATCGGCAAGAAAAGGCCCATCCTGATGAAGCCGCTGTGGTGCTGGAGCATCGGGTTGAGGATGCCCCCAAAGGCCCGAAAGGTGTGCTTTGGCCCTTGGTGATGTCGGTTGCTGGCATTGCCATTACAATTGTGGGCGCGCGCTATTTTGTGGGTGGAGCGGTTGATCTTGCCAAAGGATTTGGCATTTCAGACACCATCATCGGCCTGACAGTTGTTGCCGTTGGCACCTCCATGCCCGAATTGGTTACCTCAATCACGGCAGCCTTCCGCAAACATGCCGATGTGGCCTATGGCAATATTGTTGGATCCAACATTTTCAACGTTCTCT
Source organism: Candidatus Phycosocius bacilliformis (assembly GCF_003112735.1). Classification (GTDB taxonomy): domain Bacteria; phylum Pseudomonadota; class Alphaproteobacteria; order Caulobacterales; family Aquidulcibacteraceae; genus Aquidulcibacter; species Aquidulcibacter bacilliformis. Next base: position 310,955 of record NZ_BFBR01000003.1, read on the forward strand.
TCGTCTTGGGGGCGACATCACTGGTCAAGCCGATCGAGATTCCAGACCAGATTATTGCCTTCGACATCTGGGTGTTGTTGGCCACCACTGCCTTGCTGGTGCTGTTTGCGCGCACAGGCTTAAAGCTGTTGCGGTGGGAAGGGCTTGTATTTGTGGGCGGCTTTATCGCTTATACCGGCTATCTCATCCATCTGGCCTAACCAGCCGCCACAAGGACGTAAGCAATTATGGGTGCTGTCAGCTCTGACACGAAAATCTTGGGCTTCTTGCCTCAAGAGGCGATCCCCGGGGCTTTGCTGGTGGCCACTGCTGCGCTGGCGATGATTGTCGTCAATTCGCCTTTGGCGGATGTCTATCACCGCACACTCGACACGATGGTGACCATTGGTCCCACCGGTGGCGGTATCGAAATGAAGCTATCCTATTGGATCAAGAATGGTCTGATGGCGATCTTCTTCTTTTTCGTCGGCCTCGAACTCAAGCGTGAGCTCTTGGAAGGTCAATTGTCAAACCCGACCGCTGCACTCTTGCCCATTCTGGGGGCGGCAGGCGGCATGGCGTTACCGGCCCTGATCTTTGTCTTCTTTGCAGGCCCGCACGGCTATGGCCACGGTTGGGCCATACCGGCAGCAACAGACATTGCCTTTGCACTGGGCGTTCTGTCACTTTTGGGCAATCGCGTCCCGCCTGCCCTGAAAGCCTTTTTATTGGCGGTTGCTGTGGTTGATGATCTGGGGGCCATCATCATTGTGGCCTTCTTCTACACAGAGACCCTTCATCTGGAACCTCTGATCAAGGCAGGCGTGGTTCTGGCCATTTTGATTGCCATGAACCGGGGGAAGGTGCGCTCCATCGGGCTCTATGTCCTGGTGGGGGTGATCCTATGGACCTTCATGCATCAGAGCGGGGTCAGCGGCACCATTGCCGGGGTGCTGGTGGCTGCGTGTGTGCCGATGCGCGACCGCCATGATAAGTCACCGCTGCACGAGGCCGAACATGATTTCCGCCCCTGGGTGCTTTATGGTGTCATGCCCGTGTTTGCCTTTGCCAATGCCGGGGTCGATCTGAATGGGGCCGAGCGTTATTTGACCCATCCGGTCACGTTGGGCGCAGGCCTTGGCCTGATCCTGGGCAAGCCCATTGGTATTGCCTTGACCAGCTTTATCGGGGCCAAAGTGATGAAGGCGGCCATGCCCGGCACCTTGCCGCAAATGCTGGGCGTGGCCTGTATCGCGGGGATCGGCTTTACCATGAGCCTGTTTATCGGGGCGCTGGCCTTCAAAGATCCGAGCCTTGCCACCCCCACACGGCTGGGTGTCTATGGCGGCTCTGTCGTTTCCGCGCTCTTGGGCCTCATCATTCTGGCCCGGGTTCTGCCAAAGGCGGTGACGTCAACCAGCCAAGCTGAACCAGACGAGACCGCCCCCTTTATCAAGGCAGAGCCCGTGTTTGAGGCCCGTGATCGGGCCGATTAAGTCCCCGATGAGGATGGCGCATCTGCCTTCAGTGCCAAAGCATGAACCGGCCCGGCCAATTCGTCCTTTAGGACCTCATAGACAGCGCGCTGACGGGCGACCCGGCTGAGGCCCGCAAAAGCTGTGCTGATAATGGTGATGGAAAAGTGGGTTTCGCCCACGCCCGTTGCGGCCCCACCTTGCTTTGCCGCGTGTTGAGCAGCGCCGGCATGGCCCGCGTGGCGGGCACTGTCGTCTTGAATGTCCAGCGAAAGCGGCGCAAAAGCAGCCACCAGTTTCTCGCGCATCTGTATTTGCACAGGTCCCATCGGTCATTCGTCCTTGTCTGTCGGGCCGGTCAATCGCATATAAAGTCGCTCATGGCCAACAGCTTCAATTACCGCCCCAAATTTGTTGATATTCGGGTTCGCAAGCCCCCGGTTGTCACGATCAAATCTGACGTACAAATGTGCGAGCATGACGGCTGTACGGCCGAAGCCACGTGCCGGGCCCCCAAGAGCCGAGACAATCCAGCCGAGATCTGGCACTTCTGCGAGAAGCATGCAGCACTTTACAATAAGAACTGGAATTTCTTTGACGGCATGAGCGAGGAAGATGCCCGCGCTCACCTGGATGCAGCGGCCCATGGTGGCAGGCCCACGTGGACATTCCGCGCCAGCGCCAATTCTCCTGATGCCCATGTGTATCGCAAAGCTGCCATGGGTGACAGCTGGCAGGACCCTTACGCCGCCTTTGCCGGCCGCCGGGGCGGCACCGGCAGGGCCACGCCTCAGCAGCCCGAAGGACGTGTCCCCGCCCCAATCCTCAAGGCGCTGGATACTTTGGGGTTGGATGCAGATGCGGACCGGGCAAAGGTGCGCAGCACCTATGCCCAATTGGTGCGGCAGTATCACCCCGATTCCAATGGGGGTGACCGCAGCGCCGAAGCCCGTCTCAATGCGGTTGTTAAGGCCTATAAGGTTCTAAAGACTGCCCGTAGGGCCTAAATGGCTTGCGCTGCCTTTCTAAGGCCGCCCCAAGCTGGATTGAGCGCAGTGATAAAGCACATGGCTTCTTGACGCCGCGCCCCTGATCCTCAAACAGAAAGGCAAAGGATCTTTACCTCCCATGACTGACACATTGACCGCCGCCCTGCCTGACACCACCGTTTCAGTTGAGACTGTTTTCGGGTTTGAGTCACGCCTGCAGGTTCCAGCCTACAGCCAGGGCAATGACTATGTGCCAGAGCTTGATCCCACCTATAAATTCGACCCCCAGACCACGCGCGCGATCTTGGCAGGCTTTGCCCATAATCGACGCGTGATGGTTCAGGGCTATCACGGCACCGGCAAGTCGACCCATATTGAACAAGTAGCCGCGCGGCTGAATTGGCCATTGGTGCGGGTCAATCTCGACAGTCACGTGAGCCGGATCGACCTCGTCGGCAAGGATGCCATCGTTCTGAAGGACGGCAAGCAGGTGACGGAGTTCCGTGAAGGCATTCTGCCTTGGGCGCTTCAACGCAATGTTGCACTGGTGTTTGACGAATATGATGCCGGTCGGCCAGACGTGATGTTTGTGATTCAGCGCGTTCTGGAAGCCTCAGGTCGGTTGACATTGCTGGACCAGAACAAGGTGATAAAACCCCACCCTGCCTTCCGCCTGTTTGCCACCACCAATACGATTGGCTTGGGCGATACCACAGGCCTCTATCACGGCACGCAGCAAATCAACCAAGGCCAGATGGACCGCTGGTCGATCGTGACCACGTTGAATTATCTCGACCATGATACCGAGACCGACATTGTGGCTGCCAAGCTGGGGGAAACCGACCCTGCCAAGCGGGCAGAGTTGAGCAAGATGGTGCGCGTAGCGGACATGACGCGCAATGCCTTTATGAATGGCGATATTTCAACGGTGATGAGCCCACGCACCGTGATCACATGGGCGCAGAATGCAGACATCTTTGAAGATGTTGGTCTGGCCTTCCGACTGACCTTCCTCAACAAGTGCGATGAACTGGAACGCCCGACTGTGGCCGAATTCTATCAACGCTGTTTCGGGGCCGATTTGCCCGAGGCGGCGCACCGGGTGAAAGTGGCCTAGTTCCGGGAAAGCTGCGGCCGTCCTCAGGCGGCCGCAAGGCCTTGCTTCAGATTGGCAGGGATACCGTCGCGTTCGGCCGCTGGGATCGCTTGATAATAAGTCGGTGCAGCGATCTTGAGGCGGGCTCGGGCCTGATCGAGTGGTTCGCGCAGCAAGCTTTCATAATGCTCAACCGGGAGCCAAGCCGCCTTCCGGCCATTTTGATAGGCCTGCCAAACAGCTTTCATCACTGGGCGACCAGGCAATAGGCGCTGCAATTCACGCCCGGCGGCAAAGCCGATTAGGGCAAAGCCCCACGACTTGGTCTGGGCAAAGGAAAACGACACCACACAGGCCTCACCCAGCGCGTCAGTCTGATAGCCGCTCAATACATGCCAGAGATCATGGACGTCGCGCATGCGACGACCATACCATGCATAGGGATGGAGTGAATCGATATCATCGCTCGACGCCCGGCTTTCTTCCGCCAGACCTTCGGCTGAAATCTTGCGGCCTTGGACGAAGTCCAGATAGGCCCGACCGACACTGCCCTCGGGCAATAGCGCCAATGTGGCGTGGTCATCCAGAATGGGCTGAAGCTCCACCCGATCATAGGCGATCCGACCGCCCTCGCTGGAGCGCAACAGCCGTTCATATCCATTGGGGATAGAACGGCCCGACAGCGCGCGCATGATGTCAAACACCGCTTTGGTGTCTTCCTTGTTGCGCAACAATTGGCCAATGCCGCGCAAGGCTGCTGGAATGTCGAAGCCGATCTTGGTGAGAAGTGTTTCAGTCATGACAGGCATCTAATCATTCTAGGCCGAACAGTAAAGTGACGCCTACGTCATTTTTGTAAAAAAACTGTCAATCAGTCTGTTTCTGTTCCGCCAGCCCCCGATTCGTCATCGGCTTGGATACTGACGCCTCGCCGGGAAAGGGCTTCACGGATCAAGACTTCGATCTGGGCATTGGCGGAACGAAACTCCGACGCCGCAAGCCGCTCCACCGCGCTCAGCACTTTCGGGCTGATCCGCAAGAGGAACGGCTTTCGGGGTTTGGTGGCCATTGTTCAGCCCGACCTAGTAGAGTGTGCCAGTATTAACGACGGGCTGGGCCTCGCGGTCTGCACACAGGACCACCAAAAGGTTCGACACCATTTGGGCCTTGCGTTCTTCATCCAGCGTAACCACGCCACGCGCCGACAATTGCTCTAACGCGCTTTCAACCATGCCGACAGCCCCCATCACAATCAATTGCCGGGCGGCGAGAATGGCCTGAGCCTGCTGGCGCTTCAACATCGCCCCGGCAATTTCTGTCGCATAGGCCAGGTGAGAAATCCGGGCTTCATCGACCCGCATGCCCCCGACTGCGAGGCGCTGGTTTAACCGCTCACCCAATAAAGTTGCGACTTCTTCTGCATGACCACGCAAGGTCAATTCACCTTCAGCTGCATGATCATAGGCATAATGGGCAGCAATGTCGCGCAAGGCTGTATCAATTTCGATCCGGCTGAAACGCTCATAATCATCAACGTCAAACAAGGCTTGCGCGGAATCCTGCACCCGCCACACCACGTTTGCGGCGATTTCGATTGGATTGCCGTCCTTGTCATTTACCTTGAGCTTGTCAGAGGTGACGTTGCGAACCCGCATTGAGATTTTCTTGCGCGTCAGCCAAGGCCACACCCAGCGAAGACCCGTAGCGCGATCGGTCCCCTGATAGGCACCAAATAGCAAGATCGCCACCGCCTCATTGGGCTGGATGGAATAAAATCCCCCCATCCCAATAACGCCCAAACCCACCAGAACAGCTGCTGTGGCAAAGTAAGCTGCACCACCGCCTGAAACAAACAGATAGATCGAGATGGCAATAGCGATCAAAAAGCCGATGAAGAGCGGCACACCCGGCACCGACAGGATCGGGCGCTCCATCGTGGGGTTAATTTCCTTCTGTGACATCATATGCTCCTATGTCAGTATCAATATGATATCACATTGCGATCATGTTGCAAGCATTTTCATGAGTCGGATTCCAGATCGGCGAACAGACGATCCAATCTGGCTTCAAAGGCATCGCGGTCCGCTTGTCGCTGGGCACCTGAAAGCGGTGTGATGGGTTTCGGCTTGGCCAAGCGGTCCTGCAAGCGACCAACCAGATTGATCCAAGATTTAATGTCGCGCGGCGGCGCGTCGCCTGCCGCCTGCAGCAATTGCAGCAGGGCGTCGCGAAACAATGCCGGCGTGGGAGGTTTGGGTCGTCGGGCCATGGGGTAAACCTTGTGCGAATGGCACACCAGTATGGGCCCCATGGTCCGAGAGTGGAAAAGCTGGCGTCAATCAGCCAGCAGAAACAAGCCAGCCAACCTTCATACGGGCAACCACTTGGTCGGCTTCATTGCTCAAAGTGACATCGACCTGAAAGCGCACTTTGCCGTCTGTATTGAGCCGATCGCGCAGGCTGGAAGCTGGTTCGCTGGTCACCGCACGGGCGAGGATCTTGCCCTTGGCAATCTTCACATAATCAATGCTTGCATCTGTCGCGATTGGGCGAACTTTCAGCAGGATATCTGCAAAGGCCCCGCTCATCGCCGCGCCAGAAGCGGCCTCTCCCAACGTGAACAATGCCCCAGCGTGCAGGCTGGCAATATGATTATTGACCTCTGGGCGCTGGATCAATTGAGCCGTCGCTTCGCCCAGACGCAAGTCAACAATGTCAACTCCGGTTGTGGTTGCAAAGGGAACAGCGGTGGCCAGATGGGCCTTGATGGTGTCGAGCATCGATTTTCTCCTCATTATGTATCCAGTGGATACATTTGCGTGCCAATCGCTGTCAAGATAGTTGTCAGACACCAAGAGCCTCGTCACAATCGACAGACATGGACCCGACCGCACCCAAACAGAGCTACCATCATGGTACCTTGAAGACAGCAGCGTTAAGCGCGGCCCTTGCACATTTGGCTCAAGGCGGTGAGGACTTGCCAAGCCTGCGCGACTTGGCCGGTGAATTGGGTGTCAGCCACCGGGCGCTCTATCGCCATTTCGCCGATAAAGAGGGACTCCTGCGCGAGATTGTCGCCATTGGCTTTAGCCGTCTTGCTGCCCTGATGGCAGAACACGCTGACAAAGGTGCCGCTGGGGCGATGGAGGCGTTTTTGGACTTCGCCTTTGAACAGCCCGGCCTATACCGGCTTATGTTGAGCCTGCGATCCACCAATCTATTGGCCGAACCCATCCCAGGCCCTCAGGTCCGTGCGGTTATCAATCTGGCAATGCAAGCGTTCGATCAGGGTATTGGGCAGAGCGATGAAGCCATCCGAAACCAGGTGTTTTCTGCCTGGGGCCTTGTTCATGGCCTGTATGAATTATGGCGAAGTGGCGTGCTGCGGGCGGCAAGCCCAAATCTTGCCAAGGATTTCATTCGCGCGCGGTTGCTTGATAGCGGGCTGGTTGCCGGCGTAACGTCACATCAAGCCATGACCTAATTGCCTACAAACAGCAAAAATCCCGGCCGGGAAACCCAGCCGGGATCTTTTTTAACGCGCAAAGAGTGCGGACTTAGGCGGCGCGACTGGCCAGTGTGCCTGTCAGCTTCTTGATTGCCTCTTCGCGGTTGACGCTCTCGATGGCGGCCACTTCACGCGCCATGCGATCCAGCGCGGATTCGTACAATTGCCGCTCGGAATAGGATTGTTCGGGCTGGTCGGTTGCCCGATGAAGGTCGCGCACGACTTCGGCAATCGAGATCAAATCGCCCGAATTGATCTTGGCTTCATATTCCTGCGCGCGACGGCTCCACATTGCGCGCTTGATGCGGGCGCGGCCGGTCAGTGTCTTCAGCGCATCATCCATAATGGCTGGGCCGGAGAGGGCACGCAAACCACCGGTTTTGACTTTTGACGTCGGTACACGCAGGGTCATTTTGTCCTGGTCAAACGCAATGACGAAAACTTCCAGGCTCATGCCTGCCACAGTCTGGGATTCAATCCCGGTGATCCGACCAACGCCATGCGCTGGATAGACCACATGGTCACCAATTTGGAATGTTGTTGTCTTTTTCACGTCGCTCATCGCGAACTCACCCTCGCACCATGCCAGCCTATCGAGACAAAAAGTCACCGACACCGAAACGCGCTTTCCTAAAAAAGATCGTGACGATGTGATGCCTGTTTGCGTCGTAAAGCTGGGGTCCACCAGAGAAAGCTGTGCAGGACTGCACCAGCAGCTATTCACATATCATAAATAATTCAGAAAGTGAAGCGCACTTCGCCGACCCGGCGCGGCGTATGGCCAGCCGCTAAGCTTAGTCAAGTGAAGACTTACCCGCGATCAACCCCGCACGCTCCGCCGATGTCATCACGCGCCACTTGCCCTCGGGCAGGTCTCCCAAGTGCAGACTGCCAATGCGGATGCGTAAGAGATCAACAACATAGAGACCCACGGCTTCGCACATGCGGCGAATTTGCCGATTGCGCCCTTCCTGCAGGACAAAGCGCAAGCGATAACGGCCAATCACGTCGACAATGGCCGGCTTGAGTTCTCGACCATCCAACACCAGTCCGTGGCGCAATTTCTCAAGCGCCCAGTCGGTGATGATGCCCTCAATGGCAACCAGATATTCCTTCTCAATCCCTGATTGAGGTCCGATCAGCGCCTTGGCCAGCACGCCATCATCAGAGAGCACCAAAAGCCCACGCGATTCCATATCCAACCGGCCGACGGGGGCCAAACTCATCGTATCATCTGGTATGATATCTGACCCGCCGACCAAGGCCTCGCGGGTCAGCAGGCGGATTGCTGGCACTTGCCCGGGCTCAGGATGGGCCGACACAATGCCGGGTGGCTTATTGATGATGACTGTAAAGCGGCTATCGAGTTGGGACTTACCCGCTTCAGCAATGCTCAGCGTCTGACCAGGCAGGATTTTGCGGCCAACATCACCAACGGTTTCGCCGTCAATGCTAACCAGACCCTCTGCGATCAAGGCTTCAGCCTCGCGCCGGGAACAGACCCCGGTCTGTCCCATCCACTTGTTGACGCGAACGGGTTCGTCGCCTGTATAGGTTTTTGACCAGCTCATCCCATTATCCCATCTGGATCTTGTCTGGATATTCTCTGGCCAGCCACCCTTCCGGTGGCCCAGACGTTAATTGCCTTCGCCAGGCTTGGGTGAGAAATATTTCTCGAACTTGCCGTCTTCCTTGGCAAAATCATCACGATCGGCTGGGGGCTCACCCTTTACCGTGATATTTGGCCAGATGCGGGCATAGTCAGAGTTGATCTTCAACCACTTGCCATCAGGCTCATCCTCAGTGTCAGGCTTGATAGCATCCACAGGGCATTCAGGCTCACATACGCCGCAATCAATACACTCGTCTGGATGGATCACCAGAAAGTTTTCGCCCTCATAGAAACAATCGACGGGGCAAACCTCGACACAATCCATATATTTGCACTTCACGCAGGCGTCGGTCACGATATAGGTCATGGTGCTTGCGGGGGCTCCTCAACAATCTCCGTGGCCGATGTGACGGCCTCAGCGCAAAACGTCAACCTCATCAGGGTCAATTGCGGCATTATAGAGCAGAACCGCCTCTGAAGCGGGCCCACGCCGCACCCCCAATGCGAGGATTTGGAGATGGTGGGCCTGCCCGCCACTGGCAAAAGCGAGGACATCGCCGGGGGCGATTTGATAGCCGGGCTTGTCGATCTTGCGCACCCCAAGCCCACCACGAACCAGCCGCACCCCTTTGCGGGTGACAAATTCTGTTGCCATGCTTCGCGTCTTGAAAAAGCGGGCGCGCCACAGCCACACATCCAGACGCGCGCGATCAGCTGGGTCTTCGGCTGCGCTCATTCGGACCCAGGCTCACCCGCCTCTGGCGCAGGTGTAGAATTTGGCACCTCAGCTTTGGTCTTGGCGCGATTGTGGCCTTTGTGTTTCTTGCGTTTGGACGAGGCTTCCTTGCGCGGAGGCGGCTCGGGACTTAGGCGTAAGCCGGCCAGGATCGCGAAGGGATTGTTGGGATCAATTTTGGCCGATCCGGCTTGGGCGGGGCGGGGTGGCGCAGCAGCAAAACTGCGGCCTTCTGGCGGCCTTCCACCGCCCCGCTGTGGTCCACGCCCCTCACGCGGCGGCCGATTGCCGCCGGGACTGCCCTCACGACCCGGTCTGCCCCCTGCCCCGGCTTGTGCAGGGCGAGGACCTCCCTCGCGGGCGGGTCGTGCACTGTCTGGCCGTTGGCCGGCATGGGCCCCATCGGTGCGTTTGGGAGGGGGACGTCGGAATGAGCGGCCCTCTGGGCGCGGCGGCTTGGCCCGCTTGCGCCGCCACAAGGTGACAGTTTCCATGGCCACAGCATCGCTTTGCGCCGGGGTTTCAGCGTCCGGCGCGGCTTCCGCCACCCCCTCGTCAACAAGCTGATTTTCAGGGGCGGCTTCTTCAACCGGGCCAAACTCTGCCTCAGCGGTCACTTCGGCGGCAGTTTCGGGTGCGGTTTCTGGTGCAGTTTCAGGTGCGATTTCGGGGGCTGCATCGCCAGCAATAGCCTCAGACGAAGGCTCGGGCGCAGGTGTTGGCTCGACCTGCGCCTTGACTGGCCGGGTCGTCTCAAACTTTTCCCAGCCCAAAGCCTCCACCACCGCTTCGGCCTCGTCATTGGACGCCCCAAGCAGCGACACAATCACCGTGGGGAACGGGCATGGACCTTTGGCAGCTTCAGCCGCGTCAAACAAGGCATCCGCAATCCGGTCGACAATATCCAGACGCACCGCGCGCTGGCCAAAAGCGCGGAAGCCTGCAGCGGCCAAGGGGCGAGCAGCGACGGGCTGGGCCAGATTAAAGCTGGTTACGCCCAAAGGCGGCAAAAACGGGGTATCAGCTTGAATATCACCGCCATCGGCAAAAAAGCCCAATAGGGCATGCAGCCGCGCCGGACGCGGCTTAAGCAGAGCTGGCGCATAAACATTGGCGCGGCCAAACCGCAGACCAGCGGTGCGCAAGGCCTTGCGGTCATCCTGCGACAATTGTCGGATATCGGCATCCAAATCGGCCCGCTCCATCACGCCACCGGCTTCAGCGACCCGGTAAGCAATGCCGCGCGCGAGGCCCTTTAGTGCGTCACCTTCGGCGGCCTCAGCCAAAGCCTTTAGGGGGGCGAGATCACGCGCGACAATCTCGCCCAGCCAGACGTCGAGCCGGTCTTGCGCCTTTTTGACATGGTCATCCGCCGCCAATTCACCGCCCAACAGGGTCGCTTTGGGCTTCAGCAGTGGCTGGCGCGTCATCAGACGGGCAATCTCATCGCCGCGCCAGATAATCAGGCCTTGGTCTGACAGCACGAAGTCATTGATGCCACCCGTGGCGATGGCCTCCAGCCGACGGGTCAATTCCGGGCGCAAAGCTTGGAAAGCGGCATTTTTCACCGCGCGCTCTTCCAACCCTGTGGCCATGGGGTCTGCCATGAAGCGCAGCCCGACCAAGCGACCAATCAAATGGCCCTCGACGGCGACTTCGCCGGTTTCCTTCACTTCAACGTCCATGGCATGTTCCCGTTTGAGGCCCTTTAACAGGGCAGACGTCCGCTTATCGATAAAGCGCTGCATCAGGCGCTCATGGAGTGTATCAGACAGACGGTCTTCTATCACCCGTGTTTGACCTTGCCAGTGACTATTTTCATCAACCCAGTCAGATCGGTTCGCCACATAGGTCCAGGTACGGATTGCTGCCAGCCTTTGTTGCAATTGCTCGATATCCCCATCGGTGCGATCGAGCTCAGCGACCCGGCGGGCAAACCAGTCTGACGGGATGCGGCCTTTGGGTTGCAGCAGATGGGCCGCAAGGCTTTCGACCAGATGGACATGCTCATCTTGCGGGGCTTTGCGAAAGTCTGGCAATTGGCATGCATCCCACAGGCGGCGTACCCCTGCGGGTGCCCGTGTCAGCGGGCCGACCCACTCAAGACAAGCAATCCGGCGAAAGGCTTCTTCATCAATCGCGCCGCGCGATCGCTTCAACGAGGGATGCGGCGACGGGGCTTCTAATGAAGCGATCAGCGCTTGGCAGGAGCGGTAATCAAGCTCTGCGGTGCGCCACTCCAGCGCATCGACGGGTTCAAAATTATGGCCCTCGACCCGCTCAATCGTGTCGGTATCAAGATCAGGGCAGTCGGCGGTCTCACCAAAAGTGCCGTCGGTGCGAAAGCGGCCCGCCCGGCCGGCAATCTGGGCGATTTCATCCGCCCGCAAGGGCCTGTGACGCCTGCCATCATATTTGGACAGGCTGGCGAATGCGACATGGTCGACATCCATGTTGAGGCCCATGCCAATCGCGTCAGTCGCGACCAGAAAATCGACCTCGCCGGATTGATAGAGTGCGACTTGGGCGTTGCGTGTGCGCGGGCTCAAGGCCCCCATCACCACCGCCGCACCCCCCTTGTGTCGACGGATCAGTTCGGCAATCGCATAGACGTCTTCCTGGCTGAAAGCGACAATGGCACTTCGCCGGGCCAATCGCGTGATCTTGCGCGAGCCGGTATAGGTCAAAGTCGACAGCCGTTCGCGCCGTTCAATCTCAATGCCGGGGATCATGGCGCGGATCATCGCGCGCATGGTGTCAGAGCCCAGAAACATCGTCTCGGCTGTGCCGCGCGCCCGTAATAATCGGTCGGTAAAAATGTGGCCGCGGTCAGGATCAGCACACAGCTGGATCTCATCGACAGCCACAAAGGAAAATGCCCGATCCAGCGGCATGGCTTCAACTGTGGCGACAAAATAGCGCGCCGTGGCTGGCACAATGCGCTCTTCGCCGGTCACCAGCGCAACATGACCGACACCCTTCTGCTTGACGATACGGTCATAGACTTCGCGCGCCAAAAGCCGCAGCGGCAGGCCGATCATGCCCGTGGGATGGCCTAGCATACGCTCGACCGCCAGATGGGTCTTGCCAGTATTGGTCGGGCCCAGAACAGCCCACACCCGGCTCTCGCGATCAATCAGTCCAACCATGGACCAGACCTAGAGTTTTTGCGGCGCATGGGAAACCCTCATCTGCTTTTCGGCCCGCGCCCGACTGACCGGCATTAGAACAAGCGTTCTAATCCGGCCTCACGAATAGTTGACCTCTGAGGTGCTGGGTGTCACCTTTGTTAAACAATTCGGGCAAAACTGCCCTGAAGATAGGCCGGGACTGATATGATCCTGGCGGTAAATGCTGGGAGAATTCATGATGGTTGCTGCTGCGATCAATGCCGCCACCCCGAAAAAGCGCGCTTTTTCAAAGCAGAATGCCAAGTCTCCCGAAAGTGCCGGTCGGCTCAAGCCGCCACCACTGGCGCTGACTTTGGTTGAAGGTCGCGGTGTGGTCGAACTGGCTGCAACCCTGGCGACGCGCAGCATTTTGCGCCACGCCCCGCGCGGAGATGGCCATTCGGTTCTGGTTTTGCCGGGTTTTCTGGCCAGTGACCGGTCAACCCAACCGATTCGCCGCTTTTTGGACGAGTTGGATTACGACACCCATGGCTGGGGTCAGGGCCAGAATCTGGGAAAATTCTATAAGATGCGTGAGGTGCTGGAGGGCCGTCTTGGCGAGATCCATGCCAAGTCCGGGCAGAAAGTCTCGTTGGTCGGGTGGAGCTTGGGCGGGGTATTTGCCCGCTATCTGGCCCTGGTTCATCCTGACAAAGTGCGCAGCGTGATTACGCTTGGCAGTCCGTTTGCCGCCGATATTCACGCCACCAGCGCCAAGAAACTCTATGATCTATTGTCAAATGAAGGCCCGGCCCGGCCTGGAGATCTGGAAAAGATCGCCGGTGATCTGCCAGTCCCCAATTCATCGATCTACACCAAGCTCGATGGCATCGTGAATTGGAAAACCTGTATCGCCAAGCCTGCTGACAATGCCGAAACGATTGAAATTCGCCTTGCCAGCCATGTCGGCATCGGGGTCAATCCGGCCGCTTTCTGGGCCACTGCCGACCGGCTCGCCCAACCCGAAGGCACATTCAAGCCCTTTGCCAAAAGCGGGCCCTTTGCTTTGGCCTATGGTTAAACAAGCCTCTAGGTACGAACCGATCTCGATGGCATCGGTCAGGTCAGCAAGTCCGTAATTCATCCCCCTATTTTCGGCCACAAGCTTGCGGACCTTTCAGGTCCGTGGTTGACTACAGGTCAGCTTAAGTGTCCACGTATCGGACACGCCGGATGATAGGCATAAGTGCAGATCAACTGCACATCTTTATTGGGGGAAGTCATGAGTGAAGCGGTACGCCTGTCGTCCCTAGATGCATCTTTCCTCTATATGGAAACACCCGAGATGCCGATGCATGTCGGGTCGCTCTCCCTGTTTCAACTGCCTGAGGGCTACAAGGGCGATTATTTTGAGGCCTTCAAGGCCCAGATTGAGGATCGGCTCGACGCTGTGCCGATGTTGCGCAAGAAATTGTCCCGCACCTTGCTCGACCTCGATCATCCGTCCTGGGTGGATGATGAGCAATTCGACATCAACCGCCATATCTTCCGCGGCAGCCTGCCTGAACCGCGTGATATGGCGACTTTGCGCCGTATCGTTGGCTGGATGCATGCGAAACTTCTCAATCGCGCGCGCCCCTTATGGGAATTCTATGTGTTTGAGAATCTGCCTGGCAATAAGGTCGGGCTTTATGCCAAATTGCATCATGCGCTGATTGATGGGGGTGCCGGGGTGGCCCTGTCGCAAATCGTCTATGACCTCTCGCCCAATCCCGCGCCGCGCACCAAAGCCGCCAAAGCTGATGCCAACAGCGAAGGGGAAACCAACACCAAGAAAAAAGGCCGGGCGCGCGATGTCGCAGCCTCGGTGATGAACACCTATGTCAATCTCTGGCAGCGCCCGTTTGACAAGGCGGCTGCTGCCAGCCCGATCGCGCTCAAACGGACGGGCAAGACCGACTTTGGGTCCACGCTGATCGATCATGTGGTCGACCAAGTCGAAGTGGGTATGAAAACAGTGGCGAATTTGCCTGCCATGCTGAAGACCGCGGGCAGCGTGCTGCCCGGTCTTCTCGATGTTGGCAAACTCAAGGATTTGCCCAAATTGATCCCGCCGAGCACGCCCTTCAACAAGGCCATTAGTTCAGAGCGGGCGTTTGGGACCGCCACCTTGTCGATCAAGCGCGCCAAGGCTGTCGCCAAGGCGGCGGGTGGCAAGCTGAACGACGTGGTGCTGGCGGTTTCTGCCGGTGTGCTGCGCCGTCATCTTTTGGCCATGGGTGCGCTACCTGACAAGCCATTGGTGGCCATGGTGCCGATTTCACTGCGCGAGGATGGCAATGCCGATACCAATAATCAGGCCTTTGCCATGTCTTGCCCGATTGCCACCCATATCAGCGACCCGCGGGAACGATTGGCAGCGATCATTGCCGATTCCGTGCAAGCCAAATCCGTGGTCAGCCCGCTGAAGGACTTCATCCCCAATTTCACCAATGCTTCTGTGTTGGGCGCACCGATGGCGATGCAGATCGGCTCGCTGCTCTATGGTCGGTCCGGCCTGTCCGATGTCTTGCCGCCGGGGGCCAATGTGATTGTTTCCAATGTGCCCGGTCCGCCCATTCCGCTCTATGCAGCCGGGGCCACCATGCTGCATTTGTGGCCGGTATCCATTCCCGCCCATGGCATGTCGATCAATATCACGGTGCAGGGCTATCAGGATCAGCTGGAAGTCGGTGTCATTGCCGGGGCCAATATCTTCCCCGATGTGCAGCCGCTGGCAGACATGATGGCTGAGGAATTGGATGTGTTGGAAAAGGCATTTGAGACAGTCAAAGCCTGATCAGCCATCGGCAAAGCTGTGGGTCTGATCCTTCAAGATCATCATGGTCACATCATCAGCGGCTTTGCGGCGAACCTTGATCAGGTCGAGAACCCGCTCATCGGACAAAAAGCGCCACAGCACTTTGGGATTGGGGTACCAAAAGGCACCCACCACATCCCATTGCCCAGCTGGTCCCACAAGGTCGAGGGCGACAATGCCGTGGGTTACCCGCCTCGCCCCATATTCGTGCAGGATTGGGCCGATACCACTCTGATAAGTCTGCCAAGCGGCATCGGCGCGTCCATCAGCCAGATCATGGCGGAATCGCAAGAGCGACAATACAATAATGGGCTCTTCCGACGGCAATTTTTTAATTGCCTGTAGTGCGGCCAGCGATGGCTCAATCTCGTCAAACAGCCCCATGACACTAAGGAATAGCCAAGCGGCAGCCAACGCAAGCCAGCCACGCAGCGTTTCACTGCGATTGTGAGGGACTAGTTGGAAAAATGTCGCTTTTTGGGGCCGGCATAGCCAAAAAGCCAAGCAGCAACCTTGCGCTTTTGGATTTCCTCGCTGCCCTCGGTGATGCGATAGCGGCGGTGATGACGATAGATGTGCTCAAACGGTTTGTGGCGCGAATAGCCGATGCCGCCATGGACTTGCATCGCCAGGTCGGCTGCCTCGCAACACAGGCGGTTTGCCCAATAATTGCACATGGAGACCTTATCAGAGAGCCGCTTCTCGACCTCCGGCTTGCTCATTTGATCCATTTCCCAAGCCGTCTTGTGAATAAGCAGGCGGAGCATTTCGGCCTGGGTCGCCAGTTCCACCAGCGGCCATTGGATCGCCTGATTGGCAGCCAAAGGCTCACCAAACGGCTTACGCTGACGCGCATAGGCCACACTCTCCTCGATACAATAAACCGCTGCCCCGAGCGATGAGGCAGCCTGACGAATGCGGTTTTCGTGCACAAAGTGCTGAGCCAAGGCCAAACCCATCTCAGGAGGGCCAAAGACAGCACTTTGGGGCACCCAGACGTCCTTGAAACTGACACGTGGGTGGTCAGTCGGCATATTGAAGGTCCACAGATATTCTTCAATCGTCACGCCTGGATCATCTGCCGGCAAAAAGAAGCAGGTGATGCCACGCGCATCTCCCGCCTGCCCGCTCGTGCGGGCAAAGAACATCACATGTGTGGCGACATGCATGCCCGTCAGCCACATTTTCTGCCCGTTCAACAACCACCCATCGACACCATCACGGGTCTGGCGCACCCCTGTACTCTCCATATGCGTGGCATCAGAGCCGTGATTGGGTTCGGTCAAACCAAAACAAGCAATGAATTCCCCACGCAAGCTTTTGGCCAAAAGCTCTTCTTTCTGTTCGGGGGTGCCAAAGTCACGCAGCATTAACGCGCCAGGCATATTGCCGACGATTGAATGTTCGTTCTGCAAATCATTGTGCAAGCCAAGCCCCTTGGCCGCCAGATGTTCGCGGATGATCGCCATAGCCAAATTGCTGCCATCCTTGCCGCCAAACTCGGCAGGCAGCGCATAGCGATAATGGCCTGCGGCATCGGCCCGCCGTCGGGCTTCGCCCAACAGGGCTTCCCATTCCGGGCGTGGCAGGCCCTGATTGTCAAAGTCAGTTCGCGCCCATTCGCGACGATGGTCGAAAAAGCGGATATTGTCATCGGCCTCTTCCAGCGGCTTGATCTCGCGGGCGATGAAATCATCCAGCTCGATCAAATAATCAGCAATCGGCTGGGGAATGGTGAAATCCATGATCTGCCTCCCTGCAACATCTCGCCTCTGACGGGCGCATCACCCCATGATGTCTGGGCCGGAGACGGGATGCAACTGGCGACAAAGGTCTGGGAGGCGGTTTTCAACACGCTGGAATGACAAAATCGTGACTGCTGAATAAAATACAGTATGTTCATTTTTTTGCTTGCATCTATCACTGCGCCGGGTTAGGTGTGGGTCAACGAGGACAAAAAGCCCGTTATCTTCAACCTTTTCAGGAGCCTCCCCATGCGCTTCAAGACGCTCGTCGCTGGATTTGCCTTTGCCTTGACTGCCACTGCAGCCATGGCTGCCTACAATAATGTTGTCGTTAAGTTGAAAACCCCGGTTGCAGAAGCCTCCGACAGCGTGATCGCGCTCGGGGCTGTTTGGAACTGCTCGGGCGACACCTGCACCTCCGTGCTGGACCGCAAGACCCCGCAAGTGCGTGACTGCCGTCAGATTGCGCGCACCCTGGGCCCTGTTGCCAGCTACACGGTTGGTAACGCCAGCCTCGATGAGGCCGGTATCCAAGCCTGCAATAGCGCAGCCAAATAAGCGCAAGGCGATGCTCCAGATGCGAAAAGCCGCATCTGTTTCCCATTACTCAGAAGGCGAGCCTTTATTGGCTCGCCTTTTCTGCATTTAACGCCAAGCGCCCGATCGTTTAACCGACGGCGGCCTGATCAGTGTGCGAGGGTGCTTCATAATCGCCATTAAGCGCCTGATCGATGGCGGCGAACAAAACTTCTGGGCGGATCGGCTTGGCCACATGGGCATCCATGCCCGCTTCCAGGCATTCCTGCACGTGGTGGGTCATGGCATTGGCGGTCAAGGCGATAATAGGCGTATGGGGCCGCTGATTCAGCCGTTCGAGGGCGCGAATGCGCATCGTCGCTTCCGGCCCCGACATGATGGGCATTTGCACATCCATCAAGATGAGATCGAAATGATCCTGGTTCCACAGATCAACGGCGATTTGACCATTCTCGGCGAAAACCGGTTCGATTCCGACTTGTTCAAGCAGCATCTGCAAGACCAGCCGATTATGTGCGTTATCTTCTGCTGCCAGCACACGAACTTGCTGGCCGTCAGTACCATCTTGGGCGCGCGACTCTTCAAATTGACCTGCATCCGTGCGTTCAGGAGCCACACCCAGCGGCAAAGGAACTGTGAAGCGGAAAACCGAGCCTTCACCCGACCGGCTTTCAAAGTCGATCGTGCCTCCCATCAGGCTGACGAGCTGCCGGCAAATGGCCAAGCCTAGGCCGGTGCCGCCAAACTTGCGATTGGTTGCTGTCTCGGCCTGGCTGAAGGGCTCAAACAGGCGACCTTGGACGTCCGGTTCAATGCCGATCCCGCTATCGCGAACCGCAAAAGCGAGTTCGCGGTGACCAGCGCCTAAGTCGCGCGCGCTGATTGTGACCAATACGCCGCCGTCCTGGGTGAATTTCACCGCATTGGACACCAAGTTATAAAGGACTTGCTTGATGCGGGTTGGGTCGCCAAGACACCAGATGTCGGCACTCTCGTCGACATTAACGGCAAAGCTGATACCCTTTTGATGGGCGCGCAAGGTGAACATCGCCTCGGTTGAGCGGACGATTTCCATGACGGAAAAATCCAATGCCTCAATCGACAGCTTACCCGCTTCAATCTTGGCAATGTCCAGCACGTCATTGAGCAGCGCCAAAAGTGTGTCGCCGCTGTCTTGGATCACCGCCAACATACGCAATTGCCGATCATCCAGATTGGTGCGCGATAAGGCATCCGCCATACCCAAAACCCCATTCATTGGAGTTCGGATCTCATGGCTCATTTGCGCCAAAAAGGCAGATTTGGAATGGTCAGCCGCTTCTGCAGCCGTCTTGGCAGCTTCAAGGTCGCGGGTCCGTTCTTCGATCCTTGCTTCCAAAGTTGAGGCATGGACGGCCAAGGCGTCTCGGGCTTCCACCAGATCTTGGGCTTGGCCGCGGAACAAAGCCGCCACCCTAGCCCAACACAGACCTGCCCCCACCATACAGGTCAACAGCGCCCCGAGCCCCAAACTCAAGAGCAGAAAAGCTGCGTCAATTTCAACTTTGAGGCCAGCGGCAATTTCCCGACGCGCTTTCTCAAGCTGGCGCGCTTTGCGCGTCCCGGCGATGGCATAGGACTGGGATTGCAACAGAGCGCGCGCATCAGCCTTGCGGCCAGCGGCTGCCAGCACCACAGCCGAATCTTCAATCGCGCCCATTTCCCGGGTTACGGTATAAATATTGGCAAAGGCACTCTTTTTGGTGGATTTGGGGGCCAGTTGGATGGCTTTTTCAATCAAGGCCTCACGTGGTTCGCTCAACGCAATAAAGCGCTCACGATCCTCGGGCCGCCCCATATAGGTGAAGTCATCGGCGGCCTCGCTAACGCGTTGGTCAACCCAAGTAGCCTCACTCCATGTCCGCTCAAACTTGGCCAATCGCTCAGCTTGACTCGATAAATTGCGCACAGCGGAGAGAGCCACCACGGCACCAAACAAGGTGCCGAGGACGGATAGGACCAGCGCAGACCAAAGCCAAGAGCGGACGTGGCGGGATTGAGACATAGGCCTTTTTGGCACAAAAGGCTCAACTTCCAGTTAATGAACCGCCACAAATCCGACTGTTACGCCTTGTCCTACATACGATTTCGCAACGGCAGCAGGTCAGGGAATTGACCCGGCTCTTTCGCTGCATTGGCGCGGAAGGCCTCCGCCATATGGCTGGGGCTGAACATGCCTGCTTGCCAGGTCGCGATATAGTCCAAGCTGTCGCGGATCGAATGGTCGCGGGCATAATTGATCATCAGTTTTGACCCGGTGACCGCCAATGGAGCCTTTGAGGCAATTTCGCGGGCGGTTGCCAAGACATGGGCCACCAATTCCTCATGTGTGTCGAAAAGCTCATTGACCAAGCCAATTTCTTTAGCCTTTTGAGCCCCCAATCGGCGACCAGTATAGGCCATTTCACGCACCCAACCCTCAGGGATCAGTTTGCACAGACGCGGGAAAGTACCAACGTCCGCCGTCATGCCGATATTGACCTCCTGGATACAGAAAAATGCATCCTTGCTTGCCCAGCGGATATCGGTTGCAGAAATGAAATCGACCGCCCCACCGATACAGCCACCCTGAATCGCAACCAATACGGGAACGCGTGCTTCATCCATGCAGGAGAAGCAATCCTGCAGATAATGGACATGGCGGCGGAAGCTCTCGCCCCGGGTTTCTCGGTCTGCGATTGAGCCTTGGGTCACGCCATCGCCTGTGGAAAACACCGCCAGATCCATGCCTGAGCAGAAATGCTTGCCCGTTGAGGTGATGACGATGACGCGTGCACGCGCATTATCATTGATATCCTTAATGATTTTCGGAAAATCATTCCAAAAATCAGGAGTCATCGAATTGAAAGCCTCAGGCCTTTTCAGCACGATATGGGCGATATTATCGGCAATGGTGACATCAAAGCAGGTCGACGTGGGCGCAGACGGGGCATCATACATGGTCGCATTCCTCTTTTGCCTAAGGCGTCAGCCACGCTGTCAGGGGCTTTCGCAGTGATTTGAACAAGCCTACAACAGGGCTTTGGGGACGTCATCATGTGCCTTTAATAGGCCCATGTTCAAGCCCATGATGACACTGAATATTCCATGCCGAGGAGGTTGCAGCTTGTCAAACCAGAACGGGATTCATCGCCGAGGCCTCTTGTGGGTAAGCGTAGGGGTTGGTGCCGGATTTGCCGGTCTCGCCCACGCCCAAAGTGCAGGCCAGATGTTGGAGGAATTGGCCAAAGCCGCTGCCGCTCGGCGTGCAGGCGGGCCTGCAACCTTACCCAGTTTTGATGGCGAAGAACGCCTAACAAGCTCCGGCAATGAGCGGGAAGATGGCTTGCGGGCCGCGCTGTTACAGGGGGCCGACCTGGCTGTTTCCCGTTTGGGCAAAGTCGATGGCTTCTGGGGCGACCGCCGGGTGCGCATCCCGCTGCCTGAACCCTTGGGCAGCCTGCAACGGCGATTGGCACCACTGCGGCTCAGTGTCCCCTTGGATAATTTCCAGCTCCGTCTCAATCGTTCAGCCGAATCCATGATGCCAAAGGCCGGGGCCATTTTCGTGGATACCATCCGCGGTTTGACAATCGAGGATGTGGTGTCTTTGCTGCGCGGCGGCGACACCGCTGGCACCGACTGGCTGAAAGCCAAATCCTGGACGAGTTTGGTGGGCCTTTTGACGCCCCCCATGGCTGAGGCTGTGGAAGCATCCGGCGCGGGGCCAGCACTTGACCGGATCGAAAGCCGCTATGGCAGCGAAATTGAACGACTGGGTGGCTGGCGGGAACTGCAAACCTATTCCAGTGCGCCCATCACCCTGCCATCCCCGCCGCCGCCGCCTGCACCTCCGGCCCCGCCTCCGCCAGTGGCAGCTAAATCAGCCCCCAAATCCAAAGCAGCCACCAAGGCGTTGCCGCCTGCACCCGCGCCAGAGCCAGCACCACCACCCCCACCGCGGGTATTGACAAGTCCCTTGAAGAACCAATTGGTCGGCTTTGCCGTAGAAAAGGCCTTGGATGGTTTGTTCACCTATGTCGGTGAAGAAGAGCGTGCGATCCGCAAGGATCCCGCCCGGCGGGGAACCGACCTTCTCAAGCGGGTATTTGGCAATTTGTAGGTCGCCTGCCGACCAGTGTGAAAGCAAAATCACGTGACGGATCTTATTGAGACGCGCCTGCGGCAATCTGTGAGCGGCGGCACGATGGCAGGACTTGTGTGGGCCAGGGAGGATCAGGCCGGGGCAGCACCAGCATTGATCTTTTTTCATGCCAATGGATTTTGCGTCTCAACCTATCGATCACTGCTCAAGCCGGTCGCGGCGGCTTTGAATGCACCAGTTGCCGCCTTTGACTTGCGCGGACATGGCTTGACCGATCTGCCGGATAATCCAGATCATCAGGACAATTGGAACCGCTTTGCCCACGATATTGCCGATCTTATTGGGCAAATCGCGCCTGAAGGTGCCGTGCTGGCCGGCCACTCCATGGGCGGCACCTCAGCACTTCTGGCCTCTGGACTGCGGCCAGACTTGGTCAAGGGCTTGTGCCTGTTTGACCCGGTGTTGGCCCCGACCCCATTTTACGTCTACGCCCATATGCCGTGGGTGTTCAGATTGTGGCGCAGTCAGTTTCCCTTGGCACGGGCCGCCGGACGTCGGCGGGCGGTTTTCCCAAGCCGGGCTGCAGCGATTGAGGCCTATCGCGGGCGCGGTGCGTTCAAGACGTGGCCGGAAGCCATGCTCGCCGATTATTGTGAGGATGGTTTAACCGATATGCCGGATGGTCAGGTTCGGCTTTCCTGCGCGCCGGCTTTTGAAGCGGCCTGCTTTGCTGGCCAACGCCATAATCCGATCAAGGCACTAAAAGCGTTGCGAGTTCCGGGGCGCTTGTTGCGCGGCGCGCGTCATTCCACCACGGTAGGAACGCTTATCCCCCTATTGACCCGCTGCGGTATCGCAGTTGAGACCATCGCAGAGACCAGCCATTTCCTGCCAATGGAACGGCCAGATGTGTGTGGACAGGCCCTGATTGAGCTTGTCAGATCGGTTTGATCAAGCGTGCTTCCAAGCTCGCGCGTGCTTGAGGTGGGATCGGGATGACTTTGCGCGCGACCAGGTCAAAGGTGACGGCCACCGCCTCGCAAACACAATAGACCTGCCCGGTCAGTGGGTGGGTTAGAATATGCTTGAGCGTATTGGTCTTTTCGGCCAACTCTGCGACGCCAGAATAGACCGCCGTGAAATCGCCAACCCCGGGCCAAGCCAGATAATCTAATCGATATTCCAGCACCGCTGCGCCAGCCTTGCGTGGCTGTCCGTCCATGGCACTCAATTCGGCTGTGGCTTCTTCCCGCCACGCGGTCATCAGATTGGGCACCGCCGTCGACACCCGCCCAATCATGCCTTCAGGATAGAGGCGGTTGAAGACATCGGCATCTTCGACCCGCACAGCCGACAAGCCAACCTGTTGAAAGCCACGGGCGATAAGATGAGCCGACTCAATCGGCTCTGGCTCGCTTTCAAACGGGATTGAGCGCGGGCGACCATGAATTGGTACCTCTACCATCACATGTGGCACCCGCTCTAACGTGCGGACCGGCCAAGGATAAGGCTTACCAGTGCTGGCCTCAACATGGCGCAATCGGGTTAGAAAAGTCGCCCCGATCGCCCCATCAAGAGCATGAACAATCTCGCCATAGACCACCATATCGGTGTCTTCGAGCCCAACAACGCCGCCACGAAAGAACAAGGGCGCGCCTTCGCGCGCTTCCCTCAAGAACCGGATATGCTGGCGAACTGGGATCAGTGTGGCAGTGGCTTCGGGTGCAAACGCGCGGTCACAACCCAGCCCTGCGGCCATCAGCATCATGCCATCCAGCGAACGGCGCACCCAAAAGCGCACATTCATATGGCCCATCTCGTCGCATTCCCAGGCCTCGACACTACCCCGCCAATAATCTTGCATCCGCCAGTCCACTTTCCCGATTAAGCAGCCAAGGCGCAGTCCTGACACTGACCACGCCCTTCAATCACCAAACGCTGGAGTTGGAAGCCGCGTGTCAAAGCGGCAGATTCCAACATTTGGGCAACGTCATCATAGGCCACCTCCGTCGCTTTGAGGCAGGAATTGCAGACAAACAAGGCAACGGGCTGGGTATGGCCTGCGTGGTTGCAGGCTACAAAGGTCGCATCTTGTTCGATCCGATGCACCAGGCCTAATTGGCAGAGAAAGTCGAGTGCGCGATAGACGGTTGGTGGTTTGGTGGCGCGGCCATCTTCCCCCGCCTTGCTGATCAAATCATAGGCCTTCATCGGTGTGTCAGAAGCGGCAAGTATCTCCAGAACACGCCGTCGAGGTGCTGTCAGCGTCATGCCGGCGCGCTGACACAGGGCTTCAGCCTCGCGGATAAGATCATGCATCGGAGCCTCCTGATGAAAACCGGCGTGTAAGTCACCATATGACCCCGCCTTCATGCCTGAGTTTGGCCAGGATGGAAAATGGGCATCACACTTGCGGCACCAGAATTCCTCCACTAATGAGTGTTATGAAATAACATAATAGGAGCCTCCCCGATGTCTGCTTTGTTTGTGAGCTTGTTGAGCCTTGCTGCCCCAGAGACTGCCGGGCCAGTCAACCAGACCGCACCGGTGCAAACACCAGAGACGATTGTGGTGACAGCCACCGCCTTGGGCGATCCATCTGACGCCATCAGCCAAGGCGTGGCGGTGGTGACCCGCAGCGAAGCACTCCAAGCCTCGATCGGGGGCGGCATTGGCGAGACTTTGGCCGGCATTCCGGGCGTGCGATCGACCTTTTATGGGGTCAATGCCTCGCGCCCCATCGTGCGTGGCCTCGGTGAAGACCGCATTCGACTGGTGTTGAACGGACTGGCTGGCATTGATGCCTCCACCATTTCGCCAGATCATGCTCCGGCGATTGACGGTCTGGATGCTGAAGCCATCGAAGTGCTGAAAGGCCCCGCAGCACTGCGCTATGGCGGCAATGCCGTGGGCGGGGTGATCAATGTGGTCGATGGTCGTCTGCCGACCCGCCTACCCGAAAAACCCATCGGCGGAGAAATTTTCGTCGGTGGCTCTACGGCTGAAGACGCAGGCACCGCGGCCCTGAAAATTGTCGGCACCTCGGGTCAGACTGTTTTCCGCCTCGATGGTTTCCGCCGCGAAGGCCAAGATTACAAAGTGCCGGGCTTTGTCCAAACAGCGGCCCTGCGCGCGGTCACAGGCGATGATGCCGAAGGGACGGCGTTCAACACACGCGGGGAAATCTGGGCTCTGGGTGGGAGCATTGGCAGGATTACAGAGCGGACCAATCTCGCTTTGTCGACCCGCCGCACCAAATCCAAATATGGGATTCCCGGCGAAGAGGCTTTCATTGACCTGAGCCAGACCCGTTATGATTTTCAGGCAGGTATTCGCGACCTGGGCTGGTTCGACAGCCTGACCCTCACTCTGACCTCTGGCGACTACACCCATAGCGAAATTGAGTTTGACGGGGCTGTCGGCACCGTCTTCACAAATGAGGGTTATGAGGGCCGGCTCGAGGCCCGCCACCGCAGCATGGGCAATCTGGACGGTCTGTTTGGTGTGCAATTCGGGTCTACCGATTTTGCCGCCCAAGGCGATGAGGCCTTCATTCTGCCGGTGACAATCGAGACACTCGGGGCCTTCTGGGTTGAGCGTTACAATGCCAACAATTGGGGCGCTGAAGTGGGTGCCCGTTATGAACGCCGCGATTATTCAGGTCTGGCTGGTAATCGGGATTTTGACCTTGGCAGCTTCTCGGCGAGCGGCTTCATCAAACCAGCCGATGGCCTGCGCCTGTCACTCAATCTCGGCTATACCGAGCGCGCGCCCACGGAAGTGGAATTGTTCGCGGATGGCCCGCATGCCGCAACCCAAGCCTATGAAATTGGCGATGCCAATCTGAAAGTCGAAACCGCAACCAGTGCAGAGGCCGTTGGTCGCTGGCAGGTCGGTCGCGCGACCTTGGACCTGACCGTGTGGCGCACCGGGTTTGACGGTTTCATCGCGTTTAACCCCACCGGCCAGATCGAAGACGGCCTGCCTGTGTTTGAGGTCAGCCAGAAAGACGCCACGCTGACAGGGGCTGAATTCCATGTCAGCTATTCATTGGGCGAAGCAGGTGGCTGGCGTTGGGTCGGCGAGGGTGGCATTGATACTGTGCGGGGCAGCTATGACGCAGGTGGTCCGATTGCGCGCATGCCGCCTACACTGGTGACACTCGGCCTTGAAGCAACCCGGCCCCAAATGCGCCTGCGCGCGGAAGTCCAGTCTTTGGCCGATCAGTCACGCACAGCGGCCTTTGAAACCCGCACGGAAGGCTCTACCATGGTCAATGCCCTATGGGCGTGGCGGCCGATCCAGAGTGAGGACAGAATCGAACTGACCTTTGAAGGCCGAAATCTGACCAATGAGGACATTCGCGAGCACACCTCCTTCCTTAAGGATTATTTGCCCAAGCCAGGTCGCTCGATCCGGGTCAGCCTTAAGGGGACATTTTAAAGCATCGTGGCGAAAACTGGCTTTCGGCTTTCGTCACAAGCGATGCGACACCAATCAACATAGGGCATCGTGCTGATCGGAAGATCCGGCACGATGCTTTTGCCCCATCCCAGCCAGTCCTCTGGCACGCCACGGTCGGCTGCTGAAATGTCCGGACAAATTTTTGGTGACAAGTCGACAAAGCCCCTGTTAAGAATGTTCTAGACAAGGAGCTGTCATGACCCAGATTTCTGCCCGCCACATGCTGATTGGATTTGCTGCCTGCCTCACAGCCATAGTCGGCACGGGCCCAGCCTCTGCTGCACCAAAAAAGAAAGCGACCGCCCCGGCAGCGGTACCCGCCCCGGCCCCGCTTGACCTCAACACCCCAGAAGGCGTGTTGGCGGCAAACCGCAAAATGGGATGCGATCTGCGCGACGGGGTCGCAGTCACCTATTATTGGGCCGGCGATGCTTATTCCCGCCGTCAGGGCGAGGCCGACAAATTATTGTTTCGGGCCGAGGGCATGAATATCCGCCAGTGTGTGACGGTCAATGACCCGGTGCGCGGGGCTGGTTATCGGCTGATCTCGCGTGAGCTGTTGATTTATACCGATCCCAAGACCGGCAAGGTTTTGAGCAAATGGACCAATCCGTGGACCGGCGAAGTGGTCGATGTGATGCATGTCGCCAATGATCCGGTGAACTCAACATCTTATGTTACAGGCCGCGACGGTCAGCCGATCCGCTGGACCGGCACGATTAGCGGCGATCATTGGTGGACCAACATCACGGTGCCTTTGTTCTATTCCAACCCGCTGGCTGGCAAATATCAGGCAGAAGTGGGCGGCACCTATCACGCCACCGAAATGTTCAACTTTGCGGGTACGGTAAAGGACTTACTCGACCCCACCAAAACAACCGCAGAGGCCAGCGTGGCATGGGTGCGGATTTCCGACTGGCTGCCTTGGATGCGCATGGGTGGCCGTGAAGGCGAAATCTACTTCAACACCAATGGCCGCAAACTCGACAGCTGGGACCAAATGCCCGCTGTGCTGAAAGATGAGATTGCCAAGAATTACCCTGCTTGGACATCGCCGCCGCCTCTGGATGATGCGCGACCCAATGAAACCTCGTGGTCCTATTTCCTCGATGTGAAGGAAGGTCGCAAAACCCTACCCAAGCGCGATTAAGCCATGTTAGGGCTCAGACTTAGGTCTGGGCCCTTTTGGTTTGAGCCCTTTTGGTTTGAGCCCCTTTTGGTTTGGGCTGATTTCTGTTCCCGGCGTGGAGTATGGTGCGATGATGAAACTTTATGGCGAGCATAATCCCGCCCCCAATCCCAGACGCGTGCGGATTTTCCTGGCTGAAAAGGGCATGGATGTTGAGCATGTCCATATCCCCATGCGCCAAGGTGCGCATAAGGCACCCGACTTCCTGACCAAAAACAGCCTTGGCCAAGTCCCCGTGCTGGAGCTCGACGATGGCACATGCATCTGCGAGAGCGTCAGCATTTGCCGCTATTTGGAAGCCATCCAGCCAGATCCGCCACTTTTTGGCACCACGCCGCTTGAGATCGCTACCATCGACATGTGGATCCGCCGCGTGGAGTGGCAGGTGATGAGCCCGATCGGGCAGATCTGGCGGCATACCCATCCGTTTACGGCTCATTTGTTGACCCAATATAAGGATTTCGGTGAGAGCAATCGCGCCCATGCCGACCGGGCTTATCATTGGCTCGACCGTGAAATGGCCGACAGGGACTATATTGCAGGCGCGGCTTTTTCCGCTGCCGACATTATGGCGCTGACCACCGTGGATTTTGGGAGCTTTATCGGCACGCCCATCCCAGAGGATTGCAGCCACCTCAAGGCGTGGCACGAACGCGTCAGCGCCCGGCCGAGTGCGGGGGCCTGAGGCTTGATCATTCAACAATGCGCCATCGGATGCATGCCTTTGTGAGGCGCCAGAGCTCAGCCATTCCTGAGCTCTGCCCCGTCGACCTCGTTGTGCGATTGCGCCCTTGCGCTGGGAGGTCCCGGATCGGCTGACGCCGTCCGGGATGACACCCATTTATAAATGCAACCAACTCTAAACGATGTCATCCCCGCCGAAGCGCAGCGAAGAGCGGGGACCTCCATGCGCATGTGCGCCACAAGGTCCCGGATCGGCTGACGCCGTCCGGGATTGTCTGTTTGTGATGTGTCAGTATGGTTGGGCTGGTTAGGCAATTTGGTGGGTGGCCGCCCACCAAATTGCCGACGTTGGTACGACCGTGCCGGGATCGGGTTTGAGGCCCGTTGTCAT